>NZ_CP108393.1:6967500-7333982 GCF_035961655.1 Streptomyces sp. NBC_01317 | reverse complement strand
CCGAGCCCGGGTCCGACGCCGGGTCAGGACCCGCGAAGACGACCCCCGTATCGCCGAGGGGCGCGGGGGCACCCTCCGGGAGCAGGTCGCGCGGCCGGACGGCCGCCCAGTCGCCGGCCGCCGGACTTCCCGGCACGAGGGGGAGCAGGGAGGGCACGTACAGATTCGGCTGGGCCTCCACCAGGTTCGCGCCGCCCTGGGACGCCCACACCCCCCGGCCGGTCGCCGCGCTGACCACGGCGCGCGGGTCGGGGTGCGGGGCGACGGTGGCCAAAGGTCCCGGTCCCGCCGGGGCCACGGGGGCCACCGGGGCGACCTTCGAGGCGGTCAGCACCACATCCACGTCCAGGCGGCGGACGGACAGGACCGGGTCACGCGACAACAGCTCGGCGACCTCGTCGTACGGCACCGGGCGGCTGAACCCGCCGGGCAGGGTGAGGGTCAGAGCGCCCGCCGCGCCGCCCGCCCACACCAGGTACGGCGCCGGCCGGCCGGGGGCGGTCCAGGGCGAGGTCTCCGTGCTGACGGGACGGTAGCCGCCACCCTGGGTGGGGGCCGCGACAACGGCGCGGTCCGTCACCACCTTGGCGCTCGGCACCCCGCCGGCGTTCGGCGCCACCTCGGCCTCCGGCGCCGGCTTGGCCCAGTTCCGGCCGGTCGGCACGCCCTTGGGATCGACCAGCTGGGTCTCCGGGCCGAGGGCTCCGAGCACTTCGAGGTGGAAGGCGGCCAGCTCCGTCGCGTTGTACGGATCACGTCCCGCGGCCGCCGCCCGGGCGACCAGCAGGAACAGCTCATCACGCCGGGCGGGGTCCGGCCGGTCGAGATGGAGGACCTTGGCGGTGAGTACGTCCGGGTCGGGCGTCCGGCTCTCCCATTCCAGGGCCTTCACCGTCGCCCAGAACAGCCGTGCCCGCTCGGGTTCCCCGACGGCCGCCGGGCCGCCGGACAGGCCCAGGATCCTGACGGCCTCGGCGTCCGGGTCCGCGAGGCCGCCCAGCCGCCGGGCCGCGCCGGTGACGTGCGGCAGGCCGGCGAAGTCACCGAGGGCCAGGCCGGGGCGCCTGGTGACGGCCCCGGCGGCTTCGGCCAGCAGATGCCGGAAGTCGCCGGGACCCAGGTCACCGTCCACCGCGCCGGACCGTTGCGGCCGGGCCGCGCGGGCGGCCCGCTCGAACAGGTCGAGGGAGAACGGCCCGAAGCCGCCGAGCACCGGATCGGCGGCGCGCAGGGCCTCCAGCGCCCCGATGCCGCCGAGCAGATCCCCGTACCCGCTCTCGTCCTCCACGGCCGGCCCGAACGTCAGACGCAGGGCACGGACCAGCCGCAGCGTCCGGTACCGGACCGCGTCCGTGGCGGGCCCGGGGCCGTGGTGCAGGCCGGCCGCCCGGGCCCGGTCGTCGAGGGCGTCCCCGGTGGGCTCAGGCCGGTGCTCCACCCACCTGCCGCGCCGCCCTCGCGCGTCGGTCAACGAGACGTGGACGTAACCCCGCCCCGGCAGGAACTGGAGACCGACGCCCCGGGTGGCGCCGTACACCGTGCGCCCGGTCTCGTCGGCCGCGTGCTGCGCCTTGCCGATCGTCGCGAGCGGGTCGGGGACGAAGGCGTCGGGAGCGGCACCGCGTACGGTCGTGAGCCCCTTGCCCGGCACGGTCCAGCATTCCTCCATCAGGATGCCGTACTCCCGGGGCAGTCGGGCGAGGCTCGGGCGCCGCTTGAGCATGCCCCCGGTCTCCCGTTCCCGGGCGACCTTGACCGTCTTTCCTTCCAGGGGCACATGGGTCTCGCCCGTCCTGCCGTGGGCGGCGAAGACGTACACCGGCTTTCCGGCGAACGGAAGGGGCTCGTCGTCCCGGGTCCAGACGTCGGTCGCCGGGTTCCTGTGCCAGTGCTCCGTCGCCTCCGTCGCGTGGCTGAGGTGCTCCAGGACGGCCGGGGCCTCGGCGTCGTCGAACACGCCTCTGCCGATCGGCCCGCTGTCGGACACGATGGTGTGGCTCACCATCCTTCGTTCCCAGGCAGGGGCGTTCTCGTCCGTGCCGGGGGCGGGCACCTGACCGGGGTCGCTGGGGATCCAGTCGGCGCGCCGCAGGCCGGGTCCGGACAGCAGGGAGATGGTGCGCGGCAGCGCCGGGTCCCGCTGCGGGGTCAGTTTCACCAGGCCGTTGGCCGACCAGAGGCGCCGGCCGACCCGGTCCGCCGTACGGCGGGGCAGTTCCAGGCCGCTGTCGCCCGCGCCGGGAATCAGCAGGAGTACGGGAACGTCGGAGGGAAGCGCGGCCAGCACGGGGTCGAGGGCGAGCAGTTCGGCGAACACGTCGATCGGCACCCGGCGCGACGCGCCGTCGAAGCCGCGCACCACGACGTGGTCGTGGGCGCCTTCCGCCGTCACCACGTACGGCCGCGGCTTGCCGGGCCCCTGCCAGCGCGCCGTACGGACGTCACCGCGCTCCAGCAGGCCGTCGGGACGGTAGGAGACCTTCCCGGTGGTCGTCAGGTCGAGATCCTTACGCGGAGAGCCCGTCCAGTCACGACCCTGGAAACCGCTGGGGTCGGACACCGCGCGGGTCGGGGACAGGACGCCCCTCAGCTGGAGGTGGAACGCGGCGAGGGCGGCCAGGCTGTCCGCGGACTCGACGGCTTCGTCCATCGCCACCCGGAACAGCTCACCGTGGTGCGCGCCGGTCACCGGGGTCGCGGGGTCCAGGAGGAGCACGCGGCGGGCCAGGGCGTCCAGGTCGAGCGGGCCGTCCCGCAGGGCGGGATCGGCCTGCCGCAGTCGGTCGAGGTGGTCGAGGGTGGCGCGGAGGGCCGGGTAGAGACGGCTCGACCCGATGGCGGAGCCGAACACGCCCACCAGCAGCGGGTGGGCCGGGGTTTCCCGGGAGGAAGTGGCTGGGGTTTCCCGGGACGTAGGGGCCGGGGCTGCCCGTGACGAAGTGGCCGGGGCGGGCTCCCTCTGGGTGCGGTCGGCGGACGTCGGTGATGCGCCCTCGGGCCGGCCGGGGGTGTGGGTGACCGGGGCGCCGCCCGGCCCTCGGGGGCGCAGTCCGAGGCCGTGCCGGAGGCGTCCGGCGACGTGCACGGCCGTACGGTGGTCCGCCCCCTCCGTCGCCAGGTGGGCGGCGACCTGCCGGACCGCGTCGCGGTACTCCTCCCCGGCGTAGCGGGAGTCGGCGAGCACGGGGTGCAGCTCCAGGGGCAGCACGAGGCCGACGGCCGTGTCCCAGGCCCGGGCGGCGGCCGTGTCCGTGGACGTCTTCATCTCCGTGTCGCCGGCCGGATCCGTGCCCTCGAACTCCGCGGACGCCGTCCGCCAGATCCGCCGCGACGCGTTGGCCGCGACGGTGTCGAGCGCGGTGGGCCAGGAGCCGGACCGCACCATCAGCAGGCGCACCTGGTCGAGAGGCGTCAGCCGGCCGGCGTTCAGGGGAAGTTGACCCGGAGTGATACCTGCGGCGTTCAGTTCGGCGGGGGTGACGGTGTCGGCGCTGTCGAGACCTGGCGGGTCCTCCGGCAGGTCCTCGGCCGTCACGTGCTGGGCGATCCAGTGGCGCGAGGCCTCGTCGCGCCGGACGACGGGCACCTGGTCCGCGCTGCCGAAGCCGCGCCGGGGGCCCAGGTCGTAGGGGTCGACGCCCAGGTGGATCAGCCGGGCCTCGGCTTCCTCCAACTGACCGCGCGCGTGCTGTTCCCGCTCCGTGGCCGTCCGGAGCACGGTGGTGTCGGAACCGGTCGCCGCGTCCGGCGGGAGCTGTCTGATGCTCTCGGCGGCACGGTTCGCGTCGGCGTAGGTGCGCAGGGCGTCGGCGTGCTCGTCCCGTGCGTCGGCGATGGCGTCCGGGTCCGGGCTCTCGGGCAGGCTCTCGGGCAGGTCGCTCAGGAACGCTGCCCGGCTCTTGCCCTTGCCGTTGTCATGGGCGTCGGTGTTGTCGTGAGCGTCGGCATCCCGGTCCGTATCGGCCGCCGGGCCGTAGGTGTCCTGGGACTCGGTCGGAACGGGCCGGTACGGCGGCGGGATCTCCGAGCCGGTCCGCGGCGGTGTCGAAGGCCGCGCCGATTCCTCCGAGGACGGAGGGGTACGGAGGTCGGAGTTGTCGTTCTGCCCGGGCAGCGGCGACAACCCGGCGGAGTCGGGCGTCCCGTCGGTGGCGGGGACATCGGCCGGGACTTCCTCGGGGACGCCGGCCCGGTGGTCGGTCGTGTCGGGCTCGACGGAGGAGGTCTGGGGCCGGGGCTGCGGGGTGACGCTCTGCTGCCCGCCGGCGGGGGCGGAGGCGGCGGGCGCGGAGGCGCTGGGCGCGAGGGCCGCCGCCGGTGTGGTGCCGCCGGTGACCGCGTCCTCGTCGAACGGCGCCAGGCCGTCCTCGTCCACCGAGCGTTCTCGTACGGTCTCGTCCGGGAGGGACCCGGTGCCGTTCTGGGTGCCCGGCCGGCCTGCGGACGACTCGGCGGTGTCCGCCCCCGCCAGGGGCGGCCGGTGAACGTCGGACCGAGCACTCTCCGGGTCGGACACCACCTCGTCCGGAGCGGCGAAGTCCTCGTCGGCGAAGAATCCCTCGGCGTGCTGGTCGCCGGAAGCGGCCTGCCCGCCGGCGGGGGTGAAGGCGGGCAGGGGGGCGGAAGCACCCACCGGGGGAAGGATGTTCGGCGGCGCTCCGATGCCGTTGTCCCCGGGCGTGGCACTCCGCTGCGGGCTGAGCGTCGAGAAGACAGAATCCGCGTTCAGGTCCACCGGTGAGGGCAGCGCGCTCTCGCCGACGACGGATTCCGGGTCGGCGGTCTCGTCGTACGGACGCGCGGGAATGTCGTACGGGTACGGCGGCTTCGCCGCCTGGCCCGTACCGACTCCGATCGGCGGCCCCTGCTGCTCGTACTCGTCCAGGCCGTAGTCCGAGACGGACAAGACGTCATCAAAATCGCTGCCGTCACTGAAAACTGACGACGTCTCACTGAAGTCGCCGACGGACGACGCGAAGTCGTCGGGGTCGGAGTCGGGGTCGGGGTCGGGGTCGAAGCCACGGCCGGGGTCGTACGGCGGTACGTAGGCGTCGTCGGCGGAAGCCGTGGAGGGACGCGGCACGGAGTTGATGCCGTAGTCGGCCGGGGGGTCGTACAGATCGACACCCCCGGCAGGACCGGTGTCCACGGTCCTCCGGGGAGGCGGCGTGTGATCGCCGCCCCCGCTCCCCTCCCGGCCGCCCGGCGGAAGGTGATTGAGGCCCTGCCCGAAGTCGAGATTCTGGAAGAATTTGTGGTTCAGCCACTTCCCGCCGTACTCGACTGTGGTGGAAGCCGCCTCGGTGAGAAGTCCACTGGTCCCGGCGCTCACGAACGTGCCGGGGTTGATGGAGAACGTGCCCTGGAAGATGAGCTTGGTGAAGGCTTCCGCGAAGGTCTCGGCCTGCCCTTCGTTGACGAAGGAGGCCGGAAGCTCGAACAGGTCCTTCCACGGCGAGTTCTTCTTGAAGAGGTCGCGGAAGAACGGCGCCGCCGCGCCCGAGAAGATTCCGGCGAAGGCCCCCGCCAGCGCCCCCGCGACCGCCGACTGCCCGATGTCGCCCCAGTCGAAATCCGGGCGCCGGCGCCTCGGATCGCCCGGCGCGACCATCGAGATCACCTGGGACGCGAACGTGACGAACGCTTCCTGGATCGCTTCGAGCAACGCCGACAGCGGAGTCGGCACCGCGTGCCCCAACCGCTGGAGGATCAGCAGCATCGACAACGCGGTACGTGATCTCACCGCGGCGATCTCGGCCAGCGACGTACCCCCGGTGAAAAAGGCAAGCGCCGCGATGAGGGCGAGTTCCAGATTCATCAGGATGAACTCGAGAAGAATCTGGTACTTCGCTTCATTGAGCTTGATCGACCGGTCCACCTGCCGGTCACCGATCGTCCGGACCTCCTCGGCGAAGTCCGCCAGATGGTTCCGCCCGCCGTCGTCCACGAATAACCTCAGCGCGGCGACGAATTCCTTGGCCACGGCCGGCGGAAGCGAATCCCCGGACGTCAGGATCGCCGACTTCATCGCATCGGACATCGTCCCGATGTCGTCCGACAACCGGTAATAGGGGCCGCTGCTGTTGAATCCGTCCCGCGCGTTACCGCTCGCGACACTCGCACCGACCCAGACCTCAAGGAACTCCCGCAGAGCGGGAGGGAAGTTGATGTCCATCGCTGCGGCCAGTCCACCCCGGCCAGATGACAAGCGCGGGGCGGGGCGGGGTGACCACCAGATGACAAACAGAAGAAGGAAAGGGAGAACGTCCCACGTCCCGTGCCAGGAAAGGGGTTCGGGGTCGGGCTACGCCCCGTCCGCCGCTACCGCCTGGTCTCGCTCTCCGCGCCGTACGTCTGGATGTCGTCCATCGCGAGCGTCTGCGGCCTGCGTACGTTCTCCGCCTCCGCGTCGACCGCGTCCACCAGGGCCCGGTAGCCGCTCGTGATGCTGAGGAGCGTTTCGAGGACCATCTCCCGCTCCTTCCGGGCCTGCGGACCGACCTGGTTGGCGAATTCGTCGTCGCCACCCTCCTCGCCCCAGCAGTTCTCGTACGCGCTGCTGTCGGCGTCGAACCTCGGCCCGATCTCCTCGCCCGTCCTGGAGGCGTCCGCGATGTGCCGCGAAAGGCCCCGGATTCCCTCGTAGTCGCCCGAATACGTACCCGACATCGCTACGCGCCTCCCGGTCGCTCGGTCCCCGCGCCACGACCGCCGGGCGGCGGGCCGGCCGGCTCCGGTTCGTCCTCATGGATCTCGTCACGCAGCCGGCTCATCGCCGTCGGCCCCTGGTCGACGGAGGTCTCTTCGAGCAGCGACCCGAAGAGCGAGCCCCAGTCGACGCCGGCCCGTTCCGGTGCGATGCCCCGCGCGGTCATCCGGGTGAGGGGGTCCAGCAGGTCGACGACCCGGCGCGCCATCTCGGCGCGTGCCGTGTTCGCGGCCTCCAGCACCGAGGCGGAGAGCTGTGAGGCGGCCATGGTGCGGTACTTGCCGTCGAGGAACTCCACACTGGTCAGTTCCCCCTTCGACCCGACGGCCACCCGCACCGACCTGTCGGCGGAACGCGCGGTCGCCGACGCCGCGTCCAGCTCGCCCCGCGCCTTCGCCGCCGCCTCTTCCGTCGCCTTCAGGTGGGCGATCGCCTGGGCCACCCGGTCATCCATCGACTGACTCAACCCGGTCTCCTCACTGGGTAACTCTCCTGCGTGCGGCGCGCGGTCATCGTCCCAGGGCCTGGGGAGCGCCGCCCTCGTCGGTGCCCCAGACGTCCTCGTCCTCCACCACCCACGTGGTGCGCTCGCGGTCGCCGCTCTCGGTCTGCTGCCCTCCCCCGCCGCCGGGCCCGCCGGCCATCGGCGGCATGAACGGCGTCTGGCTGCTGGTCTGCGTGCCGCGCGGGACGACGCGGTGTTCCTGGTCCTCGACGGTCGACACACCGCCGCCCGCTCTGGCGGAGCGGCCGAGGCCGGGCTCGATGACGTTACGGGTGCGCTCGCCGGAGGACCCGGACTCGCCGCCGCCGCCGGCGCCCCGCATCATCGGCGGGGACATCCCCGGCGAACCGGCCGCCCCGTTGGAGCCGTCGGCGGCGGCCATGGCGCCGCTCCCCTCGGGGCGCCCCAGCGCGGACGTCAGATCGTCCTGGTTGTAGAGGTTGTCGTTGAACACGGACGAGTACGCCGAGTCCGCGCCGACCGACGAGAAGTCGGGGGGCTGCGGGAGATCCGCGATGCGCTGGCGGATCTGCTCGTCGATGTTCCTGTCGCCGGCCCCGATGCGGTCCTGCTCGGCCTGGATGTCGCCCATGCGCCGGTCGTACTCGGCCCTGGCGTCCCGCCGCGCCTGCTGCGCGTCCTCGCGGGCCTCCTCCCGGACGTCCTGGGCCGCCTCCTTCTGCTGCTCGTACTCCTTCTTGGCGTCCGCCTCGGCGGCGTCGGCGTCCTGGACGGCATCCCGCTCGGTGGCGTCGATCTCGGCGAGCCGGCGTTCGTACTCCTCGCGGGCCTGCTGCTCGTCGCCACCGCCGGCTATCTCGCGGTCGTACTCGCGCCGTGCTTCCGCGCGGTCCTCGTCGGCCTCCTGCTTGGCCTCGTCGCGCTGCTCCTGCGCCTCGGCCTTCTCGTGCTCGTACTCCTGCTTCGCCGCCGCCTCCTGGCGGTCGGCCTGCTGCTCAACGGCCTCGCGCTCGGCGCGCGCGTCGGCCTTGTCCCGCTCATAGTCAGCTTGTGCTTCGGTCTTGGCCTGCTCGGCCTCCAGCCGGGCCTGCTGCTTCTCCCGTACGGCCTCGCTCCGGGCCTGCTCCTGGGCGTTCTCCGCCTCGCCCCGGGCGGCGGCCTGCTCCTCCTTCGCGGCGGCCTTCTCGGCCTCCGCCTCCTTCTTGGCCTCTTCCTGGGCCTTCTCGGCCTCGGCCTTCGCCGCTGCCTGCTCCTCCTTGGCTGCGGCCTTCTCCGCGACCTGCTCGGCCTTCGCTTCTTCCTGGGCCTGCTTGGCCTCGGCGCGGTCCGCCTCGTTCTGGGCCTTTACCTCTTCCCGCTCCTTGTCCGCCTCGGCCTTCTCCGCGGCCTGTTCCGCCTTGGCCGCCTCCTTCTCCTTGTCCGCCTCGGCCTTCGCCGCCTCCTGCTCGGCCTTCGCCGCTTCCTTCTCCTGCCGGGCTTCCTCCTTCGCCTGTTCCTTCTCCGCCTCGGCCTCGGCCTTAGCCGCTGCCTGCTCCTCCTTCGCGGCGGCCTTCTCCGCGGCTGCCTCCTTCTTGGCCTCCTCCTTCTCCTTCTCCGCGTCGGCCCGCTGCCGCGCCGCCATGGAAAGGGCCAACGCCTGCTGCGCCGCCGCCTCCGCCTTCGCCTCTTCCTGAGCCTTCTTGGCCTCGGCGCGGTCCTCGGCGTTCTGGGCCTTCACCTCTTCCCTGTCCTTGTCGGCCTCCGCCTTCGCGGCATCCTGCTCCGCCTTGGCCGCTTCCTTCTCCTTGTCGGCCTCGGCCTTCTCCGCGTCGCGCTCGGCCTTGGCCTCCTCTTTCTCCTTGGCCGCCTCGGCCTTGGCCTCTTCCTTCTCCCTGTCAGCCTCCGCCTTCTCGGCGTCCCGCTCCTTCTTGGCCTCCTCCTTCTCCTTCTCCGCCTCGGCCTTGGCCTCTTCCTTCTCCCTGTCAGCCTCCGCCTTCTCCGCGTCCCGCTCCTTCTTGGCCTCCTCCTTCTCCTTCTCCGCCTCGGCCTTGGCCTCTTCCTTCTCCCTGTCAGCCTCCGCCTTCTCCGCGTCCCGCTCGGCCTTGGCTTCCGCCTTCTCCTTTTCGGCCTCCTTCTTCGCGTCCTCCTTTTCCTTCTCCGCCTCCTTCTTGGCGTCCTCCTTCTCCTTCTCGGCGGCGGCCTTCTCCGCCTTCGACTCCTCCTTCGCGGCGATGTCCGAGAGGGACTTCTTGTCCTTGTCCGTGATGGTGGGGTCGAAAGCCTTCTCCGCCGCGGTGAACGCGTTGCCGATGGCGAGGACCGCCTCGGCTCCCGCCGGACCGAGCCAGTTCTTCACCGACAGTTCCCAGCGGCGTACGGCCTCCTCGCCGATCTTCTTCCACGTCGTCATCTCGGTCGGCGCGCCGTAGGGCTGGCCGTCGATCGTGATCACACCCGAGAATCCCTCGCCCGCGACGATATTGCTGGAGTAGTCGTAGCGGTTGGTGGACGGCTGGAAGTCGATCTTGCCGAACTGATTGTCGAGGATGTCCATCCGGGCTTCCTGCAACAGGTCGTACAGATGCTGCTGCGGACTGCTCTCGGGCCGCCACGCGTCCCAGGCCGCGACCAGATTCATCGCCTGTTGGTGCAGAGTCCACTGGGCGTCCGCGAGGGCACGCGCGGGCTCGGAGAACACCGGATCACCCTCGATGGTGACGTAGGTGGTCGACTCCGCACCCTCTTCACCCGCGATCTGGTCGGCGTATCCCTCGTAATTTCTCGCCAGCTTGTGGATGAGCGCCTTGAAAATGGCAGCCGAGGTGCCGTCCCAGGATTTACTGCCCTCGCCGATGTCCTCGTTGTCCCATTTCCCGACGGCGGCGGCACTGTTCTTGAAGAAGGTGACCACCCGGTCGAACGCCCTGGCCGTGTCCGAGAAGGATCCGAGGTCGACATAGAGGGAGTCCGTCACGTCGACGCCGCTGTGGCTGAACCCGTGGGAGGAATACGGGGGCGTCGCGATCTCCATGAGGGCGGCCCTGGTGCCGTGGATGTACTGGGCGAGTTTGGTGGTGTCCCAGGAAACGGCCTTGCCGTCCTTGTTCCAGCCGCCCTCGTCCTTCAGCACCTTGCTCGTGTACTCGAAACTCCCGATCACGTCCATTCCGCTCGGCGGTGCGTCGCCGACGGTCGCCAGGATGGTGATGTACGCCCGGTACCGGTCGAGCTTCGTTCCCGGCGACGTTTTGTCCGCGTCGTGGTAGGACCGGTAGAACGGAATGGTGTAGTCGGTGTTCTTGGTGTGCCAGCCACCCGAGCCGGCGAAGCCGGATTCGTAGTAACTGCCCGCGTGATCCAGCCGGACATGCATCAGCGGGATCTCGTCGTTGCCCTTCATCTTCTCGAACAACGACGCGCGCGGGCCCGCCTCGTACCCGGTGAGCTTCTTGACGGCCGTGGCCCAGTCGTCGTCGTTGTTGTCCGTGGGGCTGGCCTCGGACTCTGCCATCACCGTGCTCCGGGAGGTTGTGGGGGTCGTGGAGGGGCAACTGAGGACGAGAGGTGGGGGAAGGAGCCCTGGGACAGGCCCTAGTCCTCCTTTTCGCCGCCGGATCCGCCGAGGTCACTGTCGACGTCTTCGAACACGTCCATGAACTCTTCCGGGGTGATGCCCTGCAGGGTCGCCCCCTGGGTCTTCTCCAGCTGTTTGATCGTTTCCCGCAGCGCTTCCTCGAAGTCCTCGAAGAGCACGGTCTGCTCCTCGATGATGCGGACGATCTCGACCGCCTCCGCCTGGATGACCCCGTTGAGCTTGCCCCCGGCGCCCTCCTTCTCCGCGGCCATGTTGCCGATGATGAGCGGCTTCGTGGTGCTGAGCGTGGTGGTCGACCTGCCGTCGGCGATGTACGAGATCGCCTCGCCCTCCGTCGGGCTGTACTTGACGATCCCCTCCAGGGTCCCCACGAACGGCTCGATGTGGTCGCTGATGAACTTCTTCAGGAACGCGCTGTCAAGGACCGTGACCTCGGCCATGTCGCCCTTCCCCTCCCCTTTTCCCTACCGTGCCGTCCGGCCGACGACCGGTCAGCGACCGCCGATCCTGATGTCCGACCACCGCTGGGAGAGGTTCTGCTCGGTGTGCCGGTAGCTGCCGGAGATGTCCGTGAGCAGGGTGGAGTGATTGGCGAGCAGCGTCCGGATGTTCGTGACGGCCGCGTCCCACTTCGCCTGCACGTCCTGGTAGACGTCCCGGTCGTCACCGATCCAGCTGTTCTTCAGCTCGGTCAGCTCCGCTTCCAGGTTCTCCAGGACGCTCATGATGGACTGGGACTGCGTGACCATGTTGTCCGCCGCGCCCTCGGCGTGGTTGTAGTCGATGTAGATGTAACCGTCGGTGAAATCCATCAGAAACCCTCGATTCGCCGCGTGTACGGTGAGTGTGCGGTGGGTGTGCGATCACGGCCGGTGGGCCGGCCCGTGACGGTCAGGCGTTGGGGTTGGTACCGCCCGCGACGCCGTTCGGGCCGCTGTTGTACCCGTTGAGCTCGTCGAACACGGCCGTGGACCTGGAGTACTCCTGGTCGATCGCCTCGCTCGAAGAGCCCTGCGCCAGGCCGTGTTCGGTGAGGGTGGAGTTGAGCTCGTCCACCATCCGGTCCAGATTGAGCAGGATCGTGTCGACGTGCCCGTCCCACTGTTCGAGCAACCGCTTGAAGCTTCCGCCGTCCGAACCACCGTAGTTGGAGGCGAGGGTGCCCGCCGTGGTCTGGACGTCCTGCTGGCACCGCTGGACACCGCTGAACGCCGTCTCCAGCGCCATGATTCCGTTGCGTGTCGCGTGCTCTTCGGACTGCTGCATGGCCATGAGAGAGAACTTCCTTCCGGCGGAATTCACCGACCTGTGGACCCCCGCACCACCTGTGGGCAGACAAGGTGGCCCTGTGAACACACCCCGCTTCACAGGGACATGGGGTGGCCCGATGCTAAGCAGGCGGCAAGTTGTTTGGCAATTGCCACCCAACCCGCCGCGGCGGAGCGGGCCTTGCCCCCGAATGCTCGATTGAGCAGGGGCCCGGAATGCGGGCCGCTCACCTGAGCGGCGGCCGGATTCCGGCCGGAGATAACGGTCATTGACCCCGTTTCAGCGACGCGTCCGGACACGCGGACTTCACACGGGGCCACTGCGGGGAATCCAAAAGTTTGCCCGTCCGAACAGTCTCCGCGGGGCGATTTTTCCGCCATAGCCCCTACATCTCCGGACACCGCAGTGTCACGCGCCCTTCTCCGGAAGAAGCCGCCTCCGGAGTGAGGTCGGGTCCGCTCGGCAGCATGGCCAGCAGTGGCGACGGCATCGTCCGCTCCTCGACGCCCTCGTACCCGAGCGCCTTCACCCCTTCCTGGGACAGCAGGCGGTACTTGACCCCTTCGTCCGTCACCAGGTACGTGGTGTCGCCCAGCGCACTGCCGCCCGCGCCCACCACCCTGACCAGCGCGCCCTTTCCGGCCCGTACGGCGATCGCGTCGACCTTCAGGCAGGCGGGCACGACCTCCGGGGCCGGCGGCTGCACGACCTGCGGCAGCGCGTGCTCGGGCAGTACGGACGTACCCACCCGTACGCCGCCCGGGGTGGAGTCGACGTCCGCGCACGCGACGGAGCCGACGGCGATCTCGACCGGCCTCGGCGGCTTCTCCGGCAGCCGCGCCGGGTTCACGACGGCGTCCTCGGAGCGGGGGGCGAGATTCCCGGTCAGCGCGTCCGCCCCGAGCGTCGCGACCCGTACGGCGTTGCCTTCGTACGCCTTCGCGCGGGTCTCCGGGTCGCCCATGAGGAGCGCCGCCCCGGTGGCCGTGAGCGGGACCAGGCCGTCCTTCTGGAGCAGGTGGTAGCGGGCGGCGGAGCCCGGGACGTCGACGAGGAAGAGCTGCCCGATCCTCGTGGCGCGGCCGGCCAGGTCGGGTCCCTTCGCGCCCCGGTCCGGCACCTCGGCCGCCGCGAGGTCGGGTCCCTGGGGGAAGGCGTCGAGGAAGGAGGCGGCGACCGGGCGGGGCGTGACGTTGCCGTACCCGAGAGCCTGCGCCGCGTGCCCGCGCCCGTCGAGGCGCAGCCTGCTCCCCTGCCACAGCAGGTAGGTGGTGGAGCCGGGCCCGGCGACCAACAGGCCCTCCTGGTCGGCCAGTCGGCGCCCGCCGGGTACGTCCCCGGGCTCGTCCGTGCCGACGGCGAGCGTCGTGGTCGCCGTGGCGCCGCCCGACGTGCCCGGGAGGAGGCCGGAACACACCAGCCACGGCTTGGTGTCCAGGTCGCCGGTGCCGGGCAGCGCCTCGGGGCCGTCCGGGATGCCGACGGGTGTGCCGTGCGGGGTGCCGGCGAGGGAGCCGGTGCCGACGGTCGTGACGGCGAGGGCGCCGCCGGTGATCAGCTGGGCGGACGCGTAGTTCCGTACGGGGCGGAGCCGTCCGTCCAGGTACAGGTAGCGGGCGCCCGTCTGCTTGTCGACGATCAGGTTCTGCGCGGTGCGCCAGGAGTCGTTCCCGCCGGGCTTGATGAGCCCGAAGACGAAGGCCCCGGCGCACACCAGCACGGCGATGAGCACGCCGATCGCGGCGCCGCGGTTGGTCCGGCCCAGGGGGCTCTCCGGATCGTCGGGTTCGGCCCGCAGCATGGCCGAGGCGAGCCTGCCCATCACGAAGAGGTGCGCCTGTACTTGGTCCCGTTTGCTGTGCATGGTTGCCCGTTCTTCCGATCAGCCGGATCAGCCGTTGATGCCGCGCAGCGTGCCGTACACGCCCATCGCCCAGAGCATCAGCGGCAGCATGCTGATGGCGGCGAGGGAGTGCAGCAGCTCGGCCGCGCGTCCCCAGTACGGCAGGAGCCGCCGCCCGGGCACGGTCCAGGAGGCGATGGTGATCGTGGCGGCCAGGGCCAGCAGACCGGCCGTCAGGGTCAGCCGGTCCGTGGGGTCGAGAGCCCGGGCCGCCCCGTACAGCAGCAGGGCCGAGCCCCAGGCGCCGGCGGTGGTCAGGGCGAGCCGCTGCCAGACGTTGCCCAGTCCCCTGCTGTGCAGCAGCAGCAACAGCGACAGGGCGACGACGGTGAGGATGCCCGGGAGGTCGGGGTCGGCCACGAGCATTGCGAGGCACGGCAGGCAGATCAGGCCGATGGCCGCGTAGAAGGCGGTCATCCAGCCGTCCGCCAGGGTGGCGCGGGTCTCCACGTCGGAGGCGGGGTACGGGTCGATGCCCTGCTGCAACTGCTGGACGTTGGTGGGCAGCGGGGGCATCCGCATCCCGGAGAGCCGGAACGACAGCGAGGGGACGAAGCCGCCGAACAGCACCACCACGACGGCCACCACGCTGGCCGCCTGGTCCGGTGCCAGGTCCATGATGATCAGGGTGGCCCCGAGCGCGCCCGCGACGGCGACGGAGGCCGTGCCGAGGAACAGCGCCGGGTACACGCCGACCGCCGCCAGCGCGAGCACGACCGCGCCACCGCCGGCGGCGGAGGCCGCCAACAGCCGTGCCCCCAGCACCGCGTCGCCCCCGGCGCCGCCCAACTCCCCGCCGGGCAACAGCCATCCGGCCAGCGCGAAGTAGGGGGCCGCCATGAGGCCGAGCACCGAGCCCGCCCCGGAGTCGCCGACGGCCCGGGCGGCCGAGCCGGCCCCGGCGATCAGCAGCAGTCCCGCGGCCCCGGCCGCCAGCGCCCGCAGCCAGCCGGGGGAGCCCGGCAGGCCCAGGAGCACGAGGCCCAGCGTGAGGGTGGCGGCGGCCAGGGCGAGCAGCAGGCGCCGTCCTGCCACCGGGCTCCACCCGTGCGGGCGGTTCTGCATGGTGGTGGATATGCCGTCGACCAGGTCGTCGAGATGGACCTCGGGGAGCGCCTCGGCGCGCGGCCGCAGACTGAGTACCTCGCCGTCACGCAGGCCGAGGGAGTCCAAGGTACTCTCGGGGTCGAGCGGTGGGCCGCCGAGACGTTGCAGCACCCAACCACCGTGCTCCAGGCCGGATTCCTCCAGGTCCTCGCCTCCGTAACCGATGACTGTGGGCAGCAGGTCGGCTACGGAGACGTCGGAGGGCACCGCCAGGTCGATGATCCTCGTCGGAGCGCGTACGGTGACGCGGCACAGATTCGCCGTCTGGGTTTCTGTCATGGGCTTGGGTTTCACGCTTTCCGCTGAATGTGACAGGAAGTCGGGCGTGTGGGTGCCGACGAGCCCATTGGGGAAACCGGCGGCATCGCGCGAGACTCTACTTCATCCGCATTGCGAGGCAACTCGCCCTTCCGGCAGCCGACTTCGAATGCCTTATGGGCGCCCGTCGTTCCGGTGAACCCCGGTATCGGCTGAACTCCGGTGAAGACCGGGTGAACTCCGGTAAAGGCGGACCGTCCCGCGCTGTTTTCATGGAATTGTTCGGAATCGCACAGGAGGCCATTCGTTGAGCGTGATCCTGTTCCGCAGGCCGGCACGCCGTAGAGGTCCGGAATCGCCGTCGGGAGACCTGAGTCTTCAGGAGCCGCCGACGCTTCCCGAAGTGGTCCCGGACAGTTCCGCGGTGTGGACCTACTTGCCGATGGCCCTGATGTCCGTGTCCATGATGCTGATGTTCATGCGGCCCGGCATGGCCAAGTCCAGCGGCGGATTCATCTATATCGCGCTCGGTGTGATGGTGGTCGCCTCCGCGGGCATGATGATCGGTCAGGTGATGAAGCGCAACGCCGACCGCAAGCAGCGGATGAAGGGCGAACGCCGCGACTACCTGCGTTATCTGCGGCAGACGCGGCGCAAGGTGCGGGCCTCCATCGTCGACCAGCAGCGCGCGCTCGCGTGGCGCCATCCCGAGCCCGACGCGCTGTCGTCCTTCGTGCGGACGTCGCGGCTGTGGGAGCGCCGCACGTCCGACGAGGACTTCGCGGAGGTCCGGATGGCCGTCGGTGACCAGCGCCTGGCGATGAAGCTGATCCCGTTGTCCACCAAGCCCGTCGAGGATCTGGAACCGCTGTCCGCGCACGCCCTGCGCAGCTTCACCCGGGCCTATTCGACGGTACGGGACCAGCCCATCGCGATCTATCTGCGCGCCTGGTCGAAGGTGTTGTTCCGGGGGGACGAGGAGCGGATACGCGGCCTGGTGCGCGGCCTGCTCGGCCAGTTGGCGGTCTTCCACTCGCCCGACGACCTGTGGATCGCGCTGTGCGTGTCCGACGAGCGGCGGTCGGAGTGGGAGTGGGCGAAGTGGCTCCCGCACAGCCTGCACCGGTACGAGGAGGACGGCGCGGGCCCGACCCGGATGATCACCTCGGCCTTCAACGAGCTGGAGAACCTGCTCGGTGTCGAGTTCCAGGAGCGTCCGGGCGCCGATCCCGACGCGGCCCCGGGGCGGGAGGAGCCGTACACGGTCATCGTGATCGACGGCTGCGCCCTGCCGGCGGGCCACCGTTTCGACGGCCCCGGGTTCCGCAACGCCGTCGTCCTCGACATCACGGGGGCCCTCACCTGGAAGCCCGGGCGCACCACCCTGCGCCTGGAGGTGGAGGAGGACAGCGTCGCGCTGGTCCGCACCGACCGCGACCGCAAGGAGCAGTCGACGGTGCTGGGAAGGCCCGACAAGTTCGGCCCGGTGGGGGCGCGGGCGCTCGCCCGGCTGCTCGCGCCGTACCGGATGAGCATGGGCGGCGACGACTCCAAGCCGTTCTCCGACGACGTCGAGCTGACCGCGCTGCTGAACATCCCCGATCTGCACCAGCACGAGCCGGCCACACTCTGGGAGCGGTACACGGGCAGCGCCCGGCTCCGCGTCCCCATCGCGGTCAGTGGCGAGGGCAGGCCCGTGGAGCTGGACATCAAGGAGTCCGCGCAGGGCGGTACGGGTCCCCACGGCATGCTCATCGGGGCCACCGGTTCCGGCAAGAGCGAGCTGCTGCGCACCCTTGTTCTCTCCCTCGCTCTCACCAACTCCTCGGAGACGCTGAACTTCATCCTGGTCGACTTCAAGGGTGGTGCCACCTTCCTCGGTCTGGACGAACTGCCGCACACCTCCGCGGTCATCACCAACCTCGCCGACGAGGTGTCACTGGTCGCCCGCATGCAGGACGCCCTGCACGGCGAGCTGATACGCCGTCAGGAACTGCTGCGCGCCGCCGGGAACTACACCTCGGCCCTGGAGTACGAGAAGGCGCGGCAGTCCGGTGTCCCGCTGGCGCCGCTGCCGAGCCTGTTCGTCGTGGTGGACGAGTTCAGCGAACTGCTGTCCGCGCACCGCGACTTCATGGAGCTGTTCGTCATGATCGGCCGGCTCGGGCGCTCGCTCGGGGTGCATCTGCTGCTCGCCTCGCAGCGGTTGGACGAGGGCCGCATGCACCAGTTGGAGAGCCATCTCTCGTACCGGATCGGTCTGCGCACCTTCTCCGCGATGGAGAGCCGGGGTGTGCTGGGGGTGCCGGACGCGTACGAACTGCCGGCCCAGCCGGGCGCCGGTTTCCTGAAGAGCGGGGTGGACGCGCTGACGCGGTTCCGTGCCGCCTACGTCTCGGGGCCGTACCAGCGCCGCCGGGCCGTCGTGCAGGCGCAGGTGGCCCGCCAGGTGGTGCCGTGGACGGCGGAGTGGGTGGTGCCGCGCGCGCCGGCGGACCCGGACGTGTCCGGCGGGGGCGAGGAGGAGCCGGAGGGCGACGAGGAGAACGGCGAGACGCTGTTGTCGGTGGCGCTGGACCGGCTGCGCGGTTCGGGACCGCCCGCCCACCAGGTCTGGCTGCCGCCGCTGTCCGCGCCGGCCAGTCTGGACCAGATCCTGCCTCCGCTGGCGCCCGACCCGCGCTTCGGCCTCACCACGGCCGACTGGCCGCTGCGGGGCCGGCTCACCGTCCCGGTGGGTGTGGTGGACCGGCCGTTCGACCAGCTCCGTGATCTGCTGACGGTGGACCTGTCGGCGGCGGGAGGCCATGTGGCGATCGCGGGCGGCCCGCAGAGCGGCAAGAGCACCCTGCTGAGGACCCTCATCACCGCGCTCGCGCTGACCCACACACCGAGGGAAGTGCAGTTCTACTGCCTGGACTTCGGCGGTGGCACCCTCGCCGCCCTCGACGAACTGCCCCACATGGGCGGGGTGGCGGCGCGGGTGGACGCCGAGCGGGTGGGCCGTACGATCGCCGAGGTCAGTACGCTGCTCAGTAAGCGGGAGCGGTTCTTCCTCGAACAGGGCATCGACTCCATGCCGACGTATCGCAGGCGGCGGGCGGCGGGCGAGTTCCCCGATGAACCGCACGGCGACATCTTCCTGGTGGTCGACGGCTGGTCCACGGTGCGCCAGGACTTCGACCGGCACCTTCCCACCTTCAACGCGCTGGCCGCCCGCGGCCTCAACTACGGTGTCCACCTGATGATCACCACGGGCCGGTGGGTGGAACTGTCGTCGTCCGTACGGGACCAGACCGGCACCCGTCTCGAACTGCGCATGGGTGACGCGATGGACTCCCAGATCGACTCCCGCAAGGCGGCGACGATCCCGCGCAGCCCCGGCCGGGGCCTGACCCCCGACAAGCTGCACTACCTGTCGGCGCTGCCGCGCGTCGACGGGGTCGAGGACGCCGACGACCTCGCCGACGGTGTCGCCGGGCTGGTCGCCGCGATCAGCGAGAACTGGACGGGCCCGCCGGCGCCCCGGGTGCGGATGCTGCCGACCGCCCTGCCCGTCGCCGAACTCCCGGCGCCCGTGGGCGAGAACGGGCTGCGGATCGCCATCGGCCTGGACGAGAACGAACTCGCCCCGGTGTGGCACGACTTCTCCGAGAACCCGCACATGATCGTGGTGGGTGACAGCGAGTGCGGCAAGACCAACCTGCTGCGGGTGGTCGCCAAGGGCATCACCGAGCGGTACACCCCGGCCGAGGCCCGCATCATGACGGTGGACTACCGGCGGGAGCTGGTGGAGGCCGTCCCGGAGGCGTACCGCCTGGGTCACGCGGTGTCGATGGACATCCTCAAGGACCTGGTGGACGGGGTGGCGAGGGCGGTCAGGCAGCGCGTTCCCGGGGAGAGCATCGCCCCGTCGCGGATGAGGCTGGCCGACTGGTGGTCGGGGCCGCGGCTGTTCATCCTGGTCGACGACTACGACATGATCGGCAGCGGTCCCATGGCGCAGCCGTTCGCCCCGCTGCTCGACCATCTCGCGCTCGGCCACGAGGTGGGCCTGCACATGGTCGTGGCCCGCTCCTCGGCCGGCGCCGGGCGCGGCCTCAACGAGGCGTTGCTGCGGCGGCTGTTGGAGATCAACACACCGGGCCTGCTGATGTCGTGCCCGCCGAGCGAGGGGTATCTCTTCGGCAGTGTGAAGGGGCGCGAGCTGATCCCCGGGCGGGCCGTGCGCATCGCGCGGCGCAAGACGCTCCAGATCCAGACCCCGCTGGGGGACGAGCGCTGATGTCCCCCAGGCGTGTCGCGGCGGCCGGCGGCCTGCTCCCTTCGGGGGGCCGGGCCGCCGGGGCCGTACGGACGTTACCGGGCCGGCGGAGTGCTGTCCGGGCGGCGGCCGGGCGGCAGCCAACTCCTGGCCCTGCCACGGGGGATCACCGCGGCCGCGCCTCCCACGAGCAGGACGAGCGCCAGTCCCCCGCCCGCGATCGCCAGCGCCCGGTTCCTGGGGCCGGGGTCGGCGGGCTCGGGCAGGTGCGCGGGTACGGCCTCCGCGGCGGCCTCCCGCGCGGACGCGCCTTGTTCCTGTACGAGGGACAGGGCGGCGTAAGGATCGAGGCGGGGGGTGTCCGACGGGTAGGCGGTCGCGAGCAGGCGGCGCGCGACCTCCCGGGCGGTCAACTCCGGCCGGTAGGCCCGTACCAGAGCGGCGGTCCCCGCCGCCCCCGCCGCGGCGAGCGAGGCCCCGGACCCGATGTAGTGGCCGGGTCCCCCCGGCCCGGCGCCGACCATGGAACTGCCCGGCGCCGACAGGTCCGGCTCATGGGCGGGCGGCGCGTTCTCCTGCCGTACGCCGGTGGGCCCGAAGTCCACCACGGCGAGGACGCCCGGCGCGGCGGCCGGCCAATAGGGGCCTCTGGGCATGGAGTTGCCGGGCCCGCGCTCCTCCTTGGGCACGGCGTCCGGGGCGGCGGGGGCGACCACCAGCACGTCGTGCTCCGTGGCGTAGGCGACGGCGTCGGTGATCTCCTCCCTGCCCGTACGCAGCGCGTGCCCGACGTAGACGACCCGCGCCTTCCGGTCCACGGCCGTCCGGATTCCGAGGGCGACCAGTTCCGGCGACGGCACCCCGCGCTCGTCGGTCCCCCGCAGCGCGACGATGTCGGCCTTCGGGGCGACTCCCGTGATTCCGCTGCCCTTCTGCGGGGCCGCGGCGATGAGACCGGCCACGAAGGTGCCGTGTCCCACGCAGTCCTCCCCCGCCCCGTCGACCGCCGTCACCCGGCCGGACAGGCCGGGCACACCGGAGGCGACCCCGGTGTCGATCACCGCGACGGTCACCCCGGCCCCCTCGGAGATCCGCTGGGCCCTCGGCAGCCCGAGCGCCTTCTGCGACCAGGCCGCCCCGGTGGCGGTCTCCTTGGAGGGCTCGGTGCAGGGGTTGCCCTCGCCGAGGCGCAGCGGCAGCGGGGGCAGCAGCGTGGCGACCGGCTCGTCGGCGCCGGGACCGAACGACCCGCCCGGCGTGGCGAAGGCGGGCCCGCAGGTGACTGGCAGGATGACCGCGACAGCCAGCACGAGGCCCGCATACCTGTATTTCATGGTGCTTCGCATTATCACATGGTATGCGCATGCCATACTCAGGCGCACGCACAGGGCAGGCCAAAGACCCAGCAATACCAGG
Source organism: Streptomyces sp. NBC_01317 (assembly GCF_035961655.1). Lineage (NCBI taxonomy): Bacteria > Bacillati > Actinomycetota > Actinomycetes > Kitasatosporales > Streptomycetaceae > Streptomyces > Streptomyces sp. NBC_01317. Next base: position 7,313,016 of record NZ_CP108393.1, on the reverse strand, counting down.
AGGTTCGAGGCGCGTGGCACGGCACATACTCACGGTCTGCCCGGAACGGCCGGACTGTTTCCCGACGATCGGTGAGGCACTGGCCCAGGCGCGCACCGGGGCGGTGATCCATGTGCGCCCCGGGCGGTACGCCGAGAACCTGGTCATCAGGAACCGGGTGACGATCGTTGCCGAGGGCGAGCCGGGAACGGTCGAGATCTGCCCGCGCGCGGGCAGCGCGATCAGTCTCATGGCCGACGCCGTCATGCTCAGCGGTCTGACCCTGCGCGGACGCGACAAGGAACTGCCCGTCGTGGACATCCCGGCCGGCCAGGCCGCCCTCGACGGCTGCACCGTGAGCGGCGCGGGATGGGCGGCGCTGCTGGTCCGGGGCAAGGGCTCGCTGGCCGCCCGCGGCTGCCGTGTCGGCAATCCCGGCGGCGCGGGGGTCGTCGACTCCTCGGAGACCGAAAGCATCATCGAGGACTGCGTGTTCGAGAACTTCGGCACCTCCGCCGTGGTGATCGGCGAGAGCGCCCGGCCCCTCGTCCGCGACTGCCGGATACGCGGCGCGCGGGCCAACGGCATCCTCGCCAGCGGCGAGGCCGGCGGCACCGTCGACAGCTGTGACATCTCCGGCACCGACAAGCCCGCCATCGCCCTGGAGGGCCACAGCTCGACCCGCGTCCTGCGCTCCACCGTCCACCACACGTCGGTGGGCCTGCTCGTGAGCAGCCTCTCCCGCCCCGAGATCGAGGACACGACCTTCGAGTCGACGGCCCAGAGCGCCATCGTCATCTCCGGCGGCGCCGACCCCCTGCTGCGGCGGTGCGTGACCCGGCGTACCAAACACAGCGGACTCCTCGTCCTCGACCGCTCGCGCGGAAACCTGGAGGGGTGCGCCTTCCACACCTCGGCACAGTCCGCCGTGCGGGTCGTGGACGGCAGCTCCCCGCTGCTCAGGGACACGGTGGTGAGCGACTGCGCCGACACCTCGGGGGCGGTGTACCTCAGTGACCACTCCACCGCCGAGTTCGAGCGCCTGGACGTCCTGGACGCGGCCGGGGTCGGCATCCACGTCCGCGCCTCCGCCAACCCGCTGCTGCGCCACACCCGGGTCCTCGGAGCGGGCGGCCACGGCATCGAGATCACCGACGACGGCCGGGGCCGTCTGGAGCACTGCGAGGTCGAGTCCGCGGGCGGCTCCGGGCTGAGCGTGGACGACGACGCCGACCCCGAGATCAGCGACACCGCGCTGCGCTCCTCCGCCCGCTCGGGCGTGGTCATCGGCGAGCGCGGGCGCGGAACCCTGCGGGACTGCGAGATCAGCGACAGCGCCGACGCGGGCATCACCGTCGGGGACGAGGGCGAACTCGCCCTGGACCGGGTGCGGGTGAGCGGCTCGAAGGCCCACGGCATCCAGGTGTCCCACGGCGGCCGGGCCTCGCTCACCTCCTGCGAGATCACCGGCAGCACGGGCGACGGCATACGGGTCGACAGCGCCGAGCCCGTCCAGCTCAACCGGTGTGTGGTGCGCGACAACCGCGGGGCGGGCCTGCGGCAGAGCCGGGGCAGCGAGCGCCTCTCGGTCGAGTACCTGACCAGCGCGGACAACGGCGCGGCGGACAGCTGGGGCGAGACCGCCGAGGTGACGGGCGGGAGCGGGGCGCCGGGCGGGTCCGAGAAGGGGTCCGCGCCGCGCACCCCGATGGACGACCTGGACGCGCTCATCGGCCTGGAGAACGTCAAGCACCAGGTGACCACCCTGGTCAACCTCAACCAGCTCGCCGAACGCCGCCGCAAGCTCGGCATGCCGGTCCCCTCGATGAGCCGGCACCTGATCTTCTCCGGACCGCCCGGCACCGGAAAGACCACGGTGGCCCGGCTGTACGGGAGCATCCTCGCCGACCTGGGCATCCTGCGCAGCGGCCACCTCGTCGAGGTCGCCCGGGCCGATCTGGTCGCCCAGATCATCGGCGGTACGGCCATCAAGACCACGGAGGCCTTCACCAGCGCACTGGGCGGGGTGCTGTTCATCGACGAGGCGTACACCCTGACCCCCGAGGGATCCTCCAACGACTTCGGACGCGAAGCCGTCGACACCCTCCTCAAGCTCATGGAGGACCACCGTGACGACGTGGTCGTGGTCGCCGCCGGCTACTCCGAGCAGATGGAGTCGTTCCTGTCCGCCAACCCGGGGATGGCCTCCCGGTTCACCCGTACCATCGAGTTCGGCAACTACGCGGTGGAAGAACTCGTCACCATCACCGAATCCATGTGCAACCGCCACCAGTTCGAGCTGGGACCGCTGACGCGCGAGGCGCTGGCCGTACGGTTCGAGGGGATGACGCGCGACGCGTCCTTCGGCAACGGCCGGGCGGCGCGCGGGGTGTTCGAGGACATGGTGGACCGTCAGTCCTTCCGGCTCGCGTCCATGGCCGACCCAGACGAGAGCGACCTGACCCTGCTGCTGCCGCAGGACGTCGGGGACGCGGAGGCGGCGGCCGTCGACGGCACACCGCGCGGCGGCGACGACGCGGCCGACCCGATGGCGGAGCTGACTGCCATGGTGGGCCTCGGGGCGGTGAAGCGTGAAGTGACCGATCTGGTCAGCCTGTTGTCCAACGCACGGCAGCGGGTCGCCGCCGGGCTGCCCAGCCCCAGGATCAGCAACCATCTGGTCTTCACCGGGCCACCGGGCACCGGAAAGACCACCGTGGCGCGGCTGTACGCCAAACTCCTGCACTCGCTCGGGGTGTTGCCCCGCGCCGGCCTGGTCGAGGTGGCCAGGGCCGACCTGGTCGGCCAGTACGTCGGACACACCGCCCAGCGCACCAAGGAGGTCTTCACCAGCGCGCTGGGAGGGGTGCTCTTCATCGACGAGGCGTACACCCTCACCCCCGAGGGATCGTCCAACGACTTCGGACGCGAAGCCGTCGACACGATCCTCAAGCTCATGGAGGACCACCGCGACGAGGTGGTGGTCATCGTCGCCGGGTACACCGAGGAGATGGAGCGCTTCCTCGCCTCCAACCCCGGGCTGGCCTCGCGGTTCTCCAAGTACGTGCAGTTCGAGGACTACAGCACGGAGGAACTGGTCACCATCGTCTCCCGGCACGCCACCGCGTCCGGTTACGAGTGCGGCCCCGACACCCTCGCGATGCTGCGCGCCCACGTGGACGCGATCCCCCGGGACCGGTCCTTCGGCAACGCCCGGCTCGCCCGCCAGCTGCTGGAGACCATGATGACCAGCCAGGCGCGCCGGCTCGGCGGACTCCGGTCCCCCAGCCTCGCCGACCTCACCACGCTGCTGCCCGAGGATCTGCCGTACGGGGAGCGCCCGGCGCGGCACGAACAAGCGGCGCTCTGAGCCGCCGTACCGCTTCGAGAAGAGCCGTACCGCTGTGAAAAGAAGCGCCCGCCGGGAAGGTTCACCCGGCGGGCGCTTCCTTCGCGGTCACGTGTGCGGCGTTCCGCCACCCACCCGCGTGACGGCCCGCCTCACACGGTGAGCCTGATGGCCTGGAGCGCCAGGGTCTTCTCCAGGGTCCCGGCGAAGATGAGATTCTCGCCGCCGGGGTTGTCGCACTTCAGACCGAGCCATCCCCGGTCGGTGACAAACGCGTTCTCGCACACCAGGGGCAGGCCGATGTTGATCGCGAAGCCGCCCAGGGCCGGGGCGCTGCTCGACGCGACCCCGATGTACAGGTCGCCGCCGTCGGACGCGCCCTTCCAGGGTGCCTTGTAGCCCTCCCCCATGGTCCAGGGGGTGGCGTTCACCCCGTTGGTCGAGGACACGGCGATGTTGAGGGCCGTGATGGGCCGGTTCTGCCCCTGCGTGCCCGCTTCCGCGCCGTCGCACACCGGTGCCTGCCAGCCGATGCCCTTGACGTAGGCCCGGTAGCAGATGTGCCGGCCCGCGTTCTGGGTGGCCAGCTTCATGACGGCGAGCGACGCGGTGTTGGCCGGCGGCTTGGCCTCGACCACCGCCTTCTTCTTGGGCGCCTTCTTCACCGGCGCGGACTTCTCCGCCGTCGGCGACGGCGACGGCGGACTCAGCGGCTCGGGCGGCGGCAGGGCCTTCGCCTTCGCCTTGACGGAGGGCTTGGCGGTCGTCGGCTTCGCCGTCGGCGACGCCGGGGCGTAGTCCTCCGGCGGCGCGTTGAGCGCCTGGTCGTCGAGGATGGTGTCGGACTCGGCGACCACCGACGTGGTGTCCGTCTTCTTGTCGGAGTCGTTCGTCGCCCAGATCAGCAGCGGCACCGCCAGGAGGACCACACCCGCGAGGCCGGCGGCCGCGAGGAGGGGCTTCTTCGGGTTGCCGGAGGGCGGTTCGCCGTCCCCCCGCCCGTCGCCCCGCCCGGCTCCTTCGCCGGAGGCCTCACCCGAGGCCGAGGCCGAAGCCGCGGCGGAGGCGGAGGCGGAGGCGTCCGGAGCGGTCGCGGCCGAGGCCGATCCCGTACGGGTCGCCTGGGTTGCCTGGGCCGCCTGGGCCCGCCTGCCCGCACCGGCGGACGCTTCCGGCTCCGGCTGCTGCCGCGTGGCCGCCGCGCCGGTGGCGGCACCCGCCGCCGCCTCCGCTTCGGCCGTACCGCTCGTGGTGCCCGGCTGTACGGGGACGGTCGCCGCCGCGGCCTCCTCGTCCGCGCCACGCCCCGTGGGGGCGGACGACGACGCGGCGGACGACGACGCGGCGGGCGTCGGCAGCCGGCCCGGGTCGGCTCCCACGGACCGCAGAGTGACGGCCCGGCGGATGGAAGGGCCGCCCGTGGCGCCCGACGGGTCCCCGTTACCGGTGGCGGAGGACCCTCGCGATGGTTCGTCCGGTGACGATCGATTTTGACGATTTGTCATATTCTTCCTTTGCTGTCGTACGTGATCGGTGGTGCGGACCCCGGCACGCCGGGGTGGTCTTGGATCCCCCTCGGACGCACGCCCTACCCGGCGCCCTGGCCCACGGGCCCGGCGCAGCGTTCCGGCCAGCCCTGGCCCTCGCCGGCGGGCGGTTTTGTGGCCAGCGCCGCTTCGAGGTGCGCGAGCGCCTTGAGGTCCAGGCCGCTCAGTTCCTCCGCCCCGTCCATGTAGGCGGTCGCGTTGCCGGGGAGTTCCCGCAGCAGCACGACGGAGGGCCCGGCGGGCACGGTCCGTACGGCCAGCACCCGGAAACCGGTCCCCGGCACGAAGACGATCTCGTCGTACGCATCCGGGGATCCGGCGGGCCGGTCCAGCAGTTGACGCACCTTGCGGCCGGTGATGGACCAGATCGCGTAGCGCACGGTGGCCCCGGCCGGCAGCGCGGACGGCTTGGCCAGCGCGCTGATCGGCCCCGGCTCCTGCAACAGGGCGCCGACGGCGGGCTCGGGCGAGGCCACGTCGCCGCCGCGCAGCGCCACACCCCGGTAGGAGGGCAGCCGCCGCAGCGCGGACGCCAGGCACCCGGCGTAGGGCAGCAGGCGCCCTTCGCCCGTGCACAGGTCCCGGATCAGCTCACGCGGGTGCAACGGCCCTTCCTCGGTGGTCAGATACGCGTGCGCCGCGATGAGATCGGTCCGCGCCGCGTCCAGTTCGTGCCCGCGAAGCGCGGGCATCCGCGTGAGCACCCGGGAGACGGCGGCCGCGTGCCCTTCCCAGGCGGAGCCGGCGAAGTCGCGGAACGCGACACGTTCGGCGACGGAGCTGACGTGCCCCGGGGAGAAGGGCAGGGGCACGGCGGATCGCGCCGGGTCGGTTGCCGCGGACGGGCCCGACGCGCGGCGGACCGGCTCCGGTGGAGCCGGTGTTACGGGATCCGGGGCGTCCGGAACCGAAGGGGCCGGTCCCGGTCCGACAGGTCCCGGTCCGGCCGGACCAAACACGGCCGGACCGGACGCGACGCGAGCCGATTCGTCCGGGGCCACGGGATCCGACGCTTGCGCCCGCGCCGGTGAAACCGGAGCCCCCGGCCCTGGAACGGCAGACCCAGGCACAGCCGGACCGGACACGGCCGGGTCCATGGGATCAGGTGCCCGCACCCGCGCACCCGCCGACGGTCCGGAAACGTCCGCTCCCGGTGTGGCGGGTCCCGCCGCGACCGGTCCGGACGCAACCGGACCGGCCCAAGCCCCTTCGGCCGAGGCCACGGAATCAGGTACCTGTGCCTTTGCCGGCGGTACGGGAACGTCCGGGCCCGGAACGGCAGACCCCGTCCCGACCGGACCGGACGCGGCCGGGTCCGTACCCGCCGGAGCCGGAGCGGCCGGGGTCACCGGATCCGGCGCCTGCGCCCATGCCGGTGAAACCGGACCATCCGGGCCCGGTACGGCGGGTCCCGCTGCGGCCGGACCGAACGCGGCCGGGGCCGTACCCGCCGGATCCGGCGCGGCCGGTATGACGGGATCCGGCGCCTGCACCCGTGCCGATGGAACCGGAACATCAGGTCCCGGTACGGCAGGTCCGGCTCCCGCCGGGTCGGATGCGATCGGACCGGACCCGGCGGGAGCCGAAGCGGTCCGAGCCGGTGCGGCCGAGGCCACAGGATCCGGCGCCTGCGCCCATGCGGGTGGAACCGGACCATCCGAGCCCGGTACGGCGGGTCCCGCCCCGACCGGACCCGAGGTGGCCCGAGCCAGCGTGGCCGGATCTGTCGCCTGTGCCCATGCCGGTGAAACAGGACCATCCGAGCCCGGCACAGCAGGTCCCGCCGCGACCGGACCGGACGCAGCCGGACCGGTCCAAGCCTGTTCAGCCGGGGCCACGGCATCAGGTGCCCGTACCCGCGCCCCCGCTGGCGGTACGGAAACATCCGGGCCCGGCACGGCAGGCCCCGCCCCGACCGGACCGGGCGCGGCCGGGTCCGTGCCCGCCGGCGCCGGTCCGGTCGGGGACGCGGGCGGCCGCTCGCCCGCGGGCGCTTCGCGTTCGGGGCGCTCGATGCGAGCGGGGTCCCCACCGGCCGTACCGGCAACCGGCCCGCCGGGTACGTGCCCCAACGCCCCCGCGACCGCTTCGCCTGCCCGTGGTGCGGGGGCGTGGTCCGCCCCCTCACCGGACGGTGAGCCGGACAGCGGGGGACGGCCGGGTACGGGTCGACCGGGTGACGCCAGACCCGCCGAGGTGTCACCCGGCGCCCGCGTCGTCGCCCCGGCGACCGGGCCGTGCCCCGACGTACCGTCACGCCGTCCGCCGGCCTCCGCGCCACGCGGCGGCAAGGTGCCTCCGGCGCCCCGCGCAGTCCCGCCGGGCGCTCCACCCCCCGCCGCACCGGCGGCAGTGGCCGCTGCCCCCTCCGCCATGCCCCGGACCGCCGGTCCGGCAGGCTGCCCGGACGGGCCGCTCCCGGTGGCGATCGCCTGTCCCGTCGGCCCGGACGAGGAGGAGACCCGTACAGGAGGCATCGGTGGGCCGGCCGGAGCCGCTCCCGCGACCGGGCGCGGGGCGGGAGCGGGCCGGCGCGCGGGCCCGGGAACCCGGGGCGGACCCGCGGTGACGTAACGGATGCCCGGTACACCGTGTTCGGCGGCCAGGCGGCGCAGTTCGCCCTCCCCGCTCATGAGCTTGCCGCGCACCAACAGCGTCGTCCTCGCGCGGACGTCGGACCCGAGGCCGGCCAGGAGCCGGGAGAGCGCGGGCAGGACGGAGTTGTCCAACGGCCTTCCCGGCGCGCCCAGTTCGACGGCGCACCGGTCCGGGTCCACAGGCAGCGCCGCCAACGGCGGCCGGGGGCCGTCCCGTTCCCACAGGGCCAGCCCGGCCCGGGTCACCGTGGCCTGCCAGCGGTCCGTCAGCACGACGGTCCCCGGTTGGGTGCCGCGCGGGATCCAGGCGGGCGGATGGCTTCCCAGCAGGCGCGGGGCGGGGAACCTGCCCTCCGCGTCGGCGGGTCCACACGTCACGGAGGACACGAACGGCTGCCAGCTCGGCGCGCCGTCGGCGCCCACCAGGGTCGGCCGGGGAGCCGTTCCCGGCGGTGCGTGGTCGGCGAGCAGCGGCAGACCGGTGAGGACTTCCACCTCGCTGCCCAGCAGACCGGCGACCGCGTGGCCGAGCCGCAGCAGATCACGCCGGCCGCCCGGCGCGAGGCGAACGCGGGACCGCTGCCCGACCGGCAACGCCGAAAGCACGGCGGCCACTTCGTCGGCCGCCACGTCCTCCGCCCGGGGAGCGCCGACCACGACCGTGGGGCGTTCGAAGTCGGCGGGCACCGCGAAGCACAGGTCGTCGAGGTCCGGCGTGGGGGCGCCCGCCGGGCGCATCACCACGCCAGCCGGTATCTGCTCCACCACACAGCCGCCGGTCGTGCGCGCGGGCACCCGGCCCAACGCCTCCTGCCAGGCGGGGGCCGGAGCGCGCGGGCCCAGTTTCCTGGGCGCCTCGCCGGGCGCGAAGCGCCACCATCCGCGGCCGCCCGTCCGGGAGTCGCCGTGGACGAAGAGCCCGCCCCCGGGGGTGATCAGGACGGCCCCGTCGGGAGCCAGCACCTCCAACTCCCAGGCGTCCGCGATCCTGCGGGCCACACAGGGCCGGCCCGGCTGGTCGTCACCGGCACCGGACATGACGAGCCGGACCCGGCCGACACCCGTCGAGCGCAGGGAGTCGAGCAGGGCGCCCAGCCGGGTCCAGAGGTCGTCGTCCGCCGGGCCACCCCCGGCGGCGGAGCCGACCATCACCGTGACGATGTCCGCGTCCACGCTCACGGCATGGGCGACTTCGGCCAGCGTGGCGAGCGGGAACGAGTCGTCCTCGACGGAACGCACCAGCAGGAGGCCGTCGATGTCCTCGACGGGCGGGGCGCCGCCGGCGCCCTGGCGCCCGGCGCCGGCCGGCGACGCGGCCGTATTCCCGGGAGCGCGCTCCGGGGCGGACCTGCCGCGCCTGCGGTGGAGGGCGGATGACCAACGGCTCACGCGTCCGCCCCCCGTGACCGAGGGCCGGCCTCGCGGATCTCGGCGGGAACGGGGGGAGGCCCGTCGTCCGGGCCGTCGCTCTGGGGCATCGCTGTCCTTACTCGTTGGTTCGGTGGCGGGTCGGTCACACGGCCTGGGCGGCGGCCGTCGTACGGCGGAAGGAGCGAAGGCGGAGGCCCGCGCGGCGGGTCCCCCCGAGGGGCGGCTCGCGAACGGCCTTACGCAAGAACCCGGTTGTCCGGTACGGCGCTCTCACGTGGCCTTCTCCACCACACGGGCGTCCGGCGTCCGCGCCGTGCCGTCCGGCATCCGAGCTGTGCCGTCCGGCGTCCGAGCTGTGTTGTCGGGTCTCCGCGCCGCGCCGTCCGGGCCCTCGTACCACAGGAGGCGGCGCGCCGTGGCCGCGTCCGTGACCACGCGGGTGAGAAGCCCGGACTTCAGGACGGCGTGGATCGCCCCGGCCCTCCGCACCCCGCCCGCGACCCCGATCAGCTCGGGAATCTCCCGGAGTTGGCCGGCGCTCGGGGCGATCGTACGGGCGTCCAACGCGCCGGGAAGCGGGCGGCCGTCCCGGTCGAAGAGGTGCCCGGCCACCTCGGCGCACGCCCCGAGTGTGCGGTACGTGTCGCGCTCCCGCTCCGTCAGGGCGTCGTACACCGCCGACAGCGTGGCCTCCCACGCGCCGATGCCGACGACGGCCTTGGTGACCCGGCCGAACCGGCCCAGGGTCTCGGCCGTGTCCGGCTGGCTCCTGAGGAGGGCGGCCGTCGGCGCGTCGGGCAGGACGAACGGGGCGTGGAGCGGAAAGGCCCTGCCCCGGCCGGCCGCGGCGGTACGGTGGACCGCCTCGATCGCCGTGTCGTGGGCCAGGTCAGGCCCGTGCACCCCGGTCAACTGGACGACCTCGCGGGAACGCAGCCGCCCGACCGCCTCGCTGAGCGCCTCGACCGTGCGGCTCGCGTCCAGCCCGAGGACGTCGCCCTCCTCGCTGATCTCCGAGATCAGCCGGGCCGCCGCCGTCCCCAGCCACCGGCCGGCGCGGCGCGAGTCCCCCGGGGCCACCGCGTCGCCCTCGCTCCGGGTCAGATCGACCACCACGGCCTGGCGGAGCCCGAAGCGTTCGGCCAGGGCGTGCGAGAGCGGGGCGTCGATCTCGGCGGGGACGGTGATGTCGATCCTGACGATGTCGTGGGCCACCGCGGCGTCGAGGAGACGTGCCACTTTGAACCGGCTGATCCTGAATTCCTTTGCGATGTCGACCTTCGACCGGTGCTCCAGGTAGAAACGCCGGGCGACGGACGCGGCGAGCAGTTTGTCGACCGCGGCGAAGGGAGCCTCCGCCTCGCGGTCTTCGCCCAGGTTCATGAGGGGACGACCGCCGTCCCTGAGGTGCCCGGGCGGATCGCCGTCGGCGGCGCGGTCGGCGTCACGTGCCACGGCTCACGAGGGTGCGCGCCTGGCGTACTGTCCGCTGCTAACACGTCTCTCCTCCTCCGGGAATGCCGTCCTCCGCGGGACGCGTCGCACGGGAGTTCGGTTCCGAGGCTCGGCACGGACGACTCCCCGCGATCGGACCGGCACGCGGAGCAGTGGTCACGATCGGGGCGGTCGTGTCCTCGGCGGGCCCGCGCGGGCAGACTTCCGGGGCCCGGCCGGCCAGGTCCGTCTCCCGCCCCGTGCGATCCACAGACAACTCCCGCCCCACGGTCATCAGTTCGATGCTACGCACCTGGTGTTACGCCAGGGGTACAGGGGCACCACATGAGGCGGAAATCTCGCCGTCGGGGGGACGTCTTCGGCGCGACGGGCCCGGCGCCGCGCCGCGCACCCCGTTGTCAGTGGGACTGTCTAGGCTCGGCGAGGCCAGGTCGGCGGCCCAACTCCGCTGCCCTTCACCCTACTTCGACACCTCGGCGGTTGTTGCGACCGTCATCCCGGGAGCACAGCGTGCGAGCGACCTTCGCGGACTTCACCACCGATCCGCCCCGCCGGGGCCCCGGCGCGGCCCGGTTCGAGAACTGCCGTATCGCGCCGGACCATCTCGCGATCGACGCGGGCGGCAGCGCGACGTTCGACTTCCTGCCGGCCGACGTCTTTCCGCCGGGCGAGGGCGGGACGCCCGAGGAGCTGGCCCTCACGGTCACCGCACTGGTCCCCTCGAACGGCGAGTCCCCGGAGGGCACCCCGATCGAGGTCACGGTCAACGGCCGTGCGGTCGTGGCCGATTCCGCCGTGTCGGGCGAAGTCGTGCCCGGGGAGGCGGTGTTCGCGGTGCCCGGCGCGCTTCTGGTTCCGCACACGAACACGCTGCGCCTGCGCCACCCCGCCGGGGCGCGGGGCGGCCTCCGGCTGTACTGGATCGCGCTGGACCCGTCCCGTACGACCGGCGACGTGCCACGTACGACCAGTGACCCGTCCCGTACCACCGGCGGCGCGGACCGCGTCACCGGCGGCGCGGACCGTACGACGGCGGAAGTGGCGGCCGGGGAGGCCGTGTTCACCTTCCTCACCGAGCGCCGCGCCCACACGTCCGCGAGCTGGCGGCCCGCTCCACGGCTGACCGTCCACCTGGACCGTGCCGGGCGCTCACTTCCGGAACAGCTCTCCTGGCGCGGCGAGGACGGTGCGGAGGCGGCGGTCGCCTTCCCTCCGGCGCGGACGGAGTTCTACGGGCACCACCGCGCCGCCGACGGCTCGCTCACGGAGTACCGCGGGGTGCTGGAGGAGCGCGCGGCGCTCCCGGAGGGCCCGTACACCGGCCCCTGCGCGGGCACGGCCCCGCACCGGTTCCGCACGGAGGAGAGCCGGGGCGACGGCGACTGGCACGCCTCCGGCGAGCTGCGGCTGCTGATCGAGGACGGGGGCGCGCCCGTCGAGCGGGTGACGTGGCACGACCGGGCGGGCGATTCTGGCTCGTTGGCGCTGCGGAGGGGCGGGCCCGACCCACGGGAGGAGGTGACCGGGCTGGTGACCGGGGTACGGGCGAGTGATGAGTTCACGGAGGCCGGCGAGATCGCCCGTAACCTCCTCGACGCCACCCGGCACAAGTGGCTGGGCGACGGGCACACCGCCTGGCTGGAGTTCTCCCTGAGCCGGCCGGTCGCCGTCCTCCACTACATACTGGCCTCGGCGAACGACTGCGGCGACCGCGACCCCGAGGACTGGACCCTCCAGGGTTCGCACGACGGCGAGCGGTGGGTCGCGCTCGACTCCCGCGCCGGGGAGCGCTTCCCCGAACGCCACCAGCCCCGGGGCTTCACCCTGTCCGCGGGCCCGGCCACGGCCTACCGCCACTACCGTCTTGAGATCACCCGCAACGCGGGGGCCCGCCATGTCCAGCTCTCCCAGGTGCGATTCTTCGCGTCCGCCCCTGAACCGCGGGGTTTTTCCGGCTACCACCAGCGGGTGAACGAGGGCCCGACCGGCTACCGGGGCACGTCGGCGTCGACCGCCCCGGAGCGAGAGCAGGGGCCGGAGCCGCGGTCCGAGCACGCCACCGACCCGGAACCGGAGCCGGAGCCGGAACCCACGTCCGGCCCGGCGGCCGCACTGCGTACCGTCGAGAAGTGGCGGGGCTACCTCGCCGAACACAGCGCCGACTTCCTGGCCGTACCGGACAACGAGGAGCCGGACGGCGTCACCGCCCGGCAGCGAGCCGTCGGCCGGCTGCTCTACGGAGGCGCCGACGACGAACGGATAGCGGCCCTGGAAGAACGGCTCGGCACGCGGCTCCCGCCGAGCTATCGCGCGTTCCTCGCCACCTCGGACGGTCGGCTGAATCTCAGTCCGTTCATGTGGGAGATGCGGACGGCCGAGGCCGTCGACTGGTTCCGCAGTGAGTCCGGCCTCTGGGAGATGCTCCGGATGGACGGCGAGGAGGGCTTCGAGGAGCAGACCGCGATGATGGACCGCGCGCTGCTGATCTCCGAGGACGGCGACGCGCAGTACTGGCTGCTGGACCCGGGGGACGTGTCGGAGGACGGCGAGTGGGCCGCGTACATCTGGGCGAGCTGGTACCCGGGCCTGAGCGAGAGGTACGCGTCCTTCGCGGAGCTGGTCATCGAGGAGCGCAGCGGGTTCGAGGACGAGTGACGGACGGCGACGACTGACCTGCGGCCTGGGCCTGGTACGGGAGACCTCAGGGCACCCCGGGCGCTCAGCCGGTGTTCCCGGACCGGGCCTCCAGGACCGCGCGGGCCGCCGCCACGACGGTCGCGCGCCGCAGGGCGGGGTCGCCGCCCAGGGCCGGGGCCAGCGGCCCGTTGGAGAGGGACAGCAGGACCATCAGATCGCGCAGCTCCTCGGCGGGGAAGTCGGCGGAGATCCGCCCCTCCTTCTGGGCCCGGGCGATCCTCCCGGCCTTCTGGGCCTGCGCGTCGTGCACGGCCTGGGGCGGCGCGTGCTCGGGCCGTTCCAGCTGGTGCCAGGCCGCCAGGCGTACGACGTGAGGGTGCGCCTCGTAGTAGTCGTAGAGCCGCCCGACGTACCCGGGCAGGTCTTCGGGGTCCAGGTCCACGGCCTCGACGATCTCGACCACATGGCGGCTGTACACGACGTCGAACAGCTCCAGCTTGCCGCCGAAGTAGCGGTACAGCAGGGCGTTGTTGACGCCCGCCGTGGTGGTGATGCGGTCGACACGCGCCCCGGCGATGCCGTACCGGGCGAATTCGTCCGCCGCGGCGTCCAGGATCTTGCGCCGGGTCTCTTCCGCGCTGCGTGCCATGGCCCCAGCATAAGTAGGTAAGCACCTACTTGACAAGTATTCCGGGGCGTCCTAGCGTCGAAGTAGGTAACCACCTACCTTCATACGGACCGGAGAGATCATGATCGTCTACGACAAGCTCTACATCGGCGGCCACTGGGCGCCCTCGTCCCTCGACGAGCGGATCGAGATCCTTTCCCCGCACGACCGGTCCCCCGTCGGCCACGCCGCCCAGGCCGCGCCCGCCGATGTGGACGCGGCCGTCGCCCTCGCGCGCGAGGCCTTCGACCATGGACCGTGGCCCCGGCTGAGCCCCGGGGAGCGCCGGGCCACGGTGGCCCGGTTCAACGCCCTGCACGCCGCGCGGGCCGAGGAGATCGCCGACCTCGTCACGGCCGAGAACGGCTCGGCGAGCTGGTTCACCCGCAGCCTCCAGACCGCCCTGGCCGGGCAGACCGACGCGTATCTGCGCGCCTCCGAGGCTCTGCCGTGGGAGGAGGAGGTACGGTCCCCCGCGGGCGCCCGGTCGCTGGTGCGCCGCGAGCCCGTCGGCGTGGTCGCGGCGGTCATCCCCTGGAACGCGCCGCACCAGTCCGCCCTGGTCAAGATGGTTCCCGCCCTCCTCGCGGGCTGCGCGGTCATCCTCAAGGCCTCACCCGAGACCGCCCTGGACGCGCTCCTGCTGGCCGAGGTCTTCGACGCGGCCGGATTCCCGGAGGGCGTGGTCTCCGTGCTGCCCGCCGGCCGGGAGACCAGCGAATACCTCGTCTCCCACCCCGGTGTCGACAAGATCGCCTTCACCGGCTCGACCGCGGCGGGCCGCCGTATCGCCTCGATCGCCGGGGAGCAGCTCAAGCGGGTCAGCCTGGAGCTGGGCGGGAAGTCCGCCGCGATCGTGCTGGACGACGCGGATCTGGAATCGGTGACGGAGGGGCTGCGGTACGCGTCGTACGGGAACAACGGCGAGTCCTGCGTGAGCCTCACCCGCGTCCTCGCCCCGCGCGCCCGCTACGAGGAGGTCGTCGCCGCGGTGGCCGCCCTGACCGAGAGCCTGACCGTGGGCGATCCGGCCTCGCCGGACACGTTCATCGGCCCGATGGTGCGCCCGGGCCAGCAGGAACGGGTCCAGTCGTACATCAGGACCGGTATCGAGGAGGGCGCGCGGCTGGTTGTCGGCGGTCCCGACACCCCCGCCGGGCTGGAGGGCGGCAACTACGTGCGCCCGACCGTCTTCGCCGACGTGGACAACTCCATGCGGATCGCGCGGGAGGAGATCTTCGGCCCGGTTCTCGTCGTCATCCCCTACGACGACGACAACGACGCGGTACGCATCGCCAACGACTCGCCGTACGGCCTCTCCGGCGGTGTGTGGACGGCGGACGCCGAACGCGGTACGGAGATCGCCCGCCGCGTCCGTACCGGCACGTTCTCCGTGAACGGCGCCGCGCCCGACTTCAGCACCCCGTTCGGCGGCTACAAGGCCAGCGGCATCGGCCGCGAGTTCGGCGCGGCGGGGCTGGGCCAGTACCTGGAGCTCAAGTCCATAGCCCTGTGAGGCCGCCGCCCCGAGGGCGTCCAGGGCCGGGCCGAGCCGGCCGCGCTCCGGAAGGACGCGCTCGGCCCCGGGCCGCCGAGCGTGGAAGTCAGGCCCGAAACATGGTCCGATGACGGCATGAGCGAATCATCAGAAAAGCCACAAACAGGGCAGGGTCGGGGCTCGGACCTCACGTACGACGTCGTGGTCATCGGCGCCGGTCCGGTGGGCCAGAACGTCGCCGAACGGGCCCGCGCCGCCGGGCTGAGCGTGGCGGCGGTGGAGCGGGAACTGGTGGGCGGGGAGTGTTCGTACTGGGCGTGTGTGCCCAGCAAGGCACTGCTGCGTCCGGTGCTCGCCGTCGCCGACGCCCGCAAGGTGGACGGGGCGCGCGAAGCGGTCAGCGGCACGATCTCCACGGACGGCGTCTTCGGGCGGCGCGACCGCTACGTCACCGACTGGGACGACACGGGCCAGGCCGACTGGGTCCGGGGCATCGGCGCCGACCTCGTGCGCGGCGACGCGCGGCTGGACGGCAGCCGCCGCGTGGTGGTCCGTACCCCCGACGGCGGGGAGACGGTCCTCACCGCCCGGCACGCGGTCGCCCTGTGCACCGGCAGCGACGCGGTCGTCCCCGACCTGCCCGGACTCGCCGAGGCCCGCCCCTGGACCAACCGCGAGGCCACCGACTCCCGTACCGTCCCCGGCCGGCTCGTCGTGGTCGGCGGGGGCGGGGTCGGCGTCGAGATGGCCACCGCCTGGCAGGGACTCGGCTCGACGGTCACGCTGCTGGCCCGGAGTCCGCTGCTGCCCCGGATGGAACCCTTCGTCGGCGGGATGGTCGCCGACGGGCTCAAGGACGGCGGGGTGGACGTACGGATCGGCGTGTCCGTCACCGCGCTGCACCGCCCCGATCCGGACGGTCCTGTCGGCATCGTCCTGGACGACGGCACCCGGCTGGAGGCCGACGAGATCCTCTTCGCCACCGGCCGCTCGCCCCGGACCAAGGACGTCGGTCTCGAGACGGTGGGCCTGACCCCCGGGACCTGGCTGGACGTGGACGGGACCTGCGCGGTCCGCGATGTCGACGGGGCCTGGCTGTACGCGGTCGGCGACATCAACCATCACGCCCTCCTCACCCACCAGGGCAAGTACCAGGCCCGGATCGCCGGCGACGCGATCGGCGCCCGCGCGGCGGGGGAACCGCTGGACACCGCGCCCTGGGGCGCCCACGCCACCACCGCCGACCAGCACGCCGTCCCCCAGATCTTCTTCACCGACCCCGAGGCCGCCGCGGTGGGCCTGTCGACGCAGGAGGCCACCCGCGCCGGCCACCGCGTCCGGGCCGTCGACGTCGACTTCGCGACCGTCCCCGGCGCCCTGCTCCACGCCGACGGCTACCGGGGCCGGGCCCGTATCGTCGTGGACCTGGACCGCGAAACCCTGCTCGGCGCGACCTTCGTCGGCCCCGGCGTCAGCGAACTGCTCCACTCCGCCACGATCGCCGTCGCCGGCGAGGTGCCTGTCCCCCGCCTGTGGCACGCCGTGTCCTGTTTCCCGACGGTCAGCGAGATCTGGCTGTACCTGCTGAAGGCGTACCGGGGCTGACCCGGAGAGACCGGGAGCCGGGAGGGACCGGGGGGCCGTGAGCGACCACGGCCCCGCCACCGGCGAGGGGGCCGTGCGGGTCTCCCCTCCGGCCCCCGTTCTCCGGTGTCAGTCGTTCCGTACGGCCCTGATGATGACGTCGGTGACCGCGTCCGGGTCGGAGACCATCGACAGGTGCGGCGCCTTCACACTGACGGTGCGGGATCCGGCCCGTGCGGTCATGAATCGCTGCTCCGCCGGGGGAATGACCTGGTCCTCGGTGCCGATGAGGGCCCAGGAGGGGATCTTCTTCCAGGCGGGCTTCCCGGAGGGCTCGTCGAGTGTGCTCGCCGCGAGGGGCCGCTGTCCGGCCGCCAGCACCGCGGCCTTGTTGCGCGGGACACCACCGGCGAAGATCTGCGGGAACAGGTTCTGCTTCACGTACAGATCCGCGTCGCCGTCGCTGCCCGGGATCGGCACGGTGTCGAAGACGGTGCTGGGATCGGGAACGGCCAGCGCCGACCCCGGCTCGGCCGCGCTCAGCTCGCCCGCCGTCTCCCCCTCGGCCGGGATGAAGGCGTCGATGAAGACCAGGGACTTGATGTTCTTGATGCCCGTCGCGGCGTTGGAGATGACAAACCCGCCGTAGGAGTGGCCCGCCAGCACCACAGGGCCCGTGAGCGTCTCCAGGTACGCCCGCAGGTTGGCGGAGTCCGTGGCGACTCCCCGCAGTGTGTTGGGCGGAGCCTTGACGGTGAAACCCCGGTCCTGGAGACGTTCGGTGACGGCGGCCCAGCTGGAGGCGTCCGCCCACGCTCCGTGGACCAGGACGATCGTGGGCGTACGGCCGTGCGAAGGACCGGCGGACTC
Source organism: Streptomyces sp. NBC_01317 (assembly GCF_035961655.1). NCBI lineage: Bacteria > Bacillati > Actinomycetota > Actinomycetes > Kitasatosporales > Streptomycetaceae > Streptomyces > Streptomyces sp. NBC_01317. Next base: position 7,295,462 of record NZ_CP108393.1, on the reverse strand, counting down.
GGCGTTGCCGGTGGTCGCGGAACCGAGGGTCAGAGTGACCGCGGCGGCCGCCGCCAGCACGCTGAGGGTGACTTTTCGCTTTGCCTTCATGGGCGATTTCTCTTTTCGTGAAGTCCGACTACCGAATGTCCCCGCCCGCGATCGACGGCGTCAGATTACGTTCGCCCTCCGGAAAGCAGCCCGCCCGGCTGGGGAGTTCACCCAAGTTCAGTCGAACGGCCGCGCGAGTGAGCCCCGGACCGTCTTCCGGTCCGGGGCTCACTCGCGGGCACGCCGGTGCCGGTCGCGGTGTCAGGCGCGGTAGCGCTCCGCGGGAACGTCCCGCGACATGATGGGGGCGACGGCGTCCCGCGCCTCTTCGTAGGCGTTCCACGCCGCGACGTCGACCAGGGACGGGATCGTGACGTCCTCCCCCGCGTCGAGTCCGGACAGCGCGGCGTCCACGGCGTCCTCGGGCGTCATGACATTCGAGGCGGGGAAGTTGGACAGTTCGACGCCGGATCCGTCCCAGAAACCGGTGGACATCGCGCCGGGCACGACCACCTGCACCCGGACGCCCGTACCGGACAGCTCCTGCTGGAGCGCCTGGCTGAAGGTCAGCACATAACTCTTGGTGGCGCTGTAGACCGAGCTGACCGGCTGGATCCAGAACGCCATGGCGGACGAGATGTTCACGATCGTCCCCTGTCCGCGCCGCGTCATGCCGCTCAGCGCGGCCAACGCCAGGCGGGTGGTGGCGGTGACGTTGAGGGCCACCTGCTGGTTGATCGCGTTCACGTCGAAGCCCGGGCTGGGCGCGAACGTGGCCGCCCCCGCCGCGTTGACCAGCAGGTCGAGGGACTCGTCGGTACGCAGCCCCTCCTCGACCTTCGCGAGCTGGGCCTCGTCGCCCAGATCGGCGACCAGGGTCCGCACCTCCACCTCGCTGTGCTCGGCGATGTCCGCGGCCACGTTCTTGATCTTGCCTTCGTTACGGCCCACCAGCACCAGGTCGTACCCCCGCTCGGCGAGCCTTCGGGCGTAGGCCTCACCGAACGGGGAGGAGGCTCCGGTGATGACAGCGGTCTTGGAGGCGTTTCCGGACATGATCGATTCCCATCTGGCGGTGTCGCATGGTCGATGTGGTTTGATTTCCCAACCGCAAGCCGATGATCGAACGCTAGCACGCCATGGTCCGACTTTCAAACCACATTCGAGGTAGAGTGCGCTCATGCCCGTGATACGCATCGACCCGACCACCCTCGCCGGCCGCCCGTGCAGCCTCGCCTCCGCGCTCGAACTCGTGGGAGACCGCTGGTCGCTGCTCGCGGTGCGCGAGGTGTCCTTCGGCAACCACCGGTTCAGCCAGATCGCACGGAACACCGGAGCGCCGCGCGACCGCCTCTCGGCGCGGCTCAAGGCCCTGGTCGAGGGAGGCGTCCTCGAACGGAGGGCCGATCCCGAGGGCTCCCGTTACGAGGGGTACTACCTCACCGAGGCCGGCGAGGATCTCGGCCCGGCCGTCCTGATGCTGATGTCGTGGGGCGCCAAGTGGACCGTGACCTCACCGCCGATGCGCCAGACGCACGAGGACCACCCGCTGGCCCTCACCGCGACCTGCGCGACCTGCGGCCGCCTGGGCGGCGCCGACGAGATCACCCACGAGATGGCCGTACCCCACTGGAACCTCGCCGGACCCGAGAAGTAGCGGATCCCGCGACCGGGCGCCATGAACGAACGCGGCGACCTCGGCGGTCACGGGAACGTCCGTCCCATGACCGCCGAGGTAGCCGTCGCCCCCTGCGCCGATTACTCCGCGCGGGAGCGCCGGGGTGTCGCGGTCAGCTGATCTTCTGGAGTGTGACGTCGTCGACCGTCTGCCACGTACTCACGCCGGACGGGCCGTAGTACCCGGCGTACACGGACAGTTGGGTCGCCGTCCCGGGCTTCACCGTGAGGACGTAACGGTTCCAGCCGGGGCTGGTTCCGTGGCTGATCTCGTTGACCACGGTGCCCGTGGTCGTCTTCGCTCCGAGCCAGGCGTGGTCGATGTTCCCGGAGTTCTTCACCCAGACCGTGAGCCGGTACGTGGCGCCGGCGGTGACGTTGACGGTCTGCTTGACGCCGCCCCAGTCCGTCGTGCCGCTGGAGGAGATCCAGGCGTTGTCCTGACCGGTGTGCGCCTTGCCCTGGGCGACGTCCAGGCCGTACGGCAGGCTGCCGTCGCCCGCCCAGGGGGTGCTGGTCGCCGTGATGGCCGTCTGCTGCTCGAAGCCGCCGTCGGTCACGGCGTTCGCGCCCGCCGCCGGCGCGTTCTGCGCCTCGACCGCCCCGATGTCGGTGCCGAGACCCACACTGCTGTTGTTGCCGTAGATGTCGGTGGTGGCCGTCGCCGCCGTGCCGTTGTCCTTGGCCGGACTTGTCGGACCGGGCCGGTAGTCGCCGCCCGTGGTGTCGGTGAACTGGGGATCGGCCGCCATGTCACCGACGCCCGGGGAGTAGCCGAGCGCGCCGTACACGAGGTTGTGATGGTGCGGCCAGTTGTGGTCGTAGAGGACCACACCCGACGTCAGGTAGAAGATGTTGTTGGTGAGGGAGAGCCAGGCGTCGGCCGCCGGAGGGCCCTCTTCCCGGTAGAAGTAGATCGCGAACTGCGTCTGGTTGTCGCCCCGGGCCCGTACCACCGTGTTGTGGTCGACCGTGTATCCGGACGGGGTGGTGGTGGTGTCGAAGGCCACGAACTGCTGGTAGTCGTCGCTGATGTTGTACAGCAGGCTGACGTCGGAGCTGTGGGTCTCGGTCACCTCCAGGAAGCCCTGCGACCCCGAGGAGAAGTTGTGGTCGATCGTGATGTTGTTCTTGTCGTGGTCGAAGCCCTCGATCTCGACCGCGCCGCCGTCCGCTCCGTACGGGCTGTCGGTGGAACGGCAGTTGACGAACTGGTTGTGACTGACCTGGGCGTCGCTGTTGTTGATCGAGACACCGACGGCTCCGTAGGAGGTCTCGGTGCCGGAGTCGACGCCCCTGAAGGCGATCTTCAGGTCGTGGAACGAGTTGTGATCGATCCGCGTGCTGGTGGCGTAGGTCTTCACCCCGATGCCGACCTGGGTGAACTCGTTGTCGTGGATGTGCGCCGACGTGGCCGGGTCGGTGACCGCGACCGCGCCGCTGAGCCTGTACTTGGGGCCGGTGATGCCCTGGCCGTCCGCGTTGTCGAACACCACGCCGTCCGCGAACCGCAGCTGGCTGACGTCGATGTGCGTACCCGCCAGCTGGAGCATGTTCCAGCCCGTCGGGTTCGACAGGGTCGGCGCGGCCCCGCTGCCGAACGCGGTGACGGCGATGGGGGCGGCGGCGGTGCCGGAGCCGTTCACGGTCGCGCTGCCGGTGAACGTCTGGCCCCGGCGCAGGGCGACCACGTCACCGGGTGCCAGTGAGGCGGTGGTGACCCGGCTCAGTGTTTTCCACGCGGTCGCGGTGGTGGTGCCCGCCGCGGTGTCATTTCCGGACTGCGCGTCCAGGTAGTAGACCTTCCCGGTGCCCACCGGGGTGGGGCTGCCCGAGGTCTGGAGCCGGGCGCCGGTTGTCGGGGGCGGTACGGCCGCCGCCAGGGACGGGGCCGGGACGGCCTTACGGGGAGTGGAGGTGGTGTCGGCGTGGGCCGGGACGGTCGCCGAGAAGGTGGCGAGAACGGCAACGACGAGACCTGCCGCGGTGTTCCGCAGGTGGCGTATACGGCGTGGTGCGTCGGCTCTGACGTGCACGCGATGCTCCTATCGGCTGGACCTTGGTGTCTGAATGGCCTGAGCTGCTGCCTGAGTTGCGTGTTGGGCGGCCTCGACCAGGCCGGTTCCGCGGGCGAGACGGGCCGCCGTGACGCCGGCGAACATGTCGCCCGCTCCCGTGGTGTCGACTGCTGTGAGCCTCGGTGCGGGAAGGTGGGTCGTACGCCCGTTCTCCACGACGAGGGAACCGTCGGAGCCGAGGGTGATGATGACCGAAACACACTGCTTCGCAAGGATCTTCGCGGCGTCCGACGGTGTGTCGGTGGACGTCAGGAAGTGTGCTTCGGTGAGATTTACCACGAGGGGGTCCGCCGCGGCAAGGACCGCTTCGGGCAGGGCCGCACTGGGGCTGGCGTTGAGCATCAGCCGTGCGCCGTGGGTGAGCGCCCACCGTGCCGTGGCCCCGGTGGCCGCGAGCGGGATCTCCTGCTGGGTGAGAACGACCTGGGGTACGAGGACGTCGAGGGCCCGGGTGACGTCGTCCGGCAGCAACAGGTGATTCGCCTCGGGCAGTACGGTGATGCTGTTCTCCCCGTCGTGCGTCACCGTGATCAGGGCGTGGCCGCTGGGCCCTTCCACGGCGAGGAACTGGGACGTGTCGACGCCGCGCCGTACCAGCTCGGCCTCCAGCACCCGCCCCGCTTCGTCGGATCCGCGGCGGCCGACGAACGACGTCGTGGTCACCGTCGCCGCCGCGGCGGCCTGGTTGAGGCCCTTTCCACCGGGATGCTGGAAGTAGCCCGTGCCGAGGACGGTTTCGCCCGGGGCGGGGCGGCGGGGGGTGTGGGCGACGAGGTCGAGATTCGCGGATCCGACGACGGCTACGCGGGTCAATTCTTGCTCCCAGTGGTGGCGACCGATGCGACGAAGTAGCGCTGGAGACCGAGCAGGATCGCCGCGGGAATGACCGCCAGCACCGCTGTCTCGGCGAAGACACGGCCGTAGTCCGTACTGAACGCGGCGAAGGTCTTGGCGATGGCGACGGGCGCCACGTCATTGCCGTCGCTGGTGGTGACGAGGATGGGCCACAGATAGGCCTGCCACTGGAAGAGGAACAGGATGAGACCCGTGCCGATGAGCGCCGGGCGGGTCAGGGGGAGGTAGATCCTGAGGAAGATACGGGGCCACCCGGCACCGTCCACGCGGGCGGCCTCGGCCAGCTCCGACGGGATGCCCAGGAAGAACTGACGGAGTGTGAAGATCGCCAGTCCGTTGCCGAGTCCGGGCAGGATCAGGGCGGGCATGTTGTTCGTGAGGCCCCAGTCGCTGAACGTGTGCGCCAGGGGGATGGCGATGGCCTCGAAGGGGACGAGGAAGCTCAGGACGACCATGCCGAAGACGATCTTCCGGCCCGGGAAGTCGACCACGGCCAGCGCGAAGGCGGCCATCGCCGAGATCACGATGCCGAGGAGGACGGTCACCGCCGCGACGACCACACTGTTGGCGAGGTTGCGCAGGAAACCGTTGTCGATCGCCGAGTGAAGGTTCTCCAGGGTCCAGTGGGCCGGCCACAGCATGTGCCAGTTCATGGACGAGCTGTTGGCGAAAGTCTCCGTGGAGCTGCGGAACGTACTGGCGATGAGCCACAGGACCGGCAGCAGGAAGGCGAGGGCCACGACGAGGGCGGCGGCGGTCAGGACCACACGGCCGGTACGGCTGCGCTTCTGGGCCACATAGGCGCCGGGGTTCGGAGGCGGGGTGCGGTTCATGATCAGCTCTCCTCGGCGCTGCGCAGCAGCCGGAACTGGACCGCGACGATGACGATCATCAGGACGAGCAGGACGAGGAGTTCCGCCGCGGCGGTGTGCGGGTCGGACAGCTCGAAGCTGTTGTGGAAGATGTCGTACATCAGGAAGTTCGACTTTCCTTGCGGTCCCCCGTCGGTCAGGATCTGCATGGGCGCGAACAGGACGAAGTTCGAGACGGTGTCGGCGACCAGGACGAACAGCAGGGGCCGGCGGAGCAGGGGAAGCGTCACCGACCAGAAGCGGCGCAGGGGCCCCGCTCCGTCGATCGCGGCCGCTTCGTAGTACACGGCCGGGATGTCGTTGAGCCCGGCGATGAGGAAGATCATCCAGTATCCGACGCCGATCCAGCTGGCGATGAGGATGATGCTCCCGAGGACCTGTCCCTGTCCGGTGAGGAAGGGCTGCTGGTGGATGCCGACGGAGGTGAGGGCCGCGTTGACCGGGCCGTCCGGGCGCAGTGCGATGCCCCACACCACCGCGGAGCCGGTCATCGGGACCGCGGCGGGCAGGAAGACCAGGGTGCGCCAGATGCCGGTGGCGGGGAGGTTCTGGGTGAGGAGCACCGCGAGGGCCAGCGCCAGCGCGATCTGGAGCGGGTTCACGATGACGTTGAAGACCAGCGTCTGCTGCACCGAGGACCAGAAGGCGTGGGACGAGAACAGGGCGGTGAAGTTGTCCAGCCCCACGTAGCGCGGCGGCAGTGTGCTGCCGGGCAGACTCGTGTGGGTGGCGTCGTTCACGGCCTGGACGACCGGGATCAGCCGGAGCACGACGATGAGCGCGAGCGCGGGGGTCAGGAAGATCGCCGCCGCGCTGAGGTTGCCCACGAATCTGCGCCGCTGGAGTGTGCCCTTGGGGAGTGGGGGCGGTTTCGCCCCGGTGCTCTCCGGGTGGTGTGTTGTCAGTGTCATTGCGGGTTGTCCCTCTCGCCGGCCGGGGCTCCATCGGCTCGCCCCGGCCGGTCGGCTCGCATGGGTCAGCGGTACTTCGCCCACGCCTGGTTGATCGTGCTGGTGGCCGACGACAGCGCGCTCTTCGCGGAGGCGCCGTTACTGATGTCGTCGAAGGTCTTGGACAGCGTGTCCTCGAACTCGACATAGCCGGTGGTCCTGGCACGCAGGGTGGCGGTGTTGGCCAGTTCGTACTTGGTCAGGTCCACGGCGCCCGCCATGCGGGGGTCCTTGAAGATCTTCTCGTCGTAGAAGCTCGCCGTACCGGCCGTGTTGGACGGCGGCACCGCCAGGCTCGGCATGTACTGGGCGAAGCCGCCCTTGTCGAGGCCCATGAACTTCATGAAGATCTCGGAGGCGACCGCCTTCTTGCTGGCGGGGTTCAGCCCGAGGGACCAGCCGCCGGTGGGGGTGACCGCCTTGCCGCCCTTGAAGTACGGGTAGGCGGTGACGCCGAAGTCCAGCTTGGAGTTCGCGGCGAACTTGGGGCCCCACCACGGCCCGCCCGGGAAGAACGCGACCTGGCCGGAGGCGAAGAGGTCGGGGGTCTGTGCCACCGGGACGCCGCGCGGGGAGATCTTGTCCTTGAACAGCGACCCGTACCAGTCCATCGACTTTTCCCAGCCCGCGGTCTGGAGCGCGGGGGTCAGGTTCTTGTCACCACCGGCACCCGAGCCGCCGCCGAGGCTCTCGGCCAGGGGCTGCAACTGGTAGTAGCGGTTCACCTGGTCGAAGACCAGTCCGTACTTGGCACCGGCCTGCTGGGTCTTCTTGGCGTCGGCGGTGACCGCCTCCCAGGTCAGGCGGTCGTCGGGCTTCGCCGAGGGGAAGGCGACACCGGCCTTCTTGAGCAGCGCCTTGTTGTAGTAGAGGAGCTGGCTCGACGTCTGGTACGGCATCGTGACGAGCTTTCCGTCACTGGTCGCGGCGTCCAGGGACGCCTTGTCGACCTGTCCCGCCAGGTCGGGGAACGCCTTCGACAGGTCGGTGAGCCAGCCGCGTGCCTGGTACGCGTCGGTACGGGGCATGTCGACGTCGTACACGTCGAGCGTCGCGTCCTTGCGGCTCAGGCGGGTGCTCAGGACACTGTTGAACTGGTCGAACGGAACCGCCTGGTAGTTGACGGTGATGTTCGGGTGTTCCTGGTGGAAGGCCGCGAGGACCGGCTTGATGTCGTCGGCCGCGTACGCGGCACCGGCGTAGTTGATGGTGACCGGCGTGGCCGGGTCCTTGAGCCCGGTGGCAGCGGTGAGACCCGCGGGCTGCTGGGCGCCGCCGGAGGAATCACCGCCGGATCCGCAGCCGGTGATCAGCAGGGACACGGCGATCGCGCCGCCGACGAGTGAGGTGGTCGCCCGGACGGGGCGGGTAAGGACGGGGAACTTCATGACGGTCCTCTCTGACGGTCATGGGGATTGCGGTCAATCGCCGGCGGGAGTACCGGTGAGGCGATCGAGGAAGAGGCGGCCGAAGCCAGGCACGTCGGTGTCGACGGCGACCGAGGCGTTGGGGGGTCCGAGGGGTGGGGCGAGGGCGAGTCCGCGGTCGGCCACGACCAGGCCCCGGGCCAGCTCGCTGGTGGTGTCGGTGACGACGTGCGCGTCGGCCCACGTACAGAGGGACGGGTCGAGGAACGCCGCCACCACGAGGGGGTCGTGCAGGAAGCACGCGTCCCGGTGCTCCTCCCGCAGCGGGAAGGCCCTGGAGAGGAAGTCGATCCAGGCCAGCGCGCACTCCCCCGCCCAGCGGCCGAAGGAGTCCCCGCGGGACAGGACCGCCGCGTCGTCGCGGGTGAGCCGTACGCGCGAGGTCTGGTCGATGCCCACCATACGCAGCGGGGCACCGCTGGCCAGGACGATCGCGAGGGCCTCGGGGTCGACGTAGGCGTTGAAGTCACCGACGACGGTGATGTTCTGGGCGTACCCGGTGGCGGAGCCCGCCATCATGATGATGTCCGCCACATTCCGGGCGAATCCGGGGTCGAGGCGCAGCGCCAGCGCGAGGTTGGTCATGGGGCCGATGGCGACGACCGAGATCTCGCCGGGGTACGTGGCCGCCAGCTCCACCAGGTATTCGGCGGCCGTGACGTCGGTCGTCGGTCCGATCCGGTCCTCCGCCGCCGTCCGGACGGGATGGTCCCCGACCACGTCGTCGAACAGCGCCCGGACGGGAGCCATGTCGCGCAGCAGCGGACGGTCGGCGCCGCGCAGGACCGGCAGGTCAGGGTGGCCCAGGCGCTCGACGAGACGCCTCGCGACGTCGACTCCCGTGTCGACGTCGACGTTGCCGTTGACGACGGTCAGCGCCTCGACGGTCAGTTCCGGCGAGCGCAGGGCCAGCGCGATGGCCAGGCCGTCGTCGATGTCGGACCCGGGTTCGCCCAGGCCGGGGTCGGTGTCGATCACGATCCTGCGGGTGGCGGTCATGCGAGCACTTCCTGTTCGAAGGCGGCACGGACGGCTTCGGTCCGTGCGGCGAGTTCGGTGACGGTGATCCGGTCGAAGCCCTGGACGGCGCTGCGGACCACTCCGCCGGTCGGCTCCACCAGCCGGGCGGGGACGGCGTCGGGCCCGTGCAGGGCGCCGAACACACTGCCGACGGTGGCCGCGGTCGAGTCGGTGTCACGGCCGGCGCCGACAGCGAGGGCCACCGTACGGACGAAGTCGCCCTCGCCCCACAACAATGCCGCGGCGATGATGGCGGCGTTGTTGACGGTGTGCACCCAGTTGTAGTGGCCCAGCTCCTGGTCGATCCAGTCCTGCGCCGCCTGGGCGGTGGCACCCTGCTCGAACAGGCGCAGCACCCCGGCCTGGCTCGCGTGGAGCCGGGAGCGCGGGGGGACGACGGTGAGGGCGGCCCGCAGGGCGTCGGCCGGCTCGGTGGAGACCAGGGCCTCGGCGACCAGGGCGGCCGACCACATCGCGCCGTAGATCCCGTTGGCGGTGTGCGACAGGACCGCGTCGGTCAGCGCCATCCTCGCCGCGGCACGTGGGTCGCCCGGCTGGACGTAACCGTAGATGTCGGTACGGATCAGCGCACCGATCCATTCACGGTACGGGTTGTCGTGCGTGGCCGTCTCCGGCGTCCGGAGGCCGTGGATGAGGTTGCGGTACGCCGCGCGCTCGGCCGTGAACGTCTGGGTGAAGGGGATGCGGTCGAGCCACTCGTGGCCGATGTCCTCCGTCGTGAGGCCGCGCCCGTACGTCTCCAGCAGGTGCAGGCCGAGGATCGTCCAGTCCAGGTCGTCGTCGCGGGGGACGGCGTCGAAGCGGCCGGCCGCGGCGAAGGGGGCCGATTCGTGCAGGTGGCTGACCCCGGCGGGCAGCTCGTCCAGCAAGGGTATGAAGCCGGTCTGCGGCCATTGGCCGGTGGCCCGCAGGTAGATGCCGACCTCGTCCCGGGTCAGTCCCTCGACGGGCTTGCCCATCGTGTTGGCCACACACCGTCCCAGCCAGGCACCTGCCAGGCGGGTGGGCAGTTCTCCCCCGGCGACGGGCCGCGCGGGCCCCGTCGGCGGGGCGAGGGCCGCCCATATCTCCTCGGCGTCGGACGGTTCGTCGAAGTCCCAGCCCGGGGAGCGCCGCAGTGCGGCGAGTGCCTCCGCTGTGGAGGCGAGTTCCGCGAGGTCGTCGGCCGCGGCGGCCCGGCGGGCCGCGTCCAGCAGCTCTCCGGCCGCGTACCCCGAGGACAGAAGCTGTTCGGCTTCGTCGGGGACGAGATCGCGTGGGTCGAGTACGTCGTGCACGAGCGGTGAGCTCCTCAGGCAGATTCGCGATGAACAAGGTGGTGCTGGACCAGAACCCGGCGGGGCGTCTGGGACGGAGCGTCTATGCGGGCGAGCAGCAGCTCTCCCGCCACCCGCCCGATCTCCTGGGCCGGCACCCGTACGGTGGTCAGGGACGGGCTGACGAGGCTGGCCGCGTCGATGTCGTCCACGCCCAGTACGGCGACGTCGCCGGGGACCGACAGGCCGAGCGCGCGGGCCGCGTCGAGCGCGCCGATGGCCATGAGGTCGTTGGCGCAGAACACCGCCGTGGGCCGTCGCTCCAGGTCCATCAGCTGGTGCATCGCCTTGGCCCCGGACTCCCGCGTCCAGTCCCCCACCGCCTCGGCCGCCCGCAACGGCCGCAGGCCGTGGTCGCGCAGGGCCTGCCGGTAGCCGTCGAGGCGCGCGGATCCGGGGGCGACCCGGACGGGCCCGGAGATGATGCCCAGGGTGCGGTGGCCCTGACCGTGCAGGTAGGCGACGGCGTCGGTGGCGATCCTCTCGTCGTCGGAGGACACCACGTCGGTCGACGTACCGTGCCGGGGTGAGCCGACGGTCACCACCCGGGCGCCCGAGGCGAGCAGAGGTTCGAGCAGCCGGTCCGGTACGTCGACGGCGGCCACGACCACTCCGTCGACGCGGCGCTGGACGGCCTCGTTGAGGAAGGCCTCGATCGGTGGGGTGCCGGCGCCGACGTCGGCCAGCAGGACGACGTAGTCACGCCCGCCGACCGCTTGCTGGAGCCCCCGGGCGAGGGCGGGGTAGAACGGGTTGGTCAGGTCCTGGACGACCAGGGCGACGGTCTGGCTGCGGCGTCCTGACAGGCCGAGTGCGAAGAAGTTCTGCTGGAACCCCATCTCCTCGACCGCCCGTGTGACCTTGCGGCGTGTGGCCTCGGAGACGGGGCGCCGGCCGGACAGCACGTGCGAGACGGTCGTCTTGCTCACCCCGGCGCGGGCGGCGACGTCGGAGATGGTCGCGGGCCCCTTCGCGGGCCCTTTTGATCTCTCGCCCTCCAAACCGGTTTGCGTGGGGATCCCCGCAGGCGCACCGCCCGTCTCCTTCATCTGTGCTCCTTCGATGCAAACCGGTTTGCGTACGAGAGCAACAGTCATCCAGATCCGGCCAGGAAGTCAAGAGGTGTGCTGTCTGAAATTCGACAACCGCGCTCATCTCGCCTCGTCGAGGCGGCCGGATTGACGGCGCCGGTACGACATCAGTGTGCCGGGACCGGGCCGCGCGACGGTGCCGCCGGTGCCTTCGGTGTGCGGCGGAGTGGCGGGCGGTGTGCCACCGGACACGTGAGAGACACCGACGGGCGCGGACGTGAGACACCGTGCCACGTTCGGCCCGTGTGCGGGGTCGGGTCGGAACTGTCGGCGTCGGCGAACACGGCCGGTTCGGCGAACCGGCCGGCGGCCCGCCCCCGCGGGGCGGGCCCCACCCCCCGCCAGGCGCGCGTCCGACGTGGCGCCCTGTTCCCCGTACGCCTCCACCCGCGCCCGCTGCCGCTCGCTCACCAGGGGTCCCGCCTGGGTCCGGCGATCGAGGGACGGCCCGACGCGCAGGGCCCGCGCGAACGCCGCCACGGCCTCCTCGTACCGGCCGTGCGGTGGGAGCACGCGACCGGCGAGGGACCGGCCGCAGTCGCCAAGAGAAGCGCGAGCGCGAGCCGGTCCCGGCTGCCATGGTTCCCGGACGTCTCCTCGCTCCCGCCCCCGCCCCCGGGTCCGGGTCCGGGTCCGTCCAGGAGTCCGGCGAACCGCCGCAGGACCGCCGCCCGTTCGCGCGGCCGCCGGTGGGCCCATCCGCCGGGAGCGTCGAAGGCCGTACGCGCGGCGGCGACGGAGGAGTCCACATCGGCGGTGTCGGCGTCGGGCGCCGGCCCGATCACTCGGCCCGAGTGGGCCGACAGGACCGGGGTGGTCTCCTTCGAGTGAGGCGTCGCCCCTCGCCCGCCGATGAACAGTTCGCGCCGGCGGGTGTCCGAGAAGGTGGCGCGGCTCATGCCGTTCCCCTTCCTTCGGTGTCATGGTTCGTGAAGGCTCACCTCTTTCACGGTCACCCCCGGCAGTCATCATGACCAGCGATTTCTCGTGATGGGGATCAGCACGGCGTGTGATAATCGAGGTATGGAGCTACGCCACCTCGAATACTTCCTCGCGGTCGCCGACACCGGCAGCTTCACCCGGGCCGCGCGGGCCCTGCACGTGGTCCAGTCGGGGGTGTCGGCGACCGTCAAGGCGCTGGAGCGGGAGCTGGGCTCCGCCCTGTTCGTCCGGAGTTCCAACGCCGTCACACTGACCGCCGCGGGACGGGCCTTCCTGCCCCGCGCCCGGGACACACTCAGCGCCGCGAGCGCGGCCAAGGACGCCGTGCACCGGACCCGGGGCACACTTCAGGGCGAGGTGACGGTCGGCACACTGACCTCGATCGACGTCACCAACCTCCCGGAGCTGCTGAGCGTCTTCCGGGACAGGCACCCCGCGGTCACCGTACGGCTCAGGGCGGCGTCGGCCGGATCGGCCGGACTGGCACAGCAGTTGCGCGACGGGCAGCTCGACGTGGCCTTCCTGTCCCTGCCCGGGCCGGCCCCGGCCGGCCTGGACACCCGGCTGCTGGCCACAGCGCCTCTCTTCCTGTACGTGCCCCGCACCCATCCCCTCGCCGGGACGGGCCGGGTGTCGCTGGCGCAGCTGGGCGAGTTCCCCTTCGTCGACTCCCCGCAGGGTTTCGGCAACCGCGTTCTGGTCGACCGGGCGTTCGCCGCCGCGGGGGTCGAGCGGGAAGTGACCCTGGAGGTCGCCGACATCGGCACCGCCGTGCACTACATCCGCGCGGGGCTCGGGATCGGATTCCTCAGCCGCTTCCTCGTCGGCGACCACGCGGGCCTGGACGTCCTGGAGGTCGCCGACCACGAACTGCGCTGGCAACTCACCGTCGCCACCGCCGCGAACCGGCGTCCCGGCGCCACGACGGAGGCGTTCCTGGACCTGCTCAGGGAGCGCAATCCGGCACCGCGCGAACTCACGGGCCGATAGGGCCGCCGCGCGCCTGCGCCCGTCGGACTCCGGTCGGACTCCTTGACGTTCCAGCGAACCGGGTCTCAGAATGAGCGCGCTTGACAACGTTGTCGAAGCCTCGTGCCCAGGAGGTGCATGCGCGTGACACATCAACCGGCCGAACTGAACAGGCGCCGTTTCGCCCAACTCGCCGGCCTGACCGCCGCATTGACCGCGGTGCCGCTTTCCCTCGCCGAGGCCGGGCCCGCCATGGCGTCCGGTCACCACAGAAAGAAGTCCTACGCCGCGCCGCCGGACGAGGTCGCCGCCGCGTACCACAAGGCACTGCTCACGCACACCCGCTGGTCGGAGACGCAGTGGGACGCGGCCAAGGGCTACTACACCGCCAAGGACTTCGGGTTCGCGGTGGTCCTCGGACATGCCCTCCTGCTCACCCGGGGTACCTACGACGCCGCGGAGGCGGGCGTCGACAAGGAGACCCTGCGCTCGCGCACCCTCGCCACGATCACGCACTTCGCCGCGTCGAACCGCCTGACCGGCGGCTCCGAATGGGGTCGCACCCTGTTCTTCGACACCACGTTCCAGCTGTACTTCGTGCTCGCCGCGCGGCTCCTGTGGGACCAGCTGGACGACACGACCCGTAGCAACATCGACACCATCGTCCGCGCCCAGGCCGCCTACACCACCGCGCTCGGCTCGGCCAACGACCCGGCCTCGGGCGGCTGGACGCCCAACGGCCTGACCGGCGGCCACGTGGGTGACACCAAGCTGGAGGAGATGGGCGTCTACGCCCAGTCCCTCGCGCCGGGTCTCGCCTGGGCCTCCGACGACACGCGGTACAAGGCCTGGAGCGACGCCTTCGGCCGGTGGAGCCGCAACGAGGCGGGCCTGCCCGCCGCCGACCGCGCCAACCCCGCCCTGGTGGACGGTGTCGCGGTCAGCGCGAACACGGCGCAGAACCTGTACGACACGTTCATCGTCGAGAACCACAACTCCTTCGGACCGCACTACCAGGAGGAGTTGTGGCGTACGTCGGGGCGTAACGCGGCCCACTTCATCGCCGCCGGGCGTCCCCTGCCCCAGGTCCTCACCGCGCAGCCCAACGCGGGGCCGCTCTGGGACACCCTGCTCACCGTCATGAGCGACGCGGGCGAACCGCTGATGCCCATGGTCAACGACCGCGAGCACCTGTACGGGCGTGACGTCATCCCGATCGCCTTCCTGGCCCAGGTGTTGGGGGACCGGGCCGCTGCCCGCTCCGAGGCGGCGCTCGCGGAGCGCCTGGCCGCGTACCAGGCGTACGCGCCGGCCTACCGGCTCACCAAGTTCTCCGGCGAACCCAAGTACGAGCCGGAGGCCCGCGCCGAGGTCGCCATCAGCTATCTGCTGCACGAGTGGCGGGCCGCGCACGGCACGGCGGTCCGTCCCCTCACCGACGCCGAGTTGTTCGCGCGGGCGAGCGGCGTGAAGGACTTCGGCGCGGGCCCCGGGCTGGTGGCACACCAGTCCCCCGCCGCCTGGGCCGCGGCGGTCAGCAAGCAGGGCTTCCTCAAGTTCTGCTGGCAGCCGGCGCACGACGACTGGCTGTTCTCGCTGAGCGGCACCACGCCCATGTTCCTGCCGTCGGTGGCGGGCGGTACGACCACCCGTTCCGTCTCCGCGTACCGCAAGGTCCGGGACGGATTCGACGGCAGCGCCTCGGTGTTCACCCTGGGCACCGGCTTCGCCGGATTCAGCACCCTGCCCACCGGTGACGTCGTCTACGCGTCCAGCGGGGTCGCGGCGGGCGAGGGACACATCGAGGTGTGGAACCTGACGATGCCGGGCGTCGCCGGTCTGGACGGCAGCCGTACGTACACAACCGCCGAGGGCAGCGTCAGCGTCGCGGCCAAGGACGCGGGCACCGCGCCGCCGTCCACGACCGGGCGTACCGACGACCTCACCTTCGCCCGGGCGTCGTACCGTCACGTACGGGTCCAGGGCATCAGCCCCGATCCCCGGTACGGGTACTCGCTGTTCGCGGTCGAGATACGCGACGGCGCCGCCGGCACCGACCTCGCGCGGAGCGGCACGGCCACGGCCTCCTCCGCCGACCCCGGCAAGGGCGCGCCCCTCGCCGTCGACGGCGATCTCGCCACCCGCTGGGCGGTGTCGCTCGCCGACCGGCCGAAGGCGGACAGCTGGCTCGCGGTCGACCTGGGCGCGGAGCGGAGCTTCGACCGCGTCACCCTGCGCTGGGAGGCGGCGGCCGGGCGGGGTTACGTGATCCAGGGCTCGGCGGACGGGAAGGCGTGGACCGATCTCGTCCGGTATCCGCGTCCGAACCTCACCAGCGACGGCGGCTGGGTCGATGTCGACGGCCGCGCCGGGTTTGTCGTCCGGGGTGCGAAGAACCCCCTCACCGTCTCCGACGACATCCTCGTCCTGTCCGACGGGCCGGCCGGACCTGTCGTGATCGAGGGGTACGTGGGGAAGACCGCGGCCGACGTGAAGGCCGCCGCCGCCCGCCCTGCTCCGGTCGCCGCCAGTACGGCGGTGAAGGCGAGCGTCGCAGGAGGACACCTGAGCCTCTTCAACCTGTCCGCCGCCGCGGTCAAGACCACCGTGTCCGTGGCGCAGGACACGCGGACGGTCCACCTGTACGCGGGGATCCAGACCGTCACGGCGACCGGCACCGACCATGTCGCCCAGCTCGCCGCCGCGTCCGCCGTGATCGCACCCGCCCGGTTCACCCTGCGGCCGGGCAGCGGCACACGCGTCCCGGTGGGCGTGCGCGCCGAGGTGGTCGACGCGGCAACGGTCACGTTCTCGGGGCCGTCCTGCCAGCTTGTCCTGACCGCCACGAGCGGCCAGGTCGTCCATGTCACCGTACGGAGCGGGCGTACCGAGCGGGTGTCGGTGGCGGGCGTCATCGCCTATCCGCTCAACGACCTCGCGCTCGGGCGGATCACGTTCCCCACGGCCCCGCTGCCGTCCGGCATGTCCGATCCGGCGGCCGCGGTGGACGGTGACACGCACACCGCCTGGAACCCGGGCGCGGCGGGCCGGATGGTGGTGGACCTGGGCGCCGTGATCCCGGTCGGTGAGGTACGGGTGGCCTGGACGAGCGGCCGCGTCCCGGCCTCCAAGGTCGAGTTCAGCACGGACGGGCTGACCTACACACCGGCGGGAACCCTGCGGGTCAGGAGCCGTACCGGCACACTGGCCACCTCGGCCGGCGCGCGCTATGTGGCGTTCGCCGTCCAAGGACGGGGGGCGAACGACGCGCGGGTGGTCTCGGTGTCGGTGCTCGGTTCGTGAACCACTGAGGAACCGCTGAGGAACCACTGAGGCGTACGGCCCCGGGGTGGGCCCTCCCCGCGAACGGGAGGGCCCACCCCGGTCTCACCTCGCGGCCCGTGTCCCGTGGACGGTCACTCGCCCAGGAGGACGGTCGGGTCGCCGGAGAACCACGCGCTGTCGATGGTGAGGCGCCTGATGCGCCAGATCTCGCCGTCGCGTACCAGGTCGGCGTCGTAACGGTTCATCATCAGCGCCTGCCGGGTGCGGTCCGGCCTGGGCCCGTCGCCGGGCGGGAAGTGCTGGGCCATCGCGCAGGCCCGGGCGTGCGCGGTGTCGCCGTCGACCGTCGTACGGATGTTGCTGACCACGTGGCTGGTGTCCAGGGGGCCCACCGCGGGGATCAGCACCCCCACCACGGTCTCGCGCGGCGCCAGCACGGGGAAGTCCAGGCCGATCTTGCCCGTGGCGGGCGTCAGGTCGACCGTGGCGTCCTCGGTCAGCGAGGACGTGAGCAGTTCGGCGTCGTTGAGGTCAAGTCCCGCCGTGTAGCGGTGCAGTGTGTCCGCGACGGCGGCGCGGTCGGCGAGAAGCTGAAGCGTGGTGTCGGTCATTCCGTGGCCTCCGAGGGCGGGATGTTGTGGTTGAGGCGGAACAGGTTGCGGGGGTCGTACCGGCGCTTGACCTCGCGCAGGCGGCGGTAGGCGGCCTCGTCGTACGAGGCACGCACGTCCGGTACGGAGCTGTGGTGCGCGGCGATGAAGTTGAGGTAGCGGCCGCCGGTCGACCAGGGGCGCACCTGGGCCAGCAGCGCGTCGGCGTAGGCGTCCTGCGCCGCGAGATCGCCGGGCATGCCGATGGCCACGATCCACAGGGCGTAGCGCGCGTTGCGGTTGCCGACGGCGTTGTCCGCCGGGCGGGCGAACGCGCCGCCGAGGTGGCGCAGTTCGACGAACTGCACCGGGCAGTCCGCGCCGGGTCCTGCCGCCGCCAGGATCGCGTCGAGGGCGCCGGGCGTCAGCGCCGACAGCAGGGTGGTGTACTCCGAGAACGGAGCGGGATCGACCGGGTCGGAGTGGATCTGGGCGAAGTCCTCGTAGGGGATGAGGCCGACGGTGTCGAGGAGGAGCGGGGCCGCCGCGCGCAGCGGCGCGAGCAGCCGCTCTCCGTCCTCTTCGCCGCCCAGGTAGGAGATCCGGACGTGGAGGGTGAACTTCCCGGCCAGCAGCTCGGGGATCCCCGGCAGCGGAGGCAGCCGCAGCAGGGCGATCGAGGAGCTGAGGGCGTCGGGGGCGGTGGCGGTGAGGTCCGCGTAGGCGCGCAGGACCGCTTCCGTGTCGTCCCCGGAGAAGAACAGGCCGCCGGCCCACAGGTGGGTGACGGGGAACAGGGCGAACTCCATGGCCGTGACGACGCCGAAGTTGCTCTTGCCGCCGCGCAGGGCCCAGAAGAGGTCGGGTTCCGTGGTGGCGTCCACGTGCCGCGGGGCGCCGTCCGCCGTGACGACGTCGATCGAGGTGACGTGGTCGCTCGCCCAGCCGTAGGTACGGCCCATCGTCGGGCTGAGGCCGCCGCCGAGCGTGTAGCCGACGACCCCGACGAGCGGGGAGGAGCCGTTGAGCGGGGCGAGCCCGTGGGGGGCGGCCGCGTCGACCACCTGCCGCCAGAGGGCTCCCGCCTCGACCCGTACCGTACGGGCCTCCGGGTCGACGCTCACCCGGGCCATCCGCCCGGTGGTGATGAGGACGGCCCCGTCGGCCGGGACGATCGCCTGGTGCCCGGTGGCCAGGACGGCGGCGGGCAGGCCGTGTGCCGCCGCGAAGCGGACGGCGGCCTGGACGTCGGCGCTGTCCACCGCGCCCACCACCACGGCGGGACGGTGGGTCACGGCAAGGTTGTAGGGCGCGCACTCCTCGGCGAACCCGTCGTCCTCCGGCCCCAGGACGGGGCCGGTGACCTGGGTGACCAGGAGGTCGCGCTTCGATGAACTCAGCATGGGGCCATACGACAGGAGGCCTGTCGACGTGGTGTCGACGAACCGCCGACGGACGGTCGATCGGGTCGATCGAAGCCGTCACCGGTCCCGGACGGCGCCTCGCACGGTGACACCCTGCCCTTGCGGACCGCCGCGCCGGTAGGTGTGCCGGTGCCGGTCCACACGCTCCGGTACGCGCACCGGCGCCGCGTCCAGGAGGGCGGCGGCCTGGTCCCGTACCGCCCGTACGTCCGAGGGGTCGGCGGACCCGTCGGCCAGATAGTGGCGCAGCAGGCGTCGTAGCGCCTGCCCGAGCCGCGCGCGGCCCAGGCCGTCCAGGGCCTGGCGGCGGGCGAAGGCCTTGACAAGGCCGAGGTAGTGGTAGCCGCCGGGCCCTGTCTCCACCACGTGCAGGTCCACCAGCGCCTCCATCAGCGCCTTCGCCCGGTCGACGGGCAGGTCGAGCAGGGCCGCGGCGGCGGCCGGGGAGAGCTGCCGGCAGTCGGGGAAGGCCGCGAGGTGGAAGGCGGCCCGCCGGCGGGTGTCCATGTGCGCCTCGGCGTCCCGGAAGGGCCGGTCGACGATCGCGCAGTCCTCGTGCATGACCACCGGCCGGCGCAGGTCGTCCTCCAGCTGGGCGAGGATCTCGTCGATCGTCCAGGACGGCCGGGCGGCGAGCCGGGCCGCCGCCACCTCGACGGACAGCGGGTGGTACGAGCAGGCGGCGACCAGCCGCTCGGACGCCTCGCGCTCGGCGTACACCCTGCCGCGCCCGGAGATCGTGGCCAGCAGCTCCAGCGCGTCGTGCGGCGGCAGGACCCCGAGCCGGTGCCAGTGGACGCCCGGCAGGTCGATGATCCGGCGGCGGGCCGTCACCAGGACGGCGCATCCGGGCGAGGCGGGCAGGAGCGGGCGGACCTGCCCGGCCGCGTCGGCGCTGTCCAGGACCACCAGGAGTCTGCGGCCCGAGACGGCTGTACGCCACTGGGCGGCCCGTTCTCCGAGCGTGGCCGCCGGCTGCTCGACGCCGAGGGCGCGCAAGAACCGGCCCAGTACGTCGGCCGGTTCGGCGGGGGTGTCGTCCCCTCCGAGGTCGGCGTAGAACTGGCCGTCGGGGAACCGGTCCCGCAGCAGGTGCGCGACCCGGACGGCGAGGGTGGTCCTGCCCGTGCCGCCGAGGCCGGTGATGCCGGCGACCGGCGGCCCGGACGTGTCGTGGAGCGCCGCCGTCAGTTCGGCGATCTCCGCCGCGCGGCCGGTGAACGCCGAGAGGTCCGGGGGCAGTTGGGACGGGACCGGCGGCCGCGCGGCACGCCGTACGTCCAGTGCCGGATCGGTGTGCAGGATACGGCTGTGCAGCCGGTCGAGGCCGGCACCGGGATCGACGCCCAGCTCCTCCCGCAGGACCTTCCGGGCGTCTCGGTACGCGGCCAGGGCGTCGGCGCGGCGTCCTGAGCGGTACAGGGACAGCATCAGTTGCTCGTGCAGGCGCTCGCGCAGCGGGTGCGCCGCGACGGCGGTACGGAGTTCGGCCGTCAGGCCCGGCCGCTCGCCGAGTTCGAGTTCGGCGGCGTGCAACTCCTCCAGTGCGGCGAGCCGCAGCTCCTCCAGCCGGTCGCGCTCCGATTCGAAGAAGATCCCCCGTACCCCGGCCAGCGCCTGTCCGTGCCAGGCTCCGAGGGCCTGCCGCAGACAGCGGGCCGCGCCCCCCGGATCGCCGCGGCGGCCGGCCTCGTACGCCTGGTCCGTCAGCCGCAGGAAGCCGTTCACGTCAAGCGTGGCGTCCCGCAGTCCCAGGACGTATCCGTTGCTGGTCGACTCGATCACCGCCCCGGCGCCGAGGAGCGGGCGCAGGCGGTAGACGTACGTACGAACGGTCCCCCGGCCGCCGCGCGGTGTCCGCTCCCCCCACAGGACGTCGAGCGCCGTGTCCGTCTCGACCAGGCGCCCCTCGTGCAGGAGGAGGAGGGCCAGCAGGGCTCGCTGCTGCGGAGTGCCGAGGCCGATCTCCTCGTCGTCCCGCCAGGCCCGTACCGGGCCGAGAAGCTCGAAGCGCATCATCAGGTCATTGTCCGCCGCTCCGGACGTTACGGACGATCTGTCTCCCGGAGCCCGGTGCGGCCGGTGCGGCCGGTGCGGCCGGTGCGGCCGGAGGGGTCGCACCGGACGTCGGAGTCGTACCGGCCGGTGGGGTGGACGGCCGGCGGGCCACGGCATGGGCCGACGCGCGGGCCCATGCGGTGGCCGACAGGAGGCCGAGGAGGAGGACCCCGGCCCCGTAACCGGCGTTGAGCCACCATCCGGTCCGGATGCCGTCGGTGCCCACGCCGCCGCTGCCGCCGCTACCGGCGAGAACGGCGCCCGCGACGGCGACGCCGAGGGTCGCCCCGATCTGGCGGCTGGTGGAGCTGATGCCGGTGGCGACGCCGATCCGCTCGCGCGGCATGCCCGCCACCGCCGCCTGCGAGATCGGGGCGCCGACGGCCGCGTTGCCGATTCCCATGACCGTGTAGGCGAGCAGCAGCCACCGGACGGGGGTGGTGGTGTCGACGACGGACAGCATGACACCGGTGGCGCCGATGCCGGTTCCGGCGATGGCCAGCGGGATGCGGGGCCCTCGTACGGCCAGGATGCGTCCGCCGACCGGGCCGAAGACGATGCTGACCGCCGCGAGCGGGAGGACGAGGAGTCCGGAGGTGAAGGCGTGGAAGCGGGCGCCGATCGTGGGCAGTGCCACGTTCACGCCGGTCATGTCGATCCCGACGAGGAGGACGCTGGCACAGCACAGGGCCAGCAGCAGGTTCTTGCGCAGGGGAGTCAGAGGGGTGGTCATCTCGGTCCTGTCGGTCCTGTCGGTCCTGTCGGTCCTGTCGGTGCTGCCGGTGCCGCCGGACCTGCCGGTCCTGTCCGTGCTGCCGTCAGATCTGGGCGTGGCCGCCGTCGACGAACAACTCGGCCCCGTTCACGAAGCTCGACGCCCCCGAGGCCAGGAACACCGCCGCCGTGGCGATCTCCGTGGGGTCGGCGACCCGGCCGAGCGGGATCCTCGCCGCGAAGGAGTCGAGGAACTCCTCCTCCCGGCCGGCCCGGGCCAGCCCGAGCAGGCCCGGCGTCCTGGTCGGCCCCGGGGTCAGTACGTTGACCCGTATGCCGCGTCCCCGCAGGTCGACCGCCCAACTGCGGGCGAAGCTCCGTACGGCGGCCTTGCTCGCGGCGTAGACGCTGAACCCCGGCCCGTCGACCCTGATCGAGGTGGTGGATCCGATGAGGATCACCGACGCGTCGCGGTCCATCAGCGGGAGAGCCTCCTGCACGGTGAAGAGGAGCCCCTTGACGTTGATGTCGAACGTGGTGTCGTACTGCTGCTCCGTGATCGTCCCCAGCGGCGCGCCACCCCCGCCTCCCGCGTTGGCGACCAGGATGTCGAGCCTGCCCTCGCGTTCCCTGACGGTACGGAACAGCGCCTCGATCCCGGACAGGTCGGCCGCGTCGGTACGTACGCCCGACGTACCCGGCCCGATCTCCGCCACCGCGGCGTCCAGTTCGGCCTTCCTGCGCCCCGTGAGGTAGACGCGGGCTCCTTCCGCCACGAACTCGGCGGCGATGGCCCGCCCGATACCGGAGGAGGCTCCGGTGACGACGGCGATCTTTCCTTCGAGCGATGCGGTCACAGCGATGCTCCGTGGGGTTCCGTGGTGCCGGTGGACGAGGTCACCGAAGGGGCGGCCACGACATCCGCCGGCGGGTAGTCGGTGTAGCCGCGGTGGCCGCCCTGGTAGAACGTCTCGCGGTCGCCGTCGGCGAGCGGGAGATGGTGCGCGAAGCGCTTCGGCAGGTCGGGGTTGCTGATGAACAGCGCCGCGAACGACACCAGGTCGGCAAGGCCTTCGCCGATGACCGTGTTGCCCGATTCCTGGTCGAGGCCGGCGTTCGCGATGAGCGTCCCCCGGTACAACGGCCGGAACACTCCCAGCGATTCGAGTCGCTGCTCCGCCGTCACCCGTACGTTGGGCTGCCGGGTCATCATCAGGTGCAGATAGGCGAGCGGGTGGTCGTTGAGGCGGGCGGCCACGTACTCGTGGACGGCCAGCACCTCGGGCGAGGCCGCCGCCGACTCGCCCAGCACCTGGTGCGGGGCGAACTTGACGCCCACCCGGTGCGGCCCCCAGACACCCACCACCGCGTCGAGCACCTCGAACAGGAACCGTGCGCGGCCCTCGGCGGTGCCGCCGTAGGCGTCCGTACGCAGGTTGAGCGCGGGGTTCAGGAACTGGGCGATCAGATAACCCCGTTGGGCGTGCAGCTCCACACCGTCGAAGCCGGCCAGCTTCGCGTTGACGGCCGCCGACCGGTACTGCTCCACGACGTCCGCGATCTGCGACACGCTCAGCGCGCGGGGCGTGACGACGTGGGTGAGTCCGTTCGGTGTGAACACCTTGCCGCCCGGGTTGACCGCGGAAGGCGCGACCGGCAGGTGGCCCTGGTGGAAGTCCGGATGCGAGGCGGCGCCGGTGTGCGCCAGCTGGGCGAAGATGGCTCCGCCCTCGGCGTGCACCGCCGAGGTCACCTCGGCCCAGGCACGGGCCTGTTCCTCGCTGTACATGCCGGGTACGTGCACCGCCCCGATCGCTCCGGCGCTGATCCAGGTGCCTTCCGACACGATCAGGCCGGCGCCCGCGCGCTGCCGGTAGTACTCGCTGTGCAACTCCGTCGGGGCCAGCTCCGGATTCTCCGCCCGGGCCCGGGTCATCGGGGCCATGACCACGCGGTTGCGCAGGGTCAGGCCGTCGCCGAGATCGTACGGATCGAGCAGTGGCTGCTCCGCGGTGCGCAGCGGGAGGGACATCCCCGCCTCCTCGTCATGACAGATGGATCAAGCTGGCCCGTCCACTGTCGCCCCGCGCCACCCATCACGTCCAACGATCACTGGTGATGAGTGCCAGCATCGGTGGTGATAGGCCGGAGCCCTGAAAAGGCGCTACCGTCGCAGGTGAGGGGGAGCCGTTCACCCACCCACTTCACCCGTTCACGGGGAAGGAAGAACCTCACATGAGCGAGCACACGAACGAGAACAAGGTGCTGACCGATCTTGTCCTCTCGGACTCGACGGTCCACGCGACCATCGGCGCGCCCTTCGACCAGGTCGACCTCGCCGACTGGCTGGGGAATCTGTCGGACGAGGAGTACCAGCGCTGCGCGCCGGGCGAACACAAGGCCTGCGCGCACGGCATCACCGACGACGGCCGCCGGGAAACGCTGAACGTCGAGATGATCGGCACCACCCTGACGATCCAGCACGCCGTGCACGACGTCTTCGAGAAGCACCACCTGCGCCTGGTGTCGCTCTCTGACGCGCTGACACCGAACGGCTGGACCACTTCGCAGGGGATCTGGGAACTCGGTGTGACGGACAACGGAGACGGCACCTGCCGGCTGAGCAACAGCATCCTCGCCCACCCGACCACGGAGGGGATGGAGTTCTACGGGACGAACGGCATCACGTTCGAACAGGCCGCGTCAGCACGTCAGGAGGCCTCGGACGCCCACAACCACCGGGAGACCCCGAACTACGCCGCCAGCATCACGCGCAAGGCACTGGCCTCCCGCGCCTGAACACCGGCGGGACCGTGTGGGCCGACAGGGCTGCGTGTGTCGGCAGTGTGAAATCTCGCGATCGCGGCTCCCGGCCCCCGAAGCGCTGTTGTCGCCCACTGCCAACGCTCGCGCCGCGTCAACACACCGACTGACACCGTGTGAGGCGGGTCACCGGCACTCCCCGCCGTCCGGAAAGGGGGTTAACGTCTGCCGCACACCCCCCAACACCCCCTCATCGACCGGGAAGTCCGCCGTGACCGAGCTCCTTTTCAACGCGTTCCTCATGAACACCGCGTCCCACTACCACCACGGCCAGTGGCGGCAGCCGGTGGCACGCCAGGCCGACTTCAACGACGTCGACGTGTGGATCGATCTCGCCAAGCGGCTGGAGGCGGGCCTGTTCGACGGCATCTTCTTCGCGGACCAGGTCGGCGTACAGGGCCCGGCGGACGGCGACTTCAGTGGGAACGTACGGGAAGGGCTGCACATACCCAGCAACGACCCGGCGGTCCTCCTGTCGGCGCTCGCCGTGCACACGGAACATCTCGGTCTCGCCTTCACCAGCTCGATCGTCCAGGAGCACCCCTTCGACTTCGCGCGCAAGGTGTCCACGCTCGACCACATCTCCCGCGGCCGCGTCGCGTGGAACATCGTCACGAGCGCCGTCGAGAACACCGCCCGCAACTTCGGCCTCGACCAGTTGCCGGAACGGGAGGAGCGCTACCGGTGGGCGGCCGAGTACGTCGACGTCGTCTACAAGCTGTGGGAGGGCTCGTGGGACGAGGGCGCGGTCCTGAAGGACCGGGAGCGGGGCATCTACTCGGACCCCGCGAAGGTCCACCGGATCCATCACGTCGGTGAGCGCTACCGCGTCCTCGGGCCGCACCTGCCCTCGCCGTCGCCGCAGCGCACACCGGTGCTCTTCCAGGCCGGCGCCTCGGGACCGGGCAAGGCGTTCGCCGCCCGGAACGCGGAGGCCGTCTTCATCGCCGCGCCCACGCCCGAGGTCGCCAAGGCCGTGATCGCGGAGACCCGCGCGCTCGCCGTCGAAGCGGGCCGGCGGGCCGAGGACATCATGTTCTTCCAGGCGCTGACCTTTGTGATCGGCGACACCGAGGAAGAGGCCCGCGCGCAGGAGGCACACCTGGAGAGCTTCATCAGCCCCGGGGGCTATCTCATCCAGCTGAACTACGGGAACCGCCCGGACGGTACGCCGTATCCGCTCGACACCCCGCTCTCCGAGGTCAGGACGACCGGGAGCCAGGCCGTCCTGGACTGGACACGCATGGGTGTCACCGAGGAGAACCCCGTGGTCGCCGACCTGGCGCGGATCCTGACGCGCCGTAACCGGGTGGTCGGTTCGCCCTCCCGGGTCGCCGACATCCTGGAGGAGTGGCAGGCCGCGGGCGTCGACGGCATCAACGTCACCAACTGGCACATCCCCGGTTCGTACCAGGAGGTCATCGACAAACTCCTGCCGGAACTGCGCCGCCGCGGCCTCGCCAGGACCGCCTACACACCCGGCACCCTGCGCGCGAAGCTCTTCCACACCGGCGCCCACCTCAACGACCGGCACCCGGCGGCGGCCTACCGGGGAGCGTTCGCGGCGGGCGCGTGAGGAACGCCGATCCCGGCGGTGCCGTGCGTCGCGGAGCGGCCGTCCTCCTCAAGGGGCGGCCGCTCCGGGGTTTCCGGCGAGCCGCCGAAAACACTTGACACGACATACATGTCGTGTCATCTTTCTTCTATGACGACTCACACGAACCCCGCCCCCGTCCAGCGCGTCTCCGTGGTCAGCACCGGCGAGGTGATGATCCGCCCCGAGCACCGGGCCGCGACCCGCAAGCCGATGTACTGGTGGCTGGCCACCTCGCGGCGCTGGACCGAGCCGCTGCCGATCAATGTGTACGTGATCGAACACCGCGACGGACTCGTGCTGTTCGACACCGGCCAGGACCGCGCCTCGGTGACCGACCCGGCCTACTTCCCCGGCGGCCCTGTCGGGCTGATCTACAAGCGGCTCGCCCGCTTCGACATCGCCGCCGACCAGACCCTCACCAACCAACTCGCCGCCCTCGGGTACGACATCCGCGACGTCACCACCGCCGTCGTCTCCCATCTGCACCAGGACCACATCGGCGGTCTGCGCGAACTGACCCACGCCGAGATCGTCGTCAGCCGCCGCGAGTGGGAGACCCTGAAGGAACCGGCCCCCGAACAGAAGGGGTTGCTGCGCTCCCACATCCAGATCCCCGGCCTGCGCTGGAAGCACGTCGATCCCCGGCCGCTCACCGATCCCGCCCTCGCCCCCTTCACCACCGGGCACGACCTGTTCGGCGACGGCAGCATGGTCCTGGTGCCCACGCCCGGCCACACCCCGGGTTCCCTGTCGATGCTCGTCCGGGGGCCCCACCACCCGCCGCTGCTCATGGTCGGTGACGTCACGTACGACTCCGCCCTGCTCGAAGCGGGACACGTCCCGGGTGTGGGCGAGAAGAGGCGCCTCACCGACACCACCACGTTGATCAACGAAATGCGCCGGCGCAACCCCGGCCTGACCGTACTGGCCGCCCACGACCCCGGCGCCGCCGCCGCTCTCACCGCTGCCACCGCCAACGCCACCCAGGGGACCCGGCTCGCCGAAGCGGCCCGAGCCTGAGCGAGCGCGAGCCCCCACCCGTACGCCTCCCGAACAGCCCGAACAGCCGGGACAGACCGGACAGTCCACACAGGACAGGACCTGACATGACCAGCCAGCACGCCACCCGTTTCCTCGACGCCTCCCCCGCCCAGGTCCGCCACGCCCTCCTGGACCCCCTTGCCCTGCGCGACTGGAACCCGGCGTTCAAGCGCGTCGACGGACCGGCCCGCGCCACCACGGGAGTCCCGTACGCCCTCACCGTGGTCGGCGGACTCACCGGGACCTGGCAGTACACCCGTATCGAAGAGCGGGAGATCGACTGCGCCTGGCAGGTCCCCGGCTTCCAGGAGACGGGCACCTGGCGCCTCCGGCCCCACCTCGACGGCACCCTGGTCACCCACGCGTTCACCCACCAGGGGCCGCTGGCCCGCGCCCTCGCCAAGGCGTACCGGGGCGTGGCCGAGCTGCGCCTGGACCGTCTCACCGAACGCGCGGCCCATGTGGGGCTCCTCGCCGACGCGGCCGTATGAGCGAATCCGCCGTCACCGATCAGGGAGAATGTCCCCATGCCCGCCATGCGTCCCGCCGAGGAACTCCGCTACCTGATCCTGGCCGCCCAACGTGAAGGCAACCGGCTGCTCGGCCAGGCCCTCAAGCCCCTGGGGGTCACCACTTCCCAGGCGGAGGTCATCCGCGTCCTGGAAGAGCGCCAGCCACTCACCCTGAACGGTCTGGGCGAACTCCTGGTCTGCGAGAGCGGCAGTCCCAGCCGCCTCGTGGACCGGCTGGTCTCCGCCGGCCTGGTCACCCGCGAGGCGGCCGCGCACGACCGCCGTCACATCGAGATCGCGCTCACCCCGGCCGGGGCCCGGCTGGCCCGCCGGGTCGCGGAGATCGAGGAAACCCTCTACCGGTCCATCGACGCCCTGACCCACACGCACGACACCGGACAACTCACGGATTTCCTCCGCGCCTTCGTGGCGGGCCTCCCCTCCGGCCAGGCCCTGGCCAACCGCATGGCGTGACACCGGCCGGGTGTCACGCGGGGCACCACCGCCCCGGAGCCTTACAGGAACCGGCGGATGGGGGTGACGGCCGCCTCCCGCAGCCGTTGTGCGGTCGGGCGCCGCTTCCAGCGCCCCTTCTCGATCCGCTCGCTGACCGCCAGGTCCTCGTCGAAGTGGCCGTCCAGGGTGGCGGTGAAGTCCTCGTCCAGGACGGCGAGCATCACCTCTTCGTCGTGGTCGAGGGAGCGGCGGTTGAAGTTGGTCGAGCCGATCAGGGCGGCGACCCGGTCGACGGTGATGACCTTGGCGTGCATCATCGTCGGCTGGTACTCGAAGATCTTCACTCCACAGGCGAGGAGGTCGTCGTAGTGGTTCTGGCCCGCGAGCTGGCAGACCCGCTTGTCGGTGTGGGGGCCGGGCAGCAGGATCTCCACCTCGACGCCGCGCCTGGCCGCCGCGCACAGCAGCTCGATGAAGTACGTGTCGGGGGCGAAGTACGCGGTGGCCAGGCGGAACCGCTCCTGGGCCGACTCGATCATGACGCGCAGGAGGGTCTGCATGTCCTGCCAGCCGAAGCTCGCCGAACCGCGGACCACCTGGACGACGGCGTCCCCCTGCGGCTCGTGGCCGGTGAAGCGGTCGTGCGCGTCGAAGAGGGTGTCGTGGCACTCGGCCCAGTTCTGCGCGAAGGCCGCGGCGACGCCGTCGACCGCGGGCCCGCGCACCTGGACATGGGTGTCGCGCCACTCGTTCGCGTTGCTCGCGTTGCCGCACCACTCCTCGGCGATTCCCACCCCGCCGGTGTAGGCGACACGTTCGTCCACGACGAGTACCTTGCGGTGACACCGATGGTTCTGCTTCAGCGGCGAGAGGTACAGCGGCTTGCGGAACCACTCCACCTCCGCGCCCGCCGCCGCCATCAGATCGAGCAGATCCTTCTCGATCAGCCGGCTGCCGAAGCCGTCCAGCAGCAGCCGTACGCGCACCCCTTCGCGCGCCCGGTCCGCCAGGGCCGTCGCGAACCGGCGGGCTATCTCACCCCGCCAGTACACGAACGTCATCATGTCGATGGTGTACTCGGCGCCGCGGATGCTCTCCAGCATCGCCGCGAAGATCTCGTCCCCGTTGCGCAGCGGAAGCAGCGTGTTGCCTTCCGTGGCGGCGATCCCGATCAGCCGTTCCAGGCGGCGCCGCATCCGCTGCTTCCGCTCCGGTACGGATCCGGGCCGGTCGGGGACGTCCGGGGTGGGTTCGAGTTCACTGCGTGCGCTTGTCATACGATGCCGCCGTGCCGGGAAAGGCGACACCTCCGCGTTTCCGGCGACCGCTGAGGCGACTGCGAGCCGGTCGGAAGGGGTGGCTGACGCAGCTCGACCAACAGTCTGGCCGCGAACGCCGTCCTCAAACCCGTCCTGGCCAGGACCGCGCCATGGCCGTTCCGTCCGGGGCGTGGTCCGCCTCGGCGAAGGCGGGCGACCCGGTCGAGGTCCGGGTTTTGCGGAGGGGCGTTCCGCGACGGCGCTGACGGCGGTGATGAGAAGGGTGAGGGCGACACCGCCGAGGATCGCGACCGAAGGAGTCGCCGGATTCAGCGCCACGGCGGACAGGGACGCGGTGAGGCTGTAGCCCGCCCCCTGGACCGCGTACATGACCGAGTACGCGGCGGCGTGGGCGTGTTCGGGCAGGCGTTCCCGGAGGCTGAGGTTGCGGGTGGCCATGACGCCGGACTGGAAGACGCCCGCTGCGGAAAGCTCGGCATCCGCTCCCGTGTCGCACTCGCCCCGGCCACATCCACGACCACGGCTTCGGGGCGGCCTGCGAGGGCATGTGACCGCGCGAAGGGGGCGGGGAGCGAACGCCCGGCCGGCGTCCGCCCCCTGCCCCCCCCTGCCGCCCGGTCCGGCGGTCACTGAGTCCCGGGCACCGTGTCCTCGAAGGCCTTGCCCGCCGCGCGGTACGCGGCGACCTTGGCGTTGACCTGCGCCGGTGTGAGCACCTGGTCCTTGACGTGCAGCACGTAGTCGACCTTCTGGTCGTACGCCCGGGGCGTCGTGCTCGTCTGCCCCGCGAGGTCGATCAGCCACTGGTTGAAGTTGATCGACATGGGCCGCTCGGGCAGATAGCGGGCGTCATGGGTGCCGAACGGCTGGCCGTCGACGTAATAGGTGATCGCCGTATTGTCGATGGTGACCACCAGATCGTGCCAGCCCGCGTAGCTGGTACGGGACTCGGAGTGCTGGTTGACCGCCTCCCAGGGATCGGGGCGGTAGGTCTCCCAGGAGGTGGTGTAGAGGATGTTGGACGGCTCCCCCCAGCCACCGTTGGGCAGGTACTCGAAGTCGTACTCGGCGTAGTCGTCCGCCATCGGCGCCTTGAGGTCGTTGATGGTGAAGAACGTCTGGACCAGGCGGTCGCCGTCGGGTCCTGACTTCGGTGTGTCCGCGAACTTCACCCGTGCCGCGTACGTGCCGTTCCTGAACTTCGTTGCTTTGGTGAGGACTTCGGTCTGTTCCGTGGTGGAGGCGGTACCCGCGGTCGACGTCTCCAGGTTCATGACCGAGTTGGTCCCCTCCTTGGCGAAGGTGACGTTGTCGGCCGCCCAGGTCGCGCCCGGCACGCCGGGGCCGCCCGCGTTGGACCGCACGTTCCAGCCGTGGGTGCCGATCAACGGATCGGTGTACGAGGTGTAGTTGAAGTCGTCGAAGAGGGCCGCGCCGCCGGTGGGCGGGTCCGTCGGGGGGTCGGTGGGCGGGTCGGTCGGCGGGTTGGTCGGACCTCCCGGGTCGTTGCCCGCCGGGGCCGTACCCCAGACCGTGGTGCCACCCACCGTCGCGGTCGCCTTGGTCCAGTCCCCGTACGTGGTCTGCGCGGGGCCGAAGGAGTAGTCGTCGCTCTGGTTGAGCGCCGCCCAGTTGGAGCGGTAGAAGCGCAGTTGCATGTCTCCGGTGTCCGCCCCCGCGGCGAGGCTGCCCGCCCCCGCCGTGAAGCCGATCTCCAGATAGCGGTCGGCGGTCGCGGTGGGATGGGCGAGAGTGCCGAAGGTGCCGGTGATGTTCGCGCAGCCCTTCACCGCCCAGGAGCAGGCGAAGGTGTACGAGGCGCCGGCCTCGGCCCTGAAGTAGTAGCGCACCTTGACACCGGTGAGCGCGACGGAGGAACCGGAGGTGTTGACGACCTTGAACCAGGGCTCCGCCTGGTCGGATCCCGTCGAGCTCTGGCGGTACTGCACCTTCACGGTCGGGTCGGCGGCCCCGGCGGGCACCGCGGTCAGTGCGGCGCAGCCGAGTCCGGCCGCCACGCCCAGGGCGACGGCGGTACGGAGGCGTCCGGCGGACCGCCTTCCGGGGGTCCCTGTTCCTTCGGTGGCGCTGCTGTCTTGCCTGGTCATCGGGTGTCTGGTCATCGACCTGATTCCTCTCCTGGCGGGGGGATGTGCGGGGAGTGGTGCGGGTCGTGCGGGTCCTGCGGGTCCTGCGGGTCGTGCTGGTCCTGCGGGTCGTGCGGTGGTCGGTCCGGCACGCCGAGCGTGTCGAGCCGGGTTCTGTGGTGGGCCAGCCGGCGCTGGAAGCCCGGCCAGTCGCGGTGGGCGGACCAGGCCGTCTCCGCGAGGGCGCAGAGCCGGGGGAAGGCCAGGTACTCGGCGTGCGCGGCGGTGGGGACGTACTCGCTCCACAACTGCGCCTGGGTGCCGAGGACGCGGGCGGCCGTGGCCGCCTCCCAGCCGGCGGGCGCCGGGTCGAGGTCGTACACGTCCCGCAGGGTCACCGGGCCGCCCGGCTGGCCGGGCGGTTCCTCGGGCCGGCCGCTCTGCGGGTAGTCGAGGTACGTCGAGCGGTGGGGCGCCATGATGATGTCCTGGCCCCGCCCCGCAGCCACCAGGCCGTGCGCGGCGTCCCGCCACGGCAGGGCGGTGAAGCCGAGGGGCAGGTCGCGGCCGCTCTCCGTCCAGCCGAGGGGCGTACGGCCCCGTTCCGCGAGGAAGCCGCCGATCCGGTCCATGAACCAGCGGTGCAGCTCGCCGGGGCCGCTCAGCCCTTCCCGCGCCGCCCTGCGCCGGGCCGCGTCGGACCGCTCCCACTCGACGATCGGGCACTCCTCGCCGCCGACGTGCACGTACGGCGAGGGAAAGACGTCGACCACCTCGTCCAGCACGGCACGGCAGAAGTCCAGGACCTCGTCGTGCACCCCGAGGATCGTGTCGCAGACCCCCCAGCGGTTCCACACCTCCAGCCGGCGCGAGGGGTCGTTGCCCAGTTCGGGATAGGCGGCGAGGGCGGCCCGTACATGGCCGGGCATCTCGATCTCGGGGACGACGCTGATGCCGCGCGCGGCGGCGTAGGCGATCAGGTCCTCCAACTCCCGGCGGGTGTAGGCCCCGCCGTGCGGCTCGCCGCCCACGGTGGTGAGCCGGGGATAGGCGGCGACCGGCATGCGCCAGCCCTGGTCGTCGGTGAGGTGCAGATGCAGCACGTTGAGTTTGTGCAGGGCGAGCAGGTCGACGAACCGGCGGAGGAAGGAGACGGGCCGGAAGCGCCTGGCCACGTCGAGCATGACGCCGCGCCAGGCGAAGCGCGGAACGTCGGTGATCTGGACGCACGGCAGCGTCCACTCCGTCCCGCGTACGGGCTCCGCCGACAGGGCCTCGGGCGGCAGGAGTTGACGGATCGTCTGGACGGCGTTGAGCAGACCGTCCGGGTGCGCGGCGCGCAGCAGCACGGCGTCGGCGCCGACCGTGAGGCCGTAGCCCTCCCGGCCGAGACCGGCGAGGGCCGGGTCGACCACCAGGACGACACTGCCGTCCGCCGCCGCGGGCAGGGGCAGTCCGGTGGCGGGAGCGAGGAGGGTACGGAGCAGGTCCGCGGCGGCGGTGGCGCCGCCGGGCGCGGCCCGTACCGCGGTGTGCGCGTCGAGCGTGAACCTCCCGGGCAGGGTGGTCAGCTGGGACGGGCGGGGGATCAGGGGTGGTCCGCCGCGCCGGGTGGCGGGGTCGGCTGCGGGGTGCGCGGGTGCGGTCATCCGGTGTGTGTCCCTATCCCTTGACGGCGCCGCTGGTCATCCCGGCGGCGACCCGGCCCTGGAGGACCAGGAAGAGCAGCAGCACGGGCAGGGCGAAGAGAGTGGAGGCGGCCATGGTGGCGCCCCAGTCCGTGCCGAAGACGTTGGAGAAGGAGGACAGCCAGACGGGGAGGGTCCGGTCGTCCTGGTTCTTGATGATCAGCATGTTGGCGAAGGCGAATTCGTTCCAGGCGGTGATGAATCCGAAGAGCGAGGTGGCGAGCAGGCCGGGTGCGAGGAGCGGCAGGGTGACCCGGCGGAAGGCGACCGCCCGGGTGCATCCGTCGACCTGCGCGGCCTCTTCCAGTTCGACCGGGATGGCGGTGAGGAAACCCCGCAGGGTGACGATGGTGAAGGGCAGGGTGATCATGAAGTAGATCAGCGTCAGGGTGGACAGCCTGTCGAGCATGTCCGTGTCCCTGGCGATGATGTACATCGGGATCAACAGCGCTTCCCAGGGCGCCACTTGCGCGATGAACACCATGAGGATGAAGCCGCGGCGCCCCTTCCACCGCAGCCGCGCCACGGCGAACGCGGCGCCGAGGGCGACGATCAGGGCGAGGACGACACAACTGACCGTGACGATCAGGCTGTTGCGCCAGAAGAGCCAGAAGCCGTCGGCCTCGAAGGCCTTGGTGAAGTGGTCGAGGGTCACCGAGGTGGGCAGGAAGACCGGGGTCTCGGACTGGATGTCCGCGGTGGGCTTGAAGGCGGTCAGCACCATCCAGTACACGGGGAAGGCCGACAGGACGAAGACCAGCAGAGCGGCGGCGTGGAGCGGGACGCGCCGGGCGCGGGATCGGCTCACTGTTCTGCCTCCTGCCGGAACATCTGACGGAAGTAGAGGACGAGCACGGCCAGGAGCAGCAGGACGGTGACGGTCGAGACCGCCGCGCCCAGGTCGTACCGGTGCAGGGACTGGGCGACGCGGTAGGCGTAGACGGGCAGGGTGGTGGTGGCGTCGCCGGGGCCGCCCTTGCTGATGGCCCAGATCTGGGCGAAGCAGCGGAAGACCCAGATGACTTCGAGGCAGAGCACGAGTCCGAAGATCGGGCGGAGGATGGGCAGCGTCACGGAGCGGAAGATCCGTGCCGCGCCGGCGCCGTCGAGCCGTGCCGATTCGTACAACTCGGCGGGGACGGTGAGCAGGGCCGCGTGCAGCGTGATGGCGGCGAACGGGACGGACTGCCAGACGACGACGATCACCAGGATGGTGAAGGTGGCGCGGCCGTCGGCGAACCAGGAGTAGTTCTCGTACGACGTGAAGCCGAGGCGTACGAGCAGCCAGTTGACCACTCCGAGCCGGGACGAGAACAGCCACTGGAAGACGGTGGTGGTGGCGATGACGGGGCTGGCCCAGGCGAGCACCAGCCCGCTCAGCACCAACAGCCGGGAGCGGCGGTCGAGTTGCTGGAGCAGGAGGGCGACGAGCGTGGCCAGGACCATGATCAGGAAGACGTTGACGGCCGTCCACCAGAGGGTGCGGCGTACGACCTCCCAGAACTCGTCGTCCCCGAGGATGTCCCGGTAGTTGGCGAGACCGGCGAACGAGGCTCCGCCGCGGACGAGTTCGCCCATTCCGTACCGCTGGAAGGAGATGACGATATTGCGGACCAGCGGGTAGAGGAGCAGACCGGCCGCCCCGAGGACCGTGGGAGCGACGAGCAGATACGGCCAGAAGGCCCTGGGGAGAGTCCTGGGAAGCGCCCTGGGGAGAGCCCGGTTCATGAGCCGAGCGTCTTGGTGATGCTGTCGGACGCGTCCTCGGCCGCCCGCGCGGGGTCGGCTCCGGTCAGTACGGCGGTCATGTACTGCTTGATGGGATTGGTGGCCTCGACGGCGGCCCACTGCGGGGAGTTGGGGGTTGCCCGCCCCCGCGCCGCGCCGGCCGCCATCGCCGCCGTACCCGCGTCGCCCTGGACGGCCGACGCGAGGGACGTCCGGTTGGGTACGTAGCTCATGGTCTTCGCCATGTCCTTCTGCCAGGTGTCGCCGGTGAGGGCCTTGATCACCTGATAGGCGCCGTCCTGGTGGCCGGAGGCCTCGGGGACGACGAGGTCGGAGCCGCCGGTGAAGACGGATCCGGGGACGCCGGCGGTCCTGCCCGGCACCGGGAAGAAGCCGATCTTCCCCTTCAGCGCGGGATTGGCCTCCTCGACGATCTTCGCCCCGCCGGGGACGGAGATGATCTGTGCGACACCCCCCTCGGCGAAGACCTCGGCCTGCGGCGGCTTGGCCTCGTCGGAGTCCTTGGGACCCTTGCCCAGCACCTGGAGGCGACGGTAGAAGTCCATCCCCGCCAGGGCCTGCGGGCTCTGAAGGGCCCCCTTCCAGGTGTCGCCGGAGCGGGTGGCGAGGTCCCCGCCCTGGTCCCAGATGAAGCCGGCGAGGGTGTACCAGTTCTGCCCGGGGAGGTAAATGCCCTGGGTGGCACCCTTGTTGAGCTTCGCCGTGGCGGCGAGCCAGGCGTCCTGGGTGGCGGGCGGCCCGGTGATCCCGGCCTCGGCGAAGAGGTCCTTGTTGTAGAGCACGACCCGGTTGGCCGCGTACCAGGGGATGCCGTACTGCTTGCCGTCGATCCTGCCCGGCTCGGCGAGACCGGGCAGCCAGTCGCCACCGGACAGGTCCCCGGTCCGGTCGGTGAGGTCCTTGACCCCGCCGCTCGCCGCGTACTGCGCGACCTGGGTGTTGCCCACCTCGATCACGTCGGGGGCGTCCTTGCTGGCGAGGGCGGCCGTGACCCTCTCGCCTATGCCGTCCCACTCCTGGATCTGGATGTCCAGGGCGAGGTCCTTGTGCCGGCGTTCGAAGTCCTGGGTGAAGCGGCCGAGGAAGTCGGAGGTGACGCTGTC
The DNA here is from genome assembly GCF_035961655.1 of Streptomyces sp. NBC_01317. Classification (NCBI taxonomy): domain Bacteria; kingdom Bacillati; phylum Actinomycetota; class Actinomycetes; order Kitasatosporales; family Streptomycetaceae; genus Streptomyces; species Streptomyces sp. NBC_01317. Next base: position 7,259,807 of record NZ_CP108393.1, on the reverse strand, counting down.
CTTCATGATCCAGACAGTGAGCTTCTCGGGCCCGGCGGCGGTGTCGGAGGAAGAGCTACAGGCGCTGAGCGCCAGGGTCGTGGCGAGAGCTGCGATACCGGCGATGAAGCGGATCTTCACGGACCACCTCGATGAGAGATTTACCAATTGGTCAACTGGCAAGACGCGGTGACCAGAAGGTGGCATGGACCAATGAAGCCGTCAAGCCCGGAACCAAAGGATTCACTTGCGCCCGACGGCGACGGCAGCGGCTAGAATGGTGCAGAATGACCCTTACCAGTTGACCAGCCACCGACCAGTCACTGACCACTGACCAGTAGGATCGACGCAGGATCGACGCAGGATCGACGCAAGCGAAAGAGGTCACCTCCATGGGGAGCGGTTCGTCGGGCGGGGTACTCAAGCGCGAGCGGGTCAGGGACCACCTGCTCGGCCTGATCGAGACGCGCCACGCGGGCGACGCCATCCCCTCCGAACGCACCCTCTGCGCCGAACTGGGCGTCTCCCGGCCGACGTTGCGCTCGGCCGTGGACGAACTCGTCGCCACAGGCCTGCTGGTGCGGGAGCACGGCCGCGGCATGTTCGTGGCCCCGGCGAAGATCACTCAGGAACTCAGCGCCGACGACACCGCGTTTGTCGTCCCCCGGGCCTCCGGCGCCTGGTCGAGCCGCATCCTGGAGCGCAGCACCTCGCAGGCCGGCGCCAGGATCGGCCGCAAGCTGCGCGTCTCCCCGGCCGCCGAGCTGATCTACATCGCCCGCCTGCGGCTGGTGAACGGCGCTCCCATGGCGATCGAGCACCTGCACATCCCGGCCGAGCTGGCTCCCGGACTGACACCGCAGGAGCTGGAGTCGGGCGAGCTCTACGACCACCTGCGGGAACACCACCAGGTGTACGTGCACGAGGCCACCCAGTCCATCGAACCCACCGTCGTGAACGAGGCGGAGGCCTCCGTCCTGGACGTCCCGGTCCTCTCCCCCGCCCTGCTCATCGAACGGCTGACCCTGGACACCTCGGGCCGCCCCGTCGAGTACGTACATTCCCTCTACCGGGGCGACCGCTACCGCATCGTCTCCCGCCTGGCCCTCGGCACGTCGTCCCCGCACCCGCGCCCCCAGGGCCACCACCCCGGCATCCCCCCGGGCGACTTCGCACACGACGGCATCATCACGTCGTCCACGACGGGGGACGCGTACTGACACCCACGCCGGGCCGGCTCAGCGCGGACCGTGCAGCGGCACGACGCGGTCGCGGATCTCGTCCCGGTCGGACGGGTGCCCGGTGATCAGGATGATCAGGGCTGGGCCAGGAGGCGGGCCGGCAGGGGGCGGGCGCCGCCGTTGAGGCTCCGCGCCAGGCGGTCAACGAGTTGCCGGCCCCGGTGGGCCGTAGTGCACGAGCGTGGTCGGCACGACGGTGCGCCGGAACGGAGTGGCGGCCCCGGCGCTCGCGGGTCCTCCGCCCATACGCGCGACCAGCAACCGGCCCGCCTCACGGCCCAGTTCGTCGCTGTCGTAGGCAACGACGGTCAGCGGCAGGCCGAGTGTGTCCGCGAGTTCGAAATCGTCGAAGCCGGCCAGCACCGTGGTGGTTCCGGCGCGGCGGACGGCACGGAAGGCTCCGATGGTGTTGCGGTTGTTGGAACAGAACAGGGCCGTCGGGGGTTCCGGCAGGCCGAGCAGTTCCGCGGCGGCGCTCGCGGCCTCGCCGGTCTGCCGCTGTCCCCGCCGCACGTAGGCGGGGTCGGTGGACAGGCCCGCGGAGGCGAGGGCGTCGGTGAATCCGCGCAACCGCTCCGTACCGGTGTAGACGGCGGGTGGCGAACCGAGGAATCCGATCCTGCGATGACCGGCGCCGAGCAGGCTTTCGGTGGCGGCGCGAGCGCCGCCGTAGTCGTCGACCAGGACACAGTCCGCGCCGAACCCCTCGGGCGGACGGCTCGCGACCACGACGGGCACCCCCTCGGCCGCCGCGGCGGCCAGATGCCGCTGGTCAGGACCGGCGGGCACGGCGATGATGCCGTCGACACGCCGCCCGACCAGGTCCTCGACGAGACCGCGCTCGGTGTCGAGGTCCTGGCCGGTGTTGCCGATGACGGCCTTGAGGCCGTGCCGGACGACGACGGAGTCGACGCCCAGGGCCAGTCGTGAGTAGAACGGGTTGGCCAGGTTGGTGACCACCAGGCCCACGAGGCCCGTACCACTTCCGAGACGCAGGCTGCGGGCCATCTCGTTGCGGCGGTAGCCGAGTTCCGCGACCGCCGCGCGCACGCGGGCCGCGGTGGCCGGCAGCACCTTCGGATCGTCACGCAGAACGCGGGAGACGGTCATGGCGCTGACCTTCGCCCTCTCGGCGACGTCACGCACCGTCGGCTGAGCGTCCTTCGACCCGTGTGTCCCCGGCATCCCGGCCGTGTTCCCTTCGTCCGTCCTCACGCGGTGGCAGCCGCGCGTGCCGCGCCGATCAGTGCGGCGTCCTCGGCGGAGCCGGCGGGCCTCACCGCACGAGTATGCCGTGCGGTGCCGGCCGGGACGCGACGCGGACCGGTGGTGGTACCCGGAGGGCTCGCAGGTGTGTCGGTACGCTGCGATCCGTCGCCCCGGTCCACGTCGTCCGGGACCACGTCCCCCGGCTCCCCGTCGTCCGGAACCCAGCCGCCCGAGGCGAGTCCGCCGCGCAGCGCGGGGAAGACAAGATCCCAGGAGCGGGCCATGGACCCTCCGACGACCAGGACGGTCGCGCCAAAAGCCGCCAGGCGCGGGCCGAGCGCGGCACCCAGCGCGGTCAGGGCGTCGGCCAGCACCCGGCGGGCCCGTTGCTCCCCCGCCCTGGCGCGGTCGGCGATGTCGCGCACGTCGGCGGCCGGATCGCCGTACCGGACGAGGATCGCCCGGCGGGAAACGGTGTCCTCCAACGGCCTGCCGCCGACCTCGGTCAGGTCCATGCGCCCCCCGGGCGGCACGCCGGAACCGTCCTCGCGGATGAGGCCGTCGGCGAGAAACGCCGAACCGACGCCCGTACCGAGCGTGATGCCGACAGCACGGCGGTGTCCGTGGGCCGCGCCCCCGGTCCACTCACCGGCCAGGAAGGCGTGCGCGTCGTTGAGGAACACGACGTCACCGGGACGCTGCCACAGACCGCCGAGGAGTGCCGCTCGCACGTCCACTCCGTACAACGCCTCGAACTTGCCGACACCCGCGAAGAGCGCGACTCCCTTCGCGTAGTCGAACGGTCCCGGCACGGCCACGCCCCACCGTGCGCCGGGAGGCGCCGGCAGCCCGGCGGCGCAGCGCCGTACGCCGCCAAGAATGTCCCCGGCGCCGCCGTGCGGGTCGAGCGGGCTCCTGGTGCGGTGGACGACCCGTCGCCCGGGCAGGTCGACGAGGGCGGCGGTGACATGGGTGCCGCCGATCTCCAGGACGGGGATCAACGGACGAGCGCCTTCACGACCCGTACCGGGCGATCACCGACCGCCCGCAGGGTGTAGCCGCCGACCGCGGCCGGCACGGTCAGCGTCTCCGCGTAGGCCAGTTCGTGCCGGTCCCCGGCCGCCGTGTGCACGGTGACGCCCTCGCCCTCCACCACGTTCAGCAGGTGGAAGCGGTCGCGGGTGTGGTCGTCCGCCTCGGCGCCGGCGTCGATCACGTACCTCCTGACCTCGTAGAACATCTCGTCCAGTGCGCCGATCACCTCTTCCCGCCAGCCGTTGCCCTCGCGCAGGGTGCGCGGCTCCTGCACCAGGTCGCGGGCGACACTCTCGCCACGCCGTCCGCTCTCCAGGTTGGCGAATCCGTGTTCGTACGGCAGGGGGCGCGGGGTGCCGTCGGCGGCGGGCCGCAGCCAGTCGTAGAACCTCAGGCTGTACAGGTACGGGGTGGCGCTGATCTCCAGCACCAGATTGCCCGCCCCGCTGGCGTGCGGGGTGCCCGCGGGGATCATGAACAACTGCCCCTGCTCGGCGGGGAAGGCGAGGACGTGGTCCTCGGGGTCCATGGGCACTCCCCCGGCGACGGACTCCCGTACCTCCTTGCGGAAGAGATCGACGTCGGCGTCCTCACGCAGGCCGAGGAAGACCTTGGCACCGGGGCCGCCGAGGGTCAGGTAGTACGTCTCGTGCTGGGTGTAGGGCCAGCCGAAACGCTCCCGCATGTACGCCTCCTTGGGGTGGCAGTGCAGCGAGAGGTTGCCGCCGCCGACGGTGTCGAGATAGTCGAAGCGGATCGGGAAGGAGGTGCCGAAGCGGGCGTGGGCCTCGGCCCCCATCACGTTCTCGGGTTCCAGCACGCACATCAGCTGGAAGGGCACCTCGACCTGAGCCCGCGGCCCGGTGCCGATGAGGATGCCGGCCTCCGGCGCGATCAGTTCGTAGCCGAGCGCGGTATTGCCGGCGTCGCGGTTGAACCCGAGCTCACGCTGGGCCCAATGGCCGCCCCAGGGCGTGGAGTTGAAGTACGGACGGGTGCGGACGGGCCCGCGCGCCAACGTCGCGTAGGTGGCGCGCAGGCCGTCGCCGTCGATCAGCGCGGGACGGTCGGGTTCTTGCATATCGAGCCAGGCGTCGAGGCGGTGGGCCAACGCGTCGCGGTGGCGGTCGAGCATCGGCCAGTCGACGTAGAACAGCCGCCTGAAGTCGGGCTTCCCTTCGGGCAGTCCGAGGTTCGCCCCCCGCCTGCCCGCGGCCACCGCGGCCTCCGCGTACCGCTTGGGCACGTCGGCGTACCAGAGCAGGTCGTGCTCCACGAGAGCGGCGCCCGGCCCGTAGACGAGCAGGACCCCTTCCTGCGGGGGAGCCGGCCGCGGAAGGGTGTCGAAGAGGTCGTCGAGGGGGTTCTCGGCGAGCTTGCGGAAGTACGGGTCGTCCGCGTCCTCCGGTCGCTCGGTGCGCCGCTCGACCTGGGCCGGCGGTACGTAATGGGCGCGGACATCGAGCAGGACGAGCGGGGTGCCACGCGCGGTCAGCTCGCGTTCGAGGCCGTCGCGGAATCGCTCCCAGTCGACGGACGGGGGTCCGTCGACGGCCACCACCGCCGGGCCGTCCGGGAGTTGCGCGGACACCGCCCGCCATCCGGCGGCGAGGACGGCCCGGGGTGCGGGGGTGTAACGCGGGTCGAGCCGGTACATGCGGTCTCCTTCACGTTCATGAATGTTATCGTTAACACGCTACGCGTCGAGGTTGCCTGCCGAACCCTGCCGATGTCAATCCCCGGGACGGATCGCTCCCGCCCAGGCCCTTGATAGGCAAGCGAAGACTTGCCTATCCTGTGGTCGTGGCCGACGATCTTTTCAAAGCCCTGGCCGACTCCACCCGCCGTACCATCCTCGACGAACTCGCGGAGAAGTCCGGACAGACCCTGTTCGAGATCTGCTCGCGACTGGCCATGAAGCATCAACTCGGCATCTCACGCCAGGCGGTGTCCCAGCACCTCGCCCTGCTGGAGGCCGCCGGGCTGGTCGAGACCCGGCGGGAGGGCCGCTACAAGTTCCACGACCTCAACACGGCCCCGCTGCGGCGGATCGCCGAGCGATGGCCCCTGCCCGACACCCCCGGACCCGAGGAGAACACCCCATGAAGATCCATCTGACCAGCGTCTTCGTCGACGACCAGGCCAAGGCCCTGCGCTTCTACACCGAGATCCTCGGCTTCGTGAAGAAGTACGACGTCCCGGTGGGCGGGCAGGACCGGTGGCTGACCGTCGTCTCGCCCGCCGAGCCCGGCGGCACCGAACTCCTCCTGGAGCCCGCCGGCCACCCGGCCGTCAAGCCCTACCGCGACGCGCTCGTCCAGGACGGCATCCCGATCCACCAGTTCGCCGTCGACGACGTACAGGCTGAGTACGAGCGGCTGCGCGCCCTCGGCGTCGTCTTCACCCAGGAACCCCTGGAGATGGGCCCCGTCACCACCGCCGTCCTCGACGACACCTGCGGCAACCTGATCCAGATCGCGACGCAGCCGAAAGACACGCCCTAGGCACGCAAAGCGTCGACAGCGTCTTCGAGGGTGGGCTGGAAGCTGAAGAGCTGGTCCAGGCCGACGATACGGAAGACACGCGTCAGGTCGGCGTTCAGCCCGACGAGGACCAGCGGGGTACCGGCCTGCTGGGCCCGGTTGTAGGCGGCGACAAGGACGGTGAGGCCGGTGGAGTCGCAGTAGGTGAGATCCGTCAGGTCGATGATCACGGGAGCGTCGGAGGTGAAGGGAGCCTCGTCGACGACGTGGCTGAGCTCCCGGGCGGTGTGGTGGTCGAGTTCGCCCGTCACGGCCAGCACCGTGGCGCCCGCGGGGTGAGGTCGTCGGGTCGCGGTCAGAGTACGGTCGGTCACCTGTTCTCCTGTACGGGTCGGTCGGTGGTACCCAGGGGGACCAAGGGGACGGAAAGGGCGAGCAGCGCGGTGTCGTCGCTGACTCCCGTGCCCAGGTCCGTGAAGAGGGTGTGCAGCATCGCGAGCAGGGCGTCGGCTCCCTGGGCAGGATGTTCGGACAGGTGGCGGGCCAGTCCGTCCTCGCCGAGCATGGCGCCCCCCGCGGTGCGGGCCTCGCTGAGTCCGTCGGTGTACAGCAGCAGCGCGTCGCCGGGGGCGAGGCGTGTGGTGGTCCCTACGAAGTGCGGATCGGGCAGCAGTCCGATCAGCTGGCCGCCCGTGGTGGAGATGGGCTCGACGGTGCCGTCCGCACGCAGCGCCAGGGCCGGGGGGTGGCCGCCACCGGCCAGTGTGACGGCGAACGACCCGTCGGCCAGGGCGTCCAGCACGCCGAACACCGCGGTGCAGAACCGCGGGGTGCTGCCCTGGTACTCCCCTTTCAGGACGGTGTCGAGGTTCGCCAGGGCGGTGCACGGGTCGGGGTTGTAGATGGCCGCGGCGCGCAGGGTGTAGCGGGTCAGCGACGTCAGGGCGGCGGCGTCGGCCCCCTTGCCGCACACGTCACCGAGGAAGAACGCCCAGCGGCCGTCGTCGAGGGGGAACAGGTCGTAGAAGTCGCCGCCGACCTCGTCGACGGAGGCGGGGTGGTAGGCGGCGGCCGCGTCCAGGCCGGGCACCAGAGGCAGGGCGGGGGGCAGGAGAGTGCGCTGAAGGGTGCGCGCCAGCCGTTCGGCGTCGGTTCGCCGCTCGCGCTCGGCGGCGACGGTACGCAGCGTGGACAGGCGTACTTCGAGTTCGTCCATGACGAGCGCGGCGAGGTCCTCCAGCGCTTCGAGCTGACCAGGGGTGGGATGCCGGGGCCTGGTGTCCAGGACGTTGACGGTGCCGAGCCGGTGGCCGTCGGCGGTGGTGATCGCCGCGGCGGCGTAGAAGCGGACGGCCGGACAGCTCCGCACGAGAGGGTGGACGGTGGCCCGGGGGTCGGCCCGGGTGTCGCTGACGACGTACGGCCCGCTGTGCAGGATGGCGGAGGCACACAGGCCCGGGGCGCAGCTGGTCTCGCTCATGTCCTTGAGGCCGTGGGCGGCCTTGAACCACACCCGGTCGCTGTCCACGATCGTCACCGTGGCCATGGGTGCGTCGAAGATGCGCGCCGCCAGGGAGGCGATCCTGCCGAAGGCGCCGTCGGGCGCGCTGTCGAGGATCCGGTAGCGGCGTACGGCGGCGAGGCGTGCCTGCTCGTCCGGCGAGGACTGCCCCGCGTCCGGATGGAAGGCGTCCTGGGTCGCCGTCATAGTGTCTCCCCCGCTGCCGGCAACCGGACCGCCGGCCCGAGGGCGGCTGCCTTATCCTACGGAACGCGTCCCATGAGTTACCCCGGGGTGGCTCGAAGCAGTCCTACGGCGAGCGGCACGCGGCCTGTGCGTGTGGTCTGTGACGTGCGCGCACCGGTACGCCGGAAGCGGCCGGCACGGAGGGGACTGACGTGAACGGAAGGGTGGAACAGTGACAGGTTCCGAGGACGCGGAGCTCGACATGCCTCCCGCGGAAGGCGCCGCCGTGTTCACGGCCGACGAGGAGATCGGCCGGGATCTGGCCCGCGTGGACTGGGCGGCCGTACCGCTCGGGGATCCGGCCGGCTGGCCGCAGAGCCTTCAGACAGCGGTGAGCATCCTGCTGTCGTCGCGTTTTTCCATGTGGATGGCGTGGGGCGAGGATCTGACGTTCTTCTGCAACGCCGCGTACCGCCGTGACACCCTGGACCGCAAGTACCCCTGGGCGCTGGGGCGTCCGGCCAGTGAGGTGTGGGAGGAGATCTGGGACGACATCGGTCCCCGCATCCACACCGTACTGAACACCGGCAAGGCGACCTGGGACGAGGCGCTGCTGCTGTTCCTGGAGCGCTCCGGCTACACGGAGGAGAGCTATCACACGTTCTCCTACAGTCCGCTGCGCGACGACGCGGGACGTGTCGTCGGCATGCTGTGTGTGGTCATCGAGGAGACCGAACGGGTCATCGGCGAGCGCCGCATGGGCACGCTGCGCGATCTCGGTTCCGACCCGAGCGTGGTACGCACCGAGCAGGAGATGCTCGACTTCACCAGCCGGCAGTTGGAGCGGAACGGGCACGACCTGCCCTTCACGCTGACCTATCTCTTCGACGACGACGGCGGTGCCCGCCTGACCGCGGCCACCGGAATCGCGCCGGGCCACCCCGCCGCCGCCGAACTCCTCCTCCCCGCCGACGAGGGTGTCTGGCCGGCGAGTTCCCTCGCGGGCGGGCAGTCCGTGGTGGTGCCGCTCGACAGCGACGCGTTCCCGGACCTGCCGACCGGGGCGTGGCAGGAGCCGCCCGTCCAGGCCGTGGTGGTGCCGCTGCTGCAACAGGGCGGCGCGCCCTACGGGTTCATGGTGGCCGGCCTGAACCGCTACCGGGCCTGGGACGACGACTACCGCGGCTTCGTGGACCTGGTCGCCGGCCATGTCGCCGCCGGTGTGGCCAGCGCCCGCAGCTATCAGGCGCAGCAGCGCAGGGCGGAGGAACTGGCGGAGCTGGACCGGGCGAAGACGACGTTCTTCTCCAACATCAGCCACGAGTTCCGCACTCCCCTCACCCTGATCACGGGCCCGGTCCAGGAACTGCGGAACCGGCTCTCCGACGCGGACCCGGAGGTGCGTGAGGAACTGGAGCTGATCCATCGCAACGGGCTGCGCCTGAGCAAGCTGGTCAACACGCTGCTCGACTTCTCCCGCCTGGAGGCGGGACGGATGCAGGCGAGCTACGAGCCGGTCGATCTGGCCGCCGTCACCGGCGAGTTGACCAGCGTCTTCCGTTCCGCCATCGACAGGGCCGGCCTGGACTTCCATGTCGACTGCGCGCCGTTGCCGGAGCCGGTCTACATAGACCGGAGCATGTGGGAGAAGGTGGTCCTGAACCTGCTCAGCAACGCGCTGAAGTTCACCTTCGACGGCTCGATCCGGGTCAGCGTGCGCGCCGTGGACACCGCGGCGGAGGTGGTTGTCGTGGACACCGGGATCGGTGTCGCGGCCGGGGAGATGGCCCGGCTGTTCGAGCGCTTCCACCGTATCGAGAAAGCCCGCTCCCGCTCGAACGAGGGCAGCGGTATCGGCCTGGCCCTGGTCAAGGAGCTGGTGGGTCTGCACGGCGGTACGATCACCGCCGCGTCCACGGAGGGCCGGGGCACCCGCTTCACCATCCGGCTGCCGTTCGGATCCGCGCATCTGCCCGCCGACGCCCTCCTGCGGGAGAGCGGCACGGACACGATCCCCGTCGCCACCGACCCCTTCGTACAAGAGGCTCTGAGGTGGCTTCCCGGCGAACAGGCGCCGCCGGCCCCCGCGGCCGTGAGCGGACCCGGATCCGGCGCGGGGGGCCAGGCCAAGGTACTCGTCGCCGACGACAACGCGGACATGCGCGAGTACCTCACCCGCCTGCTGCGCGGTGCCGGCTACACCGTCAGCACGGCGTACGACGGCCGGCAGGCCCTGGAGGCCATCCGCGCCGAGACTCCCGACCTGGTGGTCAGCGACGTCATGATGCCCCGCCTGGACGGCCTGGCCCTGGTCGAGGCGCTGCGGGGCGACTCGCGTACCGCCTCCGTACCAGTACTGCTGCTGTCCGCCCGGGCCGGGCAGGAGGCGTCCATCGAGGGCTTGCAGGCCGGTGCCGACGACTACCTGGTCAAACCGTTCGCCGCCGCCGAACTCCTCGCCCGGGCCCGGGCGGCCATCCGGCTGGCGCGCCTGCGCAGCCACCACGCCCGCTGGCGCACCGCGCTGATCGAGTCGCTCCAGGAGGCCTTCTTCGTCTGCGACGAGGACGGCGCCGTCATCGAGATCAACGCGGCTTTCACCAACATCCTCGGTTACGGCCCCGAGGGGCTGCCCTACGCACCCGTACAGCCGTGGTGGCCGAACGCCGACAGCGATCCCGAGGCCCACGAGAAAGTACGGAACGCCTTCGACCTGCTGGTCGGCAACCTGAAGGGCAGCTACACCGTCCCCCTCACCCACCGTGAGGGACACCGGATCTGGGTCAGCGCCACCTTCAACCAGGTCCAGGATCCCGACACCGGCCGCACCGTGATCGTCGGCACCTTCCGCGACGTCACGGCCGAGCACTACGCCATCCAGCGGGAAAGCGCCCTGGCCGCCCTCGGAACCTGCCTGTCCCGGGCCACCAGCCTGTCCGAGGCGCTGGGCGGCGCGCTGGACGAGCTGAAGAAGCGGTGGCGTGCCCAAGGGGTCATGGCCGCGGTCTTCGACCACGGCGAGGAACCCACCATGACGGCCACCGACCAGGGCCTCACCTGGGAGGACCTGGCCCCGGGCAGGCGCCAGGCGCTCGCGGGGCTGCGCCGGCACCCGCTGCTCGCCCCGGTGACCGACCCGTCGGGAGCCGGCGTCCTGCTGGAGCATCCCGACGGGCCGCTCGTCCTCTGGATCGACCTCGGAGAACAGCGGCCCTTCACCGGGGAGGACCAGCTGCTGCTGTCGCTGCTGGCCGGTCACCTCGCGCAGGGCCTGGCGCGGGCCCACCAGATCGACCAGCAGCGCGAGACCGCCATCGCCCTCCAGCGCGCCATCCTGGGCCCCTCCCACCTGCCCGACGGTTTCGCCGTCCGCTACGAGCCCGCCACCCGGCCCCTGGAGGTCGGGGGCGACTGGTACGACACCGTCCCCCTCCCCGACGGCCGTATCGGCATCGTCGTCGGCGACTGCGTCGGCCGCGGCCTGCAAGCCGCCACCGTCATGGGGCAGTTGCGCAGTGCCTGTCGCGCCCTGCTGTTGCAGGACGCGCGGCCCGCCCAGGCGCTGATGGCCCTGGACCGGTTCGCCGCCGGTGTCCCGGGCGCGGTCTGCACCACCGTCTTCTGCGGGGTCCTCCATCCCGAGAGCGGACAGCTGACCTATTCCAGCGCGGGACACCCGCCCGGCATCCTCGTCCAACCCGACGGGACCACCCGCCTGTTGGAGGAGGGCCGTTCCCTGCCCCTCGCCGTCCGCCCCGGCACACCCCGCCCCGAAGCCAGTTGCACCATCCGGGCCCGCTCGACCCTCCTGCTGTACACCGACGGGCTCGTCGAACGCCGCCGCCGCCCGCTCACCGCGGGCATCGACCAGGCGGGGAAGGCCCTCAGGGACGGCCGGAACACCGCCATCGACGACCTGGCCACCGACGTGATGGCCACGCTCGCCCCGGCCGACGGCTACGACGACGACGTCGCCCTGCTGCTGTACCGCCACCCCGCGCCGCTGGAGATGTCGTTCCCCGCCGAATCCGCCCAGCTCGCCCCCGTCCGCAAGACCCTGCGCGGCTGGCTCGACCAGTGCGATCTTCCGCCCCACACCGTGCAGAACGTCCTGGTGGCGGCCGGCGAGGCGTGCGCCAACGCCATCGAACACGGCCATCGGGACGCCCCTGGTGCCCCCGTGCACTTCCGTGCGGAGGCTTTTGTCGACAACCTGCACCTGACCATCACCGACACGGGCCGCTGGAAGACCCCCCAGCCCGAGCTCAACGCGCACCGCGGTCGAGGCATGGGCCTCATGCATGCCCTGATGCACGACGTCACCATCACCTCCGGCCCGACCGGCACCACCGTCGACATGCACACGAGGATCGCCTGATGACCACACCGCTCACCCTCACCTCCGGCCGACGGCCCGACGGCACCGCGCTGTTGACCGCGGTCGGCGAGATCGACCTGAGCAACACCGAGGTCCTCGCCTCCGCCCTCGACGGTACGAGCGGCCTCCTCGTCCTCGACCTGACCGGCGTCGAGTACCTCGACAGCGCGGGCCTCAGCGTGCTGTTCCCCCACGCCGACCGGATCGAGCTCATCGCCACCCCGCTCCTGAAACCCGTACTGACCATCTCGGGTCTCGCCGACGTCACCACCATCCACGACGCGTAAGCAGAAAGGGGAAGCGTGACCGAGACCGGCGACACCCGATCCGCCACCGGTGAAGCGCGGGAGGTGCCACGGGGCCGGCTGCGGCTCCTGATGCGCTACCTCCCCCTGATCGCCCCCGTCCTGCTCTGGGCCGTACCGTGCTGGGTTCTCCTGTACACCGGTCAGCACTGGCCGTTCCCCGTCACCCTGATCGGCACCGTGCTGTTCGCCGTCGGCCTGATCGGTATGCCGCTCGCCATGGCGCGCGGCCACGGCCGGCGTCAGCGGGACCGGGCGGCGATCGTCGGGGACACGCTGCTGGGCTCCGTCTGGGTCCTGTTCACCTGGTCCGTGTTGCTCGGCGTCCTCCTGCGGCCCGCCCTGACCGTGGCCGGTGCCGGTGACGGACAGGACCGGGCGCGTATCGTCACCTGGACCGTCCTCGGCGTGACCGCCGGGCTCCTCTCCTGGGGGTACGCCGAGGCCCGGCGCGTGCCACGCGTGCGCCGGCTCGACGTGCAACTCTCCCGTCTGGGCGCCGGGTTGGACGGCACGCGGGTCGTCCTGATCACCGACACCCACTACGGTCCGCTCGACCGCGCCCGCTGGTCGGCACGGGTCTGCGAGACGGTGAACACCCTGGAGGCCGACCTGGTCTGCCACACCGGCGACATCGCGGACGGAACGGCCGAACGGCGTCGTGCCCAGGCCGCCCCCCTGGGCACCGTGCGGGCGACCCGGGCGCGTGTCTACGTCACCGGCAACCACGAGTACTACAGCGAGGCCCAGGGCTGGGTCGACCTGATGGACGAACTGGGCTGGGAGCCGCTGCGCAACCGCCATGTGCTGCTCGAACGCGGCGGTGACACCCTCGTGGTCGCAGGCGTCGACGACGTCACGGCCGAGTCCTCCGGACTGGCGGGCCACCGCGCCCACCTCGCCGGAGCCCTCCAGGACGCCGACCCCGACCTCCCCGTCCTCCTCCTCGCCCACCAGCCCACGTTCGTCGACCGCGCCGCGGCCCACGGCGTCGACCTCCAGCTCTCCGGCCACACCCACGGCGGCCAGATCTGGCCCTTCCACTACTTGGTACGTCTCGACCAGCCGGCCCTGGCCGGCCTGAGCCACCACGGCCCGCGCACGCTCCTGTACACGAGCCGAGGCACCGGCTTCTGGGGCCCGCCCTTCCGCGTCTTCGCCCCCAGCGAGATCACCCTGCTGGTACTCCGCTCCCCGCAACGGCCCACCGCGCCCTGAGCCGGAGGCCGGCGCGCCCCGCCCGCTCCACCGGACCGGCTCACTGCCCGAGGAAGCTCAGGCGGACCTGGCGGTCCGGATTGTCCCTGTTCGTGTCCACCAAACTCCGCTAAGGCAACCGCCAGGACACCGCTACGCGACTCGACGTGGCGCGTCACCGGAAAGATGTCACCATGGACGCAGGCGGCCCAGCCCCCGGCATCTCCACGTCCTCGCCGATCTTGTTCGCGGTCTTCCCCATCCTCATCCCGTGTTGGGGGTAATGGACCGCTTCTCCCCAGTCACAGATGACAGGGCCGTTGCACGCGGCGCCCGAGGACGTTGCCGCAGGCACCCAGCCCCCCTCCTCACACGGCACCGACCAAAACGTCGAAACAGCCCCCACTGACAATCACCCTGACCTGCAACGACGTTGCCACCTGCCTCCCCTCACCACCGGAGGCGTTAAGCTCAGCAGATGACGACCAGCAACCCGGAGCAGCAGGTCAAGGGATTGCAAAGCGCCCACTAAGCTGCAGGTCAGGAAGAGTCCTCCCCGCCAGCGCGGGGGTGTTCCGAGCACGGCGATGCCTCGGGTGGTGCCGTAGCGGTCCTCCCCGCCGGTGCGGGGGTGTTCCGGAGAGCCCTCGAACCGCGCCCAGGCCGAGCGGTCCTTCCGGCCGGCGCGAGGGTCTTCCGCTCGCCAAACCTGCGGAGATCAAGGGGAAAAGTCCTCAACGAGACCGCACCAGCGCGCGGCACCCGCTCCCCTACGGCTTTGGACCACAGTGCGAACCCGGACGAAACGCTGCACCACCACTCCGGCCAGGTGGCGGAGGTCTGCCGCCGCGAGGACCTGGCGGGCCTGGTCGCCGCCGGCACCCCGCTCGGACCCGGGCAGCCGCCGCCCGGCCCCGGTCCGGTAACCGCCTGAGCCTGAGGGAGTGTCGTTCTCCGGCCGGTCCCTCTTAAGCCTTGGGGCCGGTCCAGCGCATGATGGTGTCCCTCGTGTCTTTCGACCTGGTGGACGAGGAAGCGCGCCCTGCCGGTGATGCGGGCGGCATTGAGCGGGTATCCGTTGACTTGCGATGACCGCCGCGAGAGCCGGTCCCCCTACAGACAGGTGCCCACCATGGTTCACGTTGTCCGCTCGATGACCGTCAACAGGCCGCTCGGCCCCGTGGTCGCCTACCTCGCCGACTTCTCCAACGCCCTGGAATGGGACCCGGGCACGCGTGAGTGCACGCGCCAGGACCACGGTCCGCTGCAGGTGGGCTCCCTCTGGCACAACGTCTCCGAGCTACGCGGCCGGCGCACCTCCTTGACCTACCGGCTCACCCGGATGGACTCGGACCGGCTGACGTTCGTGGGCAGCAACGACACAGCGACCTCCACCGACGACCTCACCTTCAAGGACCATGGCGCGGCAACCCTCGTGGTCTACGAGGCCACCGTTACGTTCAACGGTCTGGCCAAGCTCGCCGACCCCTTCATGCGCCGTGTGTTCGAAGGCCTGGGGGACGAACTCGTTCACTCCCTGCCGGCCGCGGTCGAAGCGCGCGTGACACCCGCCTGAGAGCCGCGCCCTCGGACTGCGGGCCCTCACTCACCATCCTCCCCAAGCACCGACGGATTGCCGCGGGAAGCCGCAGGCCGTGCGGATCGAGGTCGTGCAGGCCGACCGCCGGCCTGCGGGCGGCGGGGTGTTCGCGCGAGGGTACGGTCCTCCGGCAGCCACGTCCTGGGCATGGAGACCACCGGAAGGCGCAGCCACCGCGACCACGTCATCAACGGGGCGGAAGACCTTCGTCGGCAACAGCCACGTCGGCGATCCGCACGACGCCGCCGACCTCCTGGACCACGGTCTGCCCTGCGATCCCGAGCTGATCAACGCGAACCACGTGGGTTCCGTGTCGGCCCGGGAATCCGCGTACCGCCATACTGCTCGCCGGCGCCTCGGGGCTCTGCCGCGTCCTGCCCTTCGAGCGCTCCCGGCGGGACGCGCAGTATATGGACACCCCTGCCGGGACCGGCGACATCCGGATCCGCCGCCTGGCGGAGGGGGCCCTCGGCATCACCGAAAGCCCCCAGTGGTCGCAGCGGTTCGCCCACCTCCTCGCCCGGCCGGGCCCGCGCCCGGCGGCGAGGGCGTCATGAACGACGGGACTCCCTGCTCCGGGGTACCGGCGGACTGCTCCGGACCCTTTGTGGGTGCCCGCGCGGGTGAGGTGTGGTCTCCGCGCGGGCCGGGTGTCAGACAGTACGGAGCCAGACGCTGGTGTCGTTGGGCAGCTGATTGCCGTTCAGGGGGTGGGAGGCCAGCAGTACGGCGTGGTTGCCGGGCAGCTCGACCGGGGTGCCGGACAGGTTGACGAGGCAGGTGAAGTCCGTGCCGCGGCGGTAGGCGAGGACGCCCTCGGGGGCGGGCAGCCACTGGATGGGGCCGTCGCCGAGGTCTTGGCGCTCTGCTCGCAGGGCGAGCGCGGCGCGGTAGAGGTTGAGCATGGAGGCGGGGTCGGGCTCCTGTGCCGCGACGCTGAGCCCGGCCCAGGCGGCGGGCTGGGGCAGCCACGGGCGGGCGGCGGCGTCGGGGCTGAAGCCGTAGGGGGCTTCGGTGCCGGACCAGGGCAGGGGGACGCGGCAGCCGTCGCGGCCGGGGTCCTTTCCACCGGTGCGGTGGTAGATGGGGTCGTCGCGGCGGTCGGCGGGAATGTCCTCGACCTCGGGGAGTCCGAGTTCCTCGCCCTGGTAGATGTAGACCGCGCCGGGCAGGGAGAGCGTGAGCAGGGCTGCGGCGCGGGCACGGCGCCGGCCGAGATCCTCGTCGACGATCGGGTTGTACTGGCGGATGCCGGCGGCGGTGCTGGTGTCGGGGCGGCCGTAGCGCGTGACGTGGCGGGTGACGTCGTGGTTGGACAGTACCCAGGTACTGGGGGCCCCGACCGTCGCGTGGATGCTGAGTGTCCGGTCGATGACGGTGCGCAGGGCGGAGGCGTCCCAAGCGCAGCCGAGGAAGTCGAAGTTGAAGGCGGCGTGCAGCTCGTCGGCGCGGAGGTAGCGCGCGAAGCGTGCGGAGTCGGCCAGCCAGACCTCGCCGATCAGGGCCCGGGAGTCGGGGTAGGAGTCGGCGACGGCCCGCCAGCCCCGGTAGATGTCGTGGTTGATGTCGAGGTCGACGTAAGGGTGGGGGTCGGGCAGGCCGGAGTGGTCGAAGTCGGGCAGCTCGGGGTCCTTGCCGCACATGGCGGCGGAGTCGACGCGGATGCCGTCGACACCGCGGTCGAACCAGAAGCGCAGGATGTCCTCGTACTCGCTGTGGACGAGAGGGTTGCGCCAGTTGAGGTCGGGCTGCTCGGGAGCGAAGAGGTGGAGGTACCACTGGCCGTCGGGCAACCGGGTCCAGGCGGGGCCGCCGAAGATGGACTGCCACTCGTTGGGGGGCAGCTCGCCGTTCTCGCCGCGGCCGTCGCGGAACCAGAAGAGGTCGCGCTCGGGTGAGCCGGGGGTGGCGGCGAGGGCCTTGAGGAACCACTCGTGCTCGTTGGAGACGTGGTTGGGGATGACGTCGACGATGATGCGGATGCCGCGCTCGTGTGCCTCGCCGATGAGGGCGTCGGCGTCGGCGAGGGTGCCGAAGCGGGGGTCGATCTGCCGGAAGTCGGTGACGTCGTAGCCGGCGTCGGCCATGGGGGTCAGGTACCAGGGCGAGAACCAGATGGCTTCGATGCCGAGCCCTTTGAGGTAGTCCAGGCGGTTCCGGACGCCGGTCAGGTCGCCGATACCGTCGCCGTTGCCGTCCGCGAAGCTGCGCGGGTAGACCTGGTAAATGGCTGCGTGACGCCACCAGTCGGTGGTGCGCGGGGTCATGGGACCTGCCTTCGTGAGTGTGGTGGAACGGGCGCGCGGGCCCGGCAGCGGGGTTGGGCCGGGCCCGCGGGTCTGCGTGTCCGGTCGACCGCGGGCCCGGCGGTCAGGGGGCAACCGGGCCCGCGGTCGGCCGTGGCTACCAGCCGGAGTTGCCGGTTCCGCGCTGGATGGCGAATCCGCCGGTCATGTTCAGGGGCGCGCCGGCGGTGGAGGTGACCTTGGTGTTGGAGAAGCTTCCGCTGCCCGCGGCGTTGCCCTCGATGCCGTGGAGACCGGTCTGGTTGATGGTCAGGCCGTTCACGCGCAGGTCGGAGACCACCCGCTGCCAGCTGATGAGGAGGCCGCTGTAGGTGGAGTCCTCGACCGTGTTGTTCGTCAGGACGACGGGCTGGGTGATGTCGTAGCGGTCGGCGTAGACCCACAGGGCGCCGAGCTTGCTGTTCCAGTTGACCTCCATGCTGCCGGTGCGGCGCAGGAGGTTGCCGGAGACGGTGGTGGTGCCGCTGAAGGGGTCGCCGAAGCGTGTGGAGACGGTGATGCCCGCGGCGGCCACGACGGTGTCGGAGATGAGGTTGTTCTCGACGCTGTTGCCGCTGCCGCCGTAGACGGCGGCGCCGTTGGCCAGGGTGGGGAGCTGGACGGTGTTGTTGCGGAAGGCGCTGTTGGTGACAGCCGCTCCGTCCGACCACATGGCCAGGGCGTCGTCTCCGGTACCGCGGAGGCTGCTGTTGGAGATGACGGTGTTCCTCACCGCGCCGTGCAGGTTGACCCCGTCGGCGAAGGTGTTGCGGATGCGCAGATCGCTGGCCTTCAGGCCGTCGGTCGGCGCGGAGATCCACAGGCCGACCTTGGTGTGCTGGATCCAGACGTTCTTGATCACCGATCCGGTGCCGAAGTCGCCCTCGACGGCGGCCTGGCCGGCCGCGTCGTCACGGACGTTGTTCTGCCCGTCGATCATCAGGTTCTCGACGGTGCTGGTGCCGCCTCGGCCGAACAGTCCGCCCTTGAGGCCGGTGCCGCGCAGGACGGTGTACCAGACACCCGCGCCGCGCAGCTTCACGCCGCTGAGGTTGACGTGGTCGGAGATGTTGTAGGTGCCGGCGGGGAGGAACAGGCCCCGGCCCTGGCTCTTGGCCGTGTTCAGGGCGGTGTTCAGGGCGGCGGTGTCGTCCTGGTTGTCGTCGGGCGTGACACCCAGGGTGCCGGCGGAGACGTAACCGCTGGGCAGTGTGCCGGCCGCGCCGGTCTCCTCCGCCTCGATCAGGTCGATCGTGTAGGAGGCGGCGGTGTCTCCGGTGTCCTTCTGCAGCCGCAGGACCGTGCCCGCCGGCAGGGTGCGGCCGAAGGAGGCGCGGCTCTCGTCGAAGAAGCGGTGGGCCTGGCCCTCGCCCGGGTTGTTCGTGTACGGGTACGCGCCGTAGACCCAGGCGTATCGGGAGGTCAGCTGGAGGTCGGGCAGGGCTGTGCCGTCCGCGTAGGCGCTCAGCGTGGCGTCGATGCCCCTGCCGTCGCCGCTGTCGGGCAGGGAGTAGCGCAGGTTGACGGCGTTGGCGGGCTTGGTGAGCTTGACCTCGACGTAGTCGCCGGCCTGGGTCAGCTTGACGGCCTTGCGGCCGGAGGCTTCCGAGGCGACGGTGAGGTAGGTGCGGTCGGGGCCGATGGACGAGCCCTTGAAGGTGCCGGACTCGGCCTCGTAGGTGGTGAAGGGCAGGGTGGCGCCCACGCCGCTGGGGGCCGGGGGGCCGGGGTCGGTGGGCGTGGTGGGGGTGTTCGCCTTGACGCTGTCGATGTTGACGTTGCCGCTGTCGTTGTTGGTGAAGGCCAGCGTGAGGGTGTTGGCGCCCTGGGTGAAGGTGACGGGCACGTCGATGGTCGCCCAGCTCGTCCAGCCGCTCGTGGCGGGGAGATTGACCCCCGAGGCGGTTCCGCCCGCCGTGAGGGTCAGCGTCTTGGCCGAGCCGTTGCCGTTGGCATAGCGGACGGTGACGGTTCCGGCACCGGCGTAGGCCGACTGCACGGTGGTGGTGAGGGACGCGCGGCCCCTGTTGGCGTCGGTCAGTCCGCCGACGTAGCCGGTGCCGGTGTAGCCGGCGTGCTCGTTCTCGACGATGGCGCCGCCCGCGAGGACGGCGCCCTCGGCCTCGGAGGAGCCCGGCTGCGTCGTGGTGTCGGGCGTGACGGCCGTGAGGCTGTCGACGTTGACGTTGCCGCTGTCGGCGGCGCCGAACTTCAGGGCGAGGGGGTTGGCGCCCTGGGTGAAGGCGACCGGCACGTCGATGGTCGCCCAGGTCGTCCAGCCGCTCGTCGCGGGCAGGGTGACCTGCTGGGAGGCGGTGCCGCGGACCAGGGTCAGCGTCTTGGCCGCGCCGTTGCCGTTGGCGTAGCGGATCTTCACCGACCCGTTGCCCGTATGCGTGGACTGCACGGTGTAGGCCGCGGTGGCGCCCCGGTTGGCGTCGGTGTAGCCGCCGACGTAACCGGTGCCGGTGTATCCCGAGTGCTCCGTCTCGACCCGGGCACCGCCCGTGAGCGTCGCGGTCTCGGCCTGAAGGAGGGCGGTGGCGGCGTGCGCCGGGAGGGGGGCTGCGACGCCGTAGGAGGCGGCGCCGGTGAGCGCGAGGAGGAGGGCCGCTGTCACGGCCGAGTTTCTGGGGCGCGGGTTGGTGTGGTGGATCGACACAGCGTTGTGTCCTTTCGGGGCAGGGGCGGCTCAGCCCTTGGGGGTGTACCGGCGGGGGCCGGCGGTAGGCGCCGTCGGGCAGGCGGAGGCCAGTCGGCGGTCGGGCGACCGGTGCGCGGGATTCGTGCGGGGAGGCGCCGGTCGGTCGGAGGGGATGTGCTTCTCGCCGGGCCGGGCGGGCTGGTTCAGCCCTTCAGGCTGCCCGCGGTCAGACCGGCGATGATGTGCCGCTGGAAGATCAGGAAGATGACCAGCAGCGGGACGGAGGCCATGACCATGCCGGCGAGGAGCTGGTTGGCGGGCATGAACTCGGCGAGACGGTTGAGGGCCACGGTGATGGGCTGGCGTGCAGGGTCGGGCAGGACCAGCAGGGGCCACAGGAAGTCCTTCCAGACCCCGACGACCGCGAAGATCGACACGACGGCCAGGACCGGCCGGGACAGCGGCAGGACGAGCGACCACAGGATCCGCACGGGGCCGGCGCCGTCCAGGCGGGCGGATTCCAACAGCTCGCCCGGGATCTGGTCGAAGAACCTCTTCAGGATGAAGATGTTGAAGGCGTTGGCGCAGGCCGGCAGCCAGATCGCCCAGGGGGTGTTGATCAGGTTGGCGTGGATGAGGGGAACGTCCGTGACCGTGAGGTAGGTCGGGACCAGGAGCGCCGAGACCGGCAGCATGAGCGTGGCCAGCATCATGCCCAGGACGACGTTGCCCAGTACCGGCCGCAGCCGGGACAGGGCGTAGGTGGCGGCGACGTCGACGATGACCTGCGTGAGCCAGGCGCCGACAGCGAGGAGCAGGGTGTTGAGGAAGTACTGGCCCAGGCCGACGTTGGTCCACGCCTCGCTGTAGGACTCCGGGTGCCAGCTCTGCGGCAGCAGCGTCGGGTTCGGATCGGCGAGTTCCGCGGAGGACTTGAGGGCCCCGCTGGCCATCCAGTACAGCGGGAAGACGAACGCGAGGGTGAAGCCGACGACAGTCAGGACGAGGACGAACCGGTAGAGGAGCCGGCCCGCACGGCGGTTCATCTCAGTGGGGGCGATGAGGGTGCGTTCCGCAGGGGCGGACATGGTGGTTCCTTTCAGCCCTTGCTGCGGGTCAGCCGCAGGTAGACGGCGGCGAACAGGCCCAGGACGATGAAGAGCACGGTGCTCATCGCGCTGGCCATGCCGAAGTCGTTGTAGACGAACGCGTACCGGTACAGCAGCAGCAGGACGGTGACGGTGGCGTCGTTGGGGCCGCCGCCGGTGAGCACGTAGGGCTCGACGAACACCTGCATGGTGCCGATGATCTGCAACAGCAGGGTGATCATGAGGATGAACCGCGTCTGCGGGATGGTCACGTGCCACAGCCGCTGCCGGATGGAGGCGCCGTCCAGTTCGGCCGCCTCGTACAGTTCGCCCGGGATGGAGCCGAGGGCGGCGAGGTAGATCAGGGTGGTGGTGCCCATGTTCGCCCAGGTGGAGACCAGGACCAGGGAGACCATGGCGAGGTTCTCCGACTCCAGCCACTGCTGGGCCGGCAGGTGGAACATCTCCAGGACGTTGTTGAACAGGCCAGGGCCCGGGTCGTAGAACCAGCGCCACAGCAGCATGGTCACGATCGGTGGCAGCATCACCGGGAGGTAGACGGTCATCCGCAGGTAGGACCGGGCGTGCCGGAACTCGTTGAGGACGACCGCGGTGGCGAACGGGGCGACGAAGCCGAAGACGAGGGCGAGGAGCGTGAAGTAGCCGGTGTTCTTCCACGCGGTGGCGAACAGCGGGTCGTCGAAGAGGCGCTGGTAGTTCTCCCAGCCCACCCAGGTCGACGGCCGGGCGAAGGTGACCTGCTGGAATCCCAGCAGGATGCCCCGCACGATCGGGTACCAGGAGAACAGGGCGAAGCAGATCAGCCCCGCGCCGAGGAACGCGTAGGCGGTGAGGTTCTCGCGGATGCGGCGCCGGAGCCTGCTGGGGTGGTCCACCGAGTGCTTCTGCGGCTTGGCTGTGCGCTGGGGTGCCCTGGCCAGGGTCGGAGCCGCCATGTCACTTGACCGTCGCGAGGATGCCGTCGACCTTCTTGGCGGCATCCGCGAGCAGCTGGTCGATGTTCGCGTCCTTCTTGGTCAGCACCGCCTGCATCAGCCCGTCCAGGACGGTGTAGATCTGCTGGGCGTTCGGCGGCTCGACCTTCTGCTCCAGCTGGGCGTTGCGCTCGATGAAGGGCTTGTAGTTGCCCTGCGGGACGTTGGCGTACGTGCGGTGCGCGGCGTCCTGCTTGGCCGCGGCGCCACCGGTGAGGAGCCTGTCCAGCGGGAGGCCGATCGGGACGTCGTTGCTGGAGGCGCGCTTGTCCTCGAACTCGGTGCGGTCGGGGTTGAGGTACTTCCACTGGAGCCACTCGATGCCGGCCTTGATCTTCTCCGGCGACGCCTTCGGATTGAACATGAAGCCGCTGCCGCCGCCCAGGGTGGCGTTGTCGTTCGGCATGCCGGCGACGCCGTAGTCCTCGTACTCGCGCTCGAACTGCTTGACGATGGTGGGGATGTTGTCCGGCCCGGCCATGTACATACCGAGCTTGCCGGCGCCCATCATCTTCTGCACGTCCTCGATCTGCAGGAGCTGACGGGTGCCCATGGTGTTGTCGGTCCAGCGCATGTCGTGCAGCATCTGGAGCGCCTTGCGGCCGGCGTCGCTGTTGAACGCGGCCTTCCAACGGCCCTGCTCCTTGACGGCGATGTCGCCGCCCATGGAGTAGACCCAGGCGGTGTAGTGCCAGCCGCCCTGGTTGTTCTTGCTGTAGTCGGCGTAGCCGACGGTCCCGTCACCCAGCGCCGAGATCTTCTTCGCGGCCGCCCGGACCTCGTCCCACGTGGTCGGCGGCTTGTCCGGGTCGAGGCCGGCCTTCTTGAACAGGGCGCGGTTGTACACCAGGCCGAGGGAGTACTGGCCGTTCGGCAGCCCGTACAGGCCGCCGTCGGGGCCGGTGAACACCTTCAGGTAGTCCTTCTTGATCTGGTCGTAGTACGGCATGTCCTTCACGTACTTGCTGATGTCGGCGCCCTGGCCGCGCTGTATCAGCCCCGAGGGGTCGGTGAAGTACACGTAGTAGACGTCCTCCAGCTGGCCACCGGCCAGTTTCGCGGAGAAGGTCTTGGGGTCCATCTGGCCCTCGCGGGCGTCGATCCTGATCTTGGGGTGCGCCTTCTCGAAAGCCTTGATGTCCTCCACGAAGTACTTGTGGTCCACAGGCTGCGTCTTGGGCGGCATGCCGTTCACCGTGATGGTGACGACGCCGTCCTTGCCGACTCCCGTGGTCTCGCTACTGCATGCGACGAGACCCGCGGAGAGGGCACAGGCGATGCCTGCGGCGATGAGCCGGCGGCGGCTCTGGATTCCAGCCATGAGAGGTCAGCCTTCCTGCGATACACCCGCGTCCGTGGGCCCCGTCGCCCACAGCTCCAGCGGACACGCAGAACGTAGAAGCCTGTCATGTAAGAAGTCAATGACTGTGCGCAAAACTTCTACTGGATCGCTCCGGCGGGCGGCCTGCCCGTGGAGCCGCGAAGGAGCAGCTGGGTCTGGAAAAGGGTCACGCCCGGAGCGATCTGCTGTCCTTGCATCTGTTGCGCGAGCGCCTCCACGGCCGCGTCCGCCATCCGCGCCACGGGCTGCTGGCACGTGGTCAGCGGCGGGTCGACGGCCACCATGAACACCGAGTCGTCGAACCCCGTCACCGAGACATCACGGGGCACGTCCAGGCCCAGGCGGCGAACTCCACGAATCGCCCCCAGCGCCAGTTCGTCACTTCCGCAAACAATCGCGGTCGCCCCGTCCCGTACGAGCCTCACCGCGGCCGCGGCGCCCCCTTCCAGTGAGAACAGAGCGTGCCCGACCAGCGGCATCCAGTCCTGCGAGGGGACCTCGCGGGCTTTCCAGAAGGCCGCGAAGGCCGCGAGCTTGCGGGCGGACGGCACGTGCCCCGCCGGGCCGATCAGCAGCCCCACGCGCTGATGCCCCACCCAGGTCAGATGGGTGAGGGACTGGATGACGGCATCCGCGTCATCCGCACTGATCCGTACCGATCCCTCGTTCTCGTCGGCGGGGTTCACCAGCACCATCGGCACCTTGCGATCCTTCAGCGCCCTGCCCTGCTCCGGTCCGGCGTCGGCGTAGCTGGACCCGATGAAGACGATTCCGCCGATGTTCTGTTTCAGCAGCATCTTGATGTAGTTCGCCTCGGAAACCCCATCCGATGTGCGAGTGCACAGCACGGGAATGAGCCCCCGCTTGTTGAGGCGGCCGGCGATCGCCTCCGCGAAGGCGGGGAAGACCGGATTTCGCAGATCCGGCACCACCACGCCCACCAGCGGGCTCCGCTCGACCTCGGCCGTGGCGGGCCGCGGCAGACCCATCACGTCCAGAGCCCTCAGCACCCGCTCCCGTGTCGCGGGGGCCACCGCCGGATTGCCGTTCAGCGCCCTACGGACCGTCCCCTCGCTGACACCTGCGAACTCCGCGACATCGCTCAGCTTTTTCTTCATACGCGAACCGTACATCGAGAGCGCAAGAAATGATCAGAAAAATGCAAGGATTCCGCAATCGCAAGGCGGACCGGAGGCGTCTCTCCGCACTCGACGATCTCCACCGCGAGGCCGCCGCCAGGCGGTCACCCCGGAGCAGCACCGAGGATGCCGTCGTACCCCCCTGTCGGCCGGCTGGTGGTCCGCCGGGAGCCGTTCGACCGGCTGCGGGGTCCGGCTCAAGTCACCGTGGTGTCCGCGCCGTCCGGTAGCGGCAAGAGTGTGCTGCCGCGGTCGTGGAGTGAGCAGGCCGCCCCGGCCGGGCGAGTGGCGTGGTCGGCGGTCGCGGGTGAGGAGCGGGATGGGCAGGGCTTCCGGCTGTCGGTCGTCGACGCGTCGCGGAGGACGGGGCCGGGCTCGGAGCTGGTGCAGGCGGTGTCGGCGGCCCCGGACTTGGACGGGTGGGCCCTGGTGGAGCGCCTGCTGAACGACCTGGCTCCGCTGGACGAGCGGGTACGGCTGGTTGTCGACGATGTGCACCAATTGGACGACACCGAAGCGGTGCATCGCGCTGACGGCCAGACCCGTACCCACCTGGCCTCCGCCCGCGACAGTGAAGGACCCCGGCGGACCCTGCGGCTCGGCTCCTCGGCCGTGGGACGCCGGACCGGCCGAGCCCTGCTCGCAGCCCACCAACCCGACCTCGCCGAGCCCTACCTCGGCAGCCGTACGGTCGACGACGCCGAGGGCTACCCCCGCGACAGGATGCTCTTCGCCGCTGTCTGACCGCCCTCAGCTCCGCGGAGGACGGCGGAGCCTTGACCGGCCCCCCAGCCGCTTGGCCCGGGCGGGTCGTCGGCTCCTGGCGCCGAGGACTCAACGCCCACGCGACGGCTTTCCATACATGACCGCCAGGTGGTCAGCAGGAGCCAGCTCTCCCGCACGGTTGAGCCGGGCTGCTTCACCGCTGGACGTGACGCGTTCCGGGCCTCTCAGCCCAGGAAGCTCAGGCGGACCTGGCGGTCCGGGTTGTCCCTGTTCGTGTCCACCAGGCAGACCGCCTGCCAGGTGCCCAGTTCCAGCCGGCCGGCGATCACCGGGAGGGTGGCGTGCGGGGGGACCAGGGCCGGGAGTACGTGGTCCCTGCCGTGGCCCGGGGTGCCGTGGCGGTGTTGCCAGCGGTTGTCCGCCGGGAGGAGCGTGCGCAGGGCCGCCAGCAGGTCGTCGTCGCTGCCGGCCCCCGTTTCGATGATCGCCACGCCCGCCGTGGCGTGCGGGACGAAGATGTTGAGGAGGCCGTCGCGGCCGGCGGCGGTGTCGTGGAGGAACCGTTCGCAGGCGGCCGTCAGGTCGGACACGGTCTCCTCCGGGCCGGTGCCGATGTTCAGGATCCTGGTGGTGAAGGCGTCTGGCATGGGTCCATCCTGCCCGCTCGCACCCTGGGATCACGCGTCCGCGTGCCGAGACACCATTGACCGCGTCCGGAGACGCTCGCTACGTTCTGCGCCATGTTGCGTTCAGCTCTGCTCACCACGCGCGGTCACATCGACCTGCTGCGGGTGGCCTCCGCCGCGTGTTGTCGCGGCTGCTGACCTTCTTCTTCCGTATCGCCGCTGACGCTCAGCGGCGCGTTCCGTTCCGCCCGCGGTCCCGCTGACCGTACGACGTCGTCGTGCGTCGTCATCGGGGACGCCGAGGCGTTTTTCGCGTACGGCCCTCTCCCCCACCTGCCCGTGGAGCCGTCATGACCGTCGATCATGCCCCACCGGATCTTCCTGCCGTCCCGGCCGGGGAGCGGCCCGCCGAGCTGGAGGCGGTCGTCCCCGCCGCCGGCCCGGGGAAACGTTCCTCCCTGGGCTCCGTCCCCCGCTGGCTGCGCCGGACCGCCGGGCCGCTGCTGCTCCTCGTCACCTGGCAGGTGCTCAGCTCGACCGGCGTCCTGCACCCCGACACCCTCGCCTCGCCCGGGTCGATCGCCCGGTCGGCCGGGGGTCTGATCGCGGACGGCACCCTGCCGACCGCGATGGGCGTGTCGCTCCAGCGGGTCGCCGTCGGACTGCTGATCGGCGGAGTCGCCGGGACCGTGCTCGCCCTCGCGTCCGGGCTCTCGCGGCTCGGCGAGGACCTGATCGACGCGACCGTACAGATGCTGCGGACCGTGCCGTTCATCGGGCTGATCCCGCTCCTCATCATCTGGCTGGGCATCGGTGAGGCGCCGAAGATCGCGCTCATCGCGCTCGGCGTCGCCTTTCACCTCTACCTCAACGTGTACGCCGGGATCCGGGGTGTCGACGAACAACTCATCGAGGCCGGGCAGTCGTTGGGGCTGGGACGGTGGGGGCTCGTCCGGCACGTCATCCTGCCGGGCGCCCTGCCCGGCGCGATGACCGGGCTGCGGTACTCGCTCGCCACCGCCTGGCTGGCCCTGGTCTTCGGTGAGTCCATCAACGCCGACGCCGGTATCGGCTTCCTCATGAACCAGGCCCGGGAGTTCTTCCGTACCGACGTGATCGTCGTCTGCCTGGTCGTCTACGCCTTCCTCGGCCTGCTCGCCGATGCCGTCGTCCGTACTCTCGAAAGGCTGTTGCTGCAATGGCGACCCACCTTCAAGGGCCGGTGAGCCGCGTGAGCGGTGACACCGCCGTACGGGTCACGGGGCTGACCCGGGCCTTCGACAGCCGGCCGGTGATCGACAAGCTCGATCTCACCCTGCGCGCGGGCGAGTTCACCGCGCTCCTCGGCCGCAGCGGCTGCGGCAAGTCGACCCTGCTGCGGATACTGGCCGGCCTCG
Source organism: Streptomyces sp. NBC_01317 (assembly GCF_035961655.1). Classification (NCBI taxonomy): domain Bacteria; kingdom Bacillati; phylum Actinomycetota; class Actinomycetes; order Kitasatosporales; family Streptomycetaceae; genus Streptomyces; species Streptomyces sp. NBC_01317. Next base: position 7,232,451 of record NZ_CP108393.1, on the reverse strand, counting down.
ACCGTGACATCGAGGGGACCGTGCTCGTACCGAAGCGGCGTGCGGTCGCGTTCCAGTCGCCCCGGCTGATGCCGTGGAAACGGGTCTGGCGCAATGTGCTGCTCGGCCTCGACGGCAGGCCCGGACGGGCCGTCGCCGAGGACGCGTTGGAGGAGGTCGGGCTCGGGCACCGGTCCGGCGCCTGGCCCAAGACACTGTCCGGCGGCGAGGCCCAGCGCGCCTCACTGGCCAGGGCGCTCGTACGGGAGCCCGATCTGCTGCTGCTCGACGAACCGTTCGGCGCGCTCGACGCGCTGACCCGCATCAAGGCCCAGCAGTTGGTGGCCGAGTTGTGGCAGCGGCGCGGCTGCGCGGTGCTGCTCGTGACCCACGACGTGGAGGAGGCCCTGTCGCTCGCCGACCGTGCCCTGGTGATGCGTGACGGTGTGATCGCGTACGAGACCGAGGTCGGCCTGGACCGGCCGCGCTCCGTCGGTGATCCCGCCTTCGCCGCGCTGCGTTCGCGGCTGCTCACGGAGTTGGGCGTCGAGGAACCGGCCGCCAGTACCGGAACGAGCGCCGCCGCCGGGACGAGCCATGCCGCGTAGGCCGCGGGGGCTGACGTTCGCCCTCCTCCCCGTCGCCCTCACCCTTCTCCTCTCCGCCTGCTCCTCCGCCGACAACTCCTCGGGCGGTGGCCTCGGGGGCGGCAACACCGACGGCAAGGGGTCCGTGACCCTCAACGTCGGCGACCAGAAGGGGGGTTCGGAGGCCGTCCTGCGGGCCGCCGGTGAACTGGACGATCTCCCCTACCGCGTCGAGTGGTCCACGTTCACCTCCGGGCCGCCCATGCTCGAAGCCGTCAACGCCGGCGCCGTGGACATCGGGAGTGTCGGCAACACCCCGCCCGTCTTCGCCGCCGGCGCCAAGTCGAAGATCACCGTCGTGGCCGCCACCCACGGCGACTCCGCGGGCGAGGCCATCCTCGTCCCCCAGGACTCTCCGCTGAAGAGGACGAGCGACCTCAAGGGCAGGACGGTCGCGGTCGCGCAGGGCAGTTCGGCGCACTACCAGCTGATCGCCTCGCTCAGGAAGGCCGGTCTGACGCCGGACGACATCAAGGTCACGCTCTTGCAGCCGGCCGACGCGCTCGCCGCCTTCACCAGCGGCAAGATCGACGCGTGGGCGGTCTGGGACCCGTACACCTCACAGGTCCTGAGCGGCGGCAAGGGGCGGGTGCTGACCACGGGACGCGGGGTGGTGAACGGCCTCAACTTCCAGGTCGCCGCCCCCGCCGCGCTCCAGGACAAGGAGAAGGAGCAGGCGATCGACGACTTCGTCACGCGGCTGCGCCGGGCGCAGGACTGGGTCTTCGCGCACCCCGAGGAGTGGGCGAAGGTCTGGGCGAAGGACACCGGACTGCCGTACGACGTGGCCCTCGACGCGGTGAAGCGGAGTTACGGCACCCGTGTGCCGGTCGCCCTCGACGAGGCCGCGATCGCCTCCGAGCAGGAGATCGCCGACAGCTTCGCCGATCTCGGACTCATCCCGGGCCGCTTCGACTTCGCGGACTTCGTGGACGACCGCTTCAACGACTCCCTGCCGCCGTCGACCTCCCCGGCGCGCAGCTACGGAAAGGCCCCCTCCTGATGAGCATCCATCTGCACTGGTTCCTGCCGACGGGCGGTGACGGCCGGACCCTCGTGGACCGTCACGCGTACACCGACGGAGGCATCACCCGCTCCGGGAACACCGCCGTGACCGGGATCCGCGCGCCCGACGTCGACTATCTGGCGCAGATCGCCAAGGCGGCCGAACGCCTGGGCTTCGAAGGCGTGTTGACCCCCACGGGCACCTGGTGCGAGGACGCCTGGCTGACGACGGTCGCGCTCTCCCAGCACACCGACCGGCTCAAGTTCCTGGTGGCGTTCCGGCCCGGGGTGATCTCCCCCGTGCTGGCGGCGCAGATGGCGTCCACGTACCAGCGCATCACGCGCGGCCGGCTGATGCTCAACGTGGTGACCGGCGGTGACTCCACCGAGCAGCGGCGCTTCGGCGACCATCTCGGCCACGACCGGCGCTACGCCAGGACGGCGGAGTTCCTCCAGGTGGTACGGGGCGTATGGGGCGGGCAGCCGTTCGACTTCGACGGCGAGCACTACCAGGTCAAGGGCGGGCTGACGGCGCTGCCGCCCGACCCGCTGCCGCCGGTCTTCTTCGGCGGCTCGTCGGCGGCGGCGGGCCCGGTCGCCGCCGCGCACACGGACGTCTACCTGACCTGGGGCGAGCCGCCGGCTCAGGTGAAGGAGAAGATCAACTGGATCCGGGGGCTGGCCGAGGAGCAGGGCCGTACGGTCCGCTTCGGCATCCGGATGCACACCATCTCGCGGGACTCCGCGAAGGACGCCTGGGCGACGGCGAACCGGCTGCTGGACGACCTCGACCCGGAGACGGTCGCCGCCGCCCAGAAGGCGCTCGGCAAGAGCGAGTCGGTCGGGCAGCAGCGGATGCTCGCGCTGCACGGCGGCACCCGTGACCAGCTGGAGATCGCGCCGAACCTGTGGGCGGGGGTCGGGTTGGTACGGGGTGGTGCAGGGACCGCGCTGGTGGGCAGCCACGCCGATGTCGCCGACCGGATCGAGGAGTACCACGAGCTGGGGATCGAGCACTTCGTGCTGTCCGGCTACCCGCATCTGGAGGAGGCGTACTGGTTCGGGGAGGGCGTGACCCCGGAGCTGGCGCGGCGCGGGCTGCTCGCGGAGCCGGCGCCCCTGCCCGGCGCGGCGGCGGGGGGCGCGGCGCCGCTGCTGGTGTCCGGGGGTCGCTGAGACGGGAAGATCCCCCGCCCCCGGGCTGTTGGCACGAGCGTGAGCGACTTCGGCGTACGGGACATCGATGTGGTGGTCGTAGGCGCGGGGCAGGCGGGTCTGTCCGGCGCCTACCATCTGCGCCGGTCGGGCCTGGAGCCCGACCGGGACTTCGTGGTGCTCGACCACGCCCCGCGGCCGGGCGGCGCCTGGCAGTTCCGGTGGCCGTCCCTCACGTACGGCAGGGTGCACGGCATGCACTCGCTGCCCGGCATGGAGCTGACCACCGCGGCGGCCGACGACACCCGGCCCTCCTCCGAGGTGATCGCCGCCTACTTCGCCGCTTACGAGAGCCGCTTCGATCTGCGGGTGCACCGGCCGGTGGATGTCTCGGCGGTACGGGAAGGCTCCGCGGCACGCGAAGGTTCCGCGGAACACGAGGGCGGGGCGGGGCGGCTGCGGGTCGAGACGTCCGAAGGGGTCTGGTCGGCGCGGGCCCTGATCAACGCGACCGGCACCTGGGACCGGCCCTTCTGGCCCCGCTATCCGGGCCAGGAGACCTTCCTGGGACGGCAGTTGCACACCGCGAACTATCCGGGCCCCGGCGCGTTCGCCGGACTGCGGGTGGTCGTGGTGGGCGGTGGTGCCTCCGGGACCCAGCATCTGATCGAGATCGCGAAGGTGGCGGCGGACACGACGTGGGTGACCCGGCGGCCGCCCGTCTACCGCGAGGGCCCGTTCGGTGAGGAGCAGGGCCGGGCGGCCGTCGCCCTCGTGGAGGAACGGGTCCGCCAGGGCCTTCCCCCGCAGAGTGTCGTGTCCGTGACCGGGCTGCCGGTGAACGAGGCGATCACGAAGGCGCGCGAGGAGGGGGTGCTGGACCGCCTGCCGGTGTTCGACCGGATCACCCCGACCGGTGTGGCCTGGGACGACGGGCGGACGGTGGAGGCCGACGTGATCCTGTGGGCGACCGGCTTCCGGGCGGCCGTGGACCATCTGGCGCCCCTGCGGCTGCGGGAGCCGGGCGGCGGTATCCGCGTCGAGGAGACCAGGGCCGTACGGGACGAGCGGGTCCATCTGGTGGGGTACGGGCCTTCGGCCTCGACGATCGGCGCGAACCGGGCGGGCCGGGCGGCCGTACGGGACATCGGACGGCTCCTCGCGCGGGTGCCCGAGTCGGTGTGAAACCCCTGGGGCCGGCTCAGCCGGTACGGCCGGCCGCCCGGCGGTTCTCGTTGAACTCCTCCACGTTCCGCTGCTGCTCGGCGAAGCTGTCCGTGAAGCGGGTGTCCCCCGGCGCCACGGTGACGAAGTAGAGCCAGTTCCCCCGCGTGGGATGGACGGCCGCGTTCAGCGCGTCGTCCCCCGGGTTCCCGATCGGGGTCGGGGGCAGTCCCTTGCGTTCGTACGTGTTGTACGGGCTGTCGATCCCGGTGTCCTTGTACGTGGTGTCCAGGCTGCTGCGGTGGAGCGCGTAGTTGATGGTCGAGTCCATCTGGAGCGCCATGACCCGGGCGAGCCGGTTGTGGATGACCCGGGCGACCTTGCCCATGTCGGGCGCCGTGGCGGCCTCGGCCTGCACGATGCTCGCGATGGTGACGGTCTGGTAGACGGTCACGTGGTGGAGCTGGGCGCCGGCACTGACGTGGTGGTCCCCCAGCCGCTGGTTCGCGGTGTTGACCATGAAGCTGAGCAGGCTGGCGGGTGTGCTCTCCGAGTCCACCGGATACGTCGCCGGGAAGAGATAGCCCTCCGGGTTGTCCCCCGCCGTCTCCGGGAGGTCGAGCGGTACGGACGCGGCCTTCTTGCGCGTGGTGCCGGGGGCCACGCCGAGAACGCGGTCGACGGAGGCGTACACCTGCCCGGCCCGCCGCCCCTCGGGAACGACCAGCGTGGCCGGTCCTGGGCCGTCGGACCCCCGCTCGACCAGGACGGGCACCAGCACCGCGACGGCGATGACCAGGACGGCGGCCATCATGAGGACCAGCCGGCCCCGGCGGGTCAGCCGGGGACGGCGCCCCGGCCGGCGCCTCGAAGGGTCGTACGTCATACCGGCACGCTAACCCGGGGTGATCACCGATCACGGCACGTGGCGGGCGCCGACACGGAAGAGCACACCACAGCCTCTACGGCGCGAGCGACGCCAGGTCCTCCGCCGGGGGCAGGCTCTCCCCGGCCCCCGCGGGCCGCGTGTCCCTGCGGACCAGCGCCGCGTACCGGCCGTCCTCCCGCAGCAGCTCCTCATGGGTGCCCCGCTCCACGATGCGCCCCGCGTCCAGGACCACGATCTGGTCCGCGTCCCTGATCGTGGAGAGCCGGTGGGCGATGGTGAGGGTGGTACGTCCTTCGAAAAGCGCGTCGATGGCCTGCTGCACCGCCTGTTCCGTACGGGTGTCCAGCGCGCTGGTGGCCTCGTCCAGGATCAGGACGGGCGGGTCCCGCAGGATCGTACGGGCGATGGCCAGGCGCTGCTTCTCACCGCCGGAGAAGCGGTACCCGCGCTCGCCGACGAGGGTGTCGTACCCGTCGGGCAGCGAGGCGATGTGGTCGTGGATCTGCGCGGCCCTCGCGGCCGTCTCCATCTCCTCGTCCGTGGCGTCCGGCTTGGCGAAGCGCAGGTTCTCGGCGACGGAGGCGTGGAACAGGTACGTCTCCTGGGACACGACGCCGACCGCGCGGGCGAGGGTGTCGAAGTCCAGGTCCCGTACGTCCACCCCGTCGAGGAGGACCCGGCCGCCGGTCACGTCGTACAGCCGGGGCACCAGATAGCTGAGCGTGGACTTGCCGGATCCCGTGGGCCCGACCACCGCGAGGCTGCCGCCGGCCGGGACCGTCAGGTCGATGCCGGTCAGCGTCCGGCCGCCCTTGCCCTCGTAGCCGAAGTCGACGCCTTCGAAGCGGACCTCACCGCCGATCTTGGCGAGGCGGACGGGCTCGTCGGGCTCGGTGATGTCGACCCGCAGGTCGAGGTATTCGAAGATGCGCTGGAAGAGCGCCAGGGACGTCTGCATCTGCACACCGGTGGAGAGCAGGCTCACGGCTGGGCGGAAGAGGCCCTGCTGGAGCGAGACGAAGGCGACGAGCGTGCCGATGGAGACGGCGGTGCCGCTCTCGTGGAGGGCGAGGCCCGCGACCCAGTAGATGACCGCCGGCATGGCGGCCATCACGATCCCGATGGTCGACATGCGCCAGCGTCCGGCCATGTTCGACCGCACTTCCAGGTCGACGAGCTGCTCGGACTCGTCGGCGAACGCCTTCGTGAGCGAGTCGGCCCGGCCCATCGTGCGTCCTAGGAGGATGCCGCTGACGGAGAGCGATTCGGTGATGTTGGCCGCCATCGTGGCCATCTGGCGCTGGCGTTGCGTGGTGATCTTCTTGCGCTCGCGGCCGACGCGGCGGCTGATCCAGACGAAGACCGGCAGCAGGAGCAGCGAGACGAGCGTGAGCCGCCAGTCCAGGGCCAGCATCGCGACGACCGTGGCGATGACGGCCGTGAGGTTGGAGACCAGGGAGGTCGCGGTGGAGGTCACGGTCGCCTGCATGCCGCCGATGTCGTTGGCGATGCGCGACTGGACCTCGCCGGTCCGTGTCCTGGTGAAGAAGGCGAGCGGCATGCGCTGGAGCTGGGCGTACACACCTGTGCGCAGGTCGTGCATGACACGCTGGCCGACGGTCGTGGAGATGAGGGTCTGGAGCACGCCGAAGACGCTGTTGACGACGGCGGTGAGGATCATGCCGAGGGCGAGCAGGCTCAGCAGGCCCGTACGCCCCTGGGGGATGGCGGTGTCGAGGATCTCGCGCAGCAGGAACGGCGAGGCGACGGAGACCAGGGACGAGGCGCCGACGAGCAGTCCCACGACGGCGAGACGGCCGCGGTAGGGGCGGAAGAGACGGAAGATGCGCCGCAGCTCGGCGGGCGGCTCCCGGCCGGGCGCCTCGGCGTCGGGACCGCCGGGGTCAGGACGGCCGGGGTCAGGACGGCCGACATCGGGGGTCGGCGAGGGTTTCCAGGTGGGGGCGTGCGGGTTCATGGGCTCCTTCGAGAGGTGTCGATACTTCCCTGAGCATAGCCGACTGTTACCTATGCTCACAATGAGCGTGGTCCTGATATTATTCCGCCATGGACACCCCCGATCCCGACGGCGTGCTGGCCGAGCAGCTGTTGCGTCTGACCCGGCGGCTCCACCGCCTCCAGAAGCGGCAGCTGGAACCGATCGGTATCACGCCCGCGCAGGCGAGGCTGCTGCGTACGGTCGCGATGTACGACACTCCGCCCCGCATGGCCGATCTGGCCGCGCGGCTGGAAGTGGTTCCCCGCGCGGTCACCACGCTCGTGGACGGTCTCGAGGCGAGCGGCTGGGTCCGCCGCGCCCCGGACCCGACCAACCGCAGAGTGGTACGGATCGAGCTGACCGACACCGGCACGGCCACGCTCAAGTCGCTGCGGCTGGCCCGCCGTTCGGCCGCCACGGAGATCCTCGCCCCGCTGACCGGCGAACAGCGCGAGACGCTGGGCGGGCTGCTGGCGACCCTGGTCGACGGGACGGCGGGCCCCCGCTGCTGACCCCGTTCCCGATCTGGCGGATGGCTCGATTCCGCTCGTCCCGGAGAAAATCGATTGCTCCGGGCCGTGCGCGAGGGCGAACCTTGCACGGTTTGGGCCACTCCACCAGTCATGGGACATCATGCAGATTCGCGACCTTCCGTATCCCGATCCAGGGGTTCCCGACGCGCGGTCGGGCCCGCGGTTCCTGCTGTGGCTCGGACGCAACCAGCTCGGCGGCCAGCTCAAGGCCGTGGCCTGGGGACTGCTGCACCACCTGGGCATCGCCGGTCTCCCGGTCGGTGCCGGGCTCGCCGTCCAGGCCGTGGTGGACCGCTCCGGCGGACGCCTCGCGTGGGCCGGCGGCCTCATCGCACTGTGCGGCGCCGCCATCGCCGTCGGCGACACGATGCTGCACCGCACCGCCGTCACCAACTGGATCACCGCCGCCGCCCGCGTCCAGCAGCTCCTCGCCCGCAGGACGGCCGACCTGGGTTCGGCGCTGACCCGCCGGGTCGCCGCCGGAGAGGTCGTGGCGGTCTCCACGGGTGACGTCGAGAAGATCGGCTGGTTCGTGGAGGCGCTCTCGCGCTTCCTGGCCGCCGCCCTCGCGATCATCCTGATCTGCGTGGGGCTGACGCTCTACCTGCCCGAGCTGGGCTGGATCGTCGCCGCCGGTGTGCCGGTGCTCGCGCTGGCCGTCCTGCCGCTGCTCCCCGTGGCCACCCAACGCGCCGACATCCAGCGCGAGAAGGGGGGCAAGGCCACCGAGCTGGCCTCGGACACCGTCGCCGGACTGCGGGTCCTGCGCGGCATCGGCGGCGAGGAGCTGTTCCTCGGGCGCTACCGCGCCGCGTCCCAGGAGGTCAGGAGGGCCGCCGTCCGCAGCGCGCGGATGTGGTCGCTGATCTCGGCCGTCCAGGTCCTGCTGCCGGGCATCCTGCTGATCTCGGTCGTCTGGTACGGCGCGCACCTCGCGCTCGACGGGCGGATCGGCATCGGCGGGCTGGTGACCGTCTACAGCGCGGTGACCCTGCTGCTCTTCCCGCTGGGCCAGTTCGAGGAGATCGCCATGGCGTACTCCTTCTCCCGGCCCTCCGCGAAGCGCGCGGCGCGGGTGCTGTCGCTGGAGCGGACCTCGTACGACGACGAGCGCGGCGGCCTGGACGACGCGCGGCCGACCGGGGACCTCTACGACCCGGCGACCGGGCTGCTCGCCCCGGCGGGTCTGCTGACAGCCGTGGTGTGCGGCGACCCGGACGCGGCGGGGCTGCTCGCCGAACGCCTGGGCGGGCACGCGACCGAGGAGGAGAAGAGCCCGTCGGTGCTGCTCGGTGGGGTGGCGCTGGACGACCTTCCGCTCGACGCGGCGCGGGCCAGTGTGCTCGTACAGGACAAGGATCCGGTGCTGCTGTCGGGCACGCTCACCGAGCTGCTGGACGTGCCGGCCTCCGGCGCCGTCGACGCCGGGAAGGCGCTGGAGGCCGCGCAGTGCGCGGACGTGCTGGACGCGCTCGCGCAGGCGTCCGTGGACGGCAGCGGCGACCCGATGTCGTCGCGCATCACCGAGCGCGGGCGCTCGCTGTCCGGTGGTCAGCGCCAGCGGCTCGCGCTGGCCCGTTCGCTGGTCACGGACCCGGAGGTGCTCGTCCTCGACGAGCCGACGTCCGCCGTGGACTCGCATACGGAGGCCCGGATCGCGCAGGGCGTCAAGGAGCTGCGCGCGGGTCGTACGACGATCGTGTTCGCGTCCTCGCCGCTGCTGCTCGACAGCGCGGACCGTGTGGTGTTCGTCCACGAGGGGGCGGTCGCCGCGGTGGGCGGCCACCGTGAGCTGGTGCGGACCGACGCGCGGTACCGCGCGGTCGTGACGCGCGAGACGGAGCCGGAGAGCGAAGAGCTGTCCGTACCTGACGAGTTGGCGCCGGCGTCCGTGCGGGCCCGGGAAGAGATCGAGGAATCGGCATGATCGGCCTGTCTCCCCCGGCGTTCGATCCGGCGGCCCCGGAATCGGCGACCACCCTGCCCGTCGGGACGCCCGCGACGGTGCGGGCCTATGTGCGGGAGCTGCTGCGGCGCCACCGCCGGGCGTTCGTCCTGCTCGTCACGGTCAACGCGGTCGCGGTTGTCGCGTCGATGGTCGGCCCGTACCTGCTCGGCTCGCTGGTCGAGGATCTCTCCGAGGGGGCGCGCGAGCTGCGTCTGGAGCGCGTGGCCGTGGTGTTCGCGGTGGCGCTGGCCGTCCAGACGGTCTTCACGCGGCTGGTACGGCTGCGCGGGGCGATGCTGGGCGAGGAGATGCTCGCCGATCTGCGGGAGGACTTCCTCGTCAGGGCGGTCGGGCTGCCGCCGGGCGTGCTGGAGCGCGCCGGGACGGGCGATCTGCTGTCCCGGATCACGACCGACATCGACCGGCTGGCGAACGCGATGCGGGAAGCCGTACCGCAGCTCGCGATCGGTGTCGTGTGGGCGGCGCTGCTGCTCGGCGCGCTGACGGTCACCGCGCCGCCGCTGGCGCTCGCGGTGCTGGTCGCGGTGCCGCTGGTGGTGGCGGGCTGCCGCTGGTACTTCAAACGGGCGCCGTCCGCGTACCGTTCGGAGGCCGCCGGGTACGCCGCGGTCGCCGCGATGCTCGCGGAGACCGTCGACGCGGGCCGTACGATCGAGGCGCACCGCCTCGGCGCGCGCCGTGTCGCCCTGTCGGAGCAGCGGGTCAAGGAGTGGACGGCGTGGGAGCGGTACACGCTCTGGCTGCGGTCGGTGCTCTTCCCCGTCATCAACCTCACCCATACGACGATCTTCCTGTCCGTCCTGATGATCGGCGGGGTCTTCGTCCTCCAGGACTGGATCACCGTCGGGCAGCTGACGACGGGCGCGCTGCTCTCCCAGATGCTGGTGGAGCCGGTCGGGCTGATCCTGCGGTGGTACGACGAACTCCAGGTCGCCCAGGTGTCCATCGCGCGGCTCGTCGGCGTACGGGACATCGAGCCGGACGGGGGCGACGAGTCGGTCGTCCCGGACGGCAGGACCGTCAGCGCCGACGAGGTGCGCTTCGGGTACCGCGCGGGGGTGGACGTCCTGCACCAGGTGACGCTGGACGTCCGGCCGGGCACCCGGCTCGCGCTGGTCGGCCCGTCCGGGGCCGGCAAGTCGACGCTGGGGCGGCTGCTCGCGGGCATCTACGGGCCCAGGACCGGCAGTGTCACGCTCGGCGGGGCGGAGCTGTCCCGGATGCCGGCCGAGCGGGTGCGGCGGCATGTGGCACTGGTCAACCAGGAACACCACGTGTTTGTCGGCTCGTTGCGCGACAACCTGCTGCTGGCCCGCACGGACGCGACCGATGCCGAGCTGTGGGGGGCGCTGGGCGCGGTGGACGCGGAGGTCTGGGCGCGGGGGCTCGACGCGGGCCTGGACACGGAGGTCGGGTCCGGCAGTACGACCCTGACCCCGGCCCAGGCCCAGCAGGTCGCCCTGGCCCGCCTCGTCCTGGCGGACCCGCACACCCTGGTCCTGGACGAGGCGACCTCCCTGCTGGACCCGCGGGCGGCCCGCCATCTGGAGCGCTCGCTGGCCCGGGTGCTGGACGGCCGTACGGTGGTGGCGATCGCCCACCGCCTGCACACCGCGCACGACGCGGACGTCATCGCGGTGGTCGAGGAGGGCCGGATCAGCGAACTGGGCAGCCACGACGAGCTGGTGGCGGCGGACGGGGCGTATGCGGCGCTGTGGCGGTCGTGGCACGGGTGAGCGTCGCCGGTACGGTCGCCTGAACGCGGCGCGCCCGGCCTGGCGGCCGGTCTGTTGTCCTCAATCGCCGGACGGGCTTGATGGTGCCCGCTGCGGACCCCGGGCGGGTCCGCGAAGTGGGGTCGTCCGCCCGGAGGGCCCGCCCCGTACGGGATGTACGGGGTAGGTCCGACAACGCCGCGTCGCGGACACGCCCTGGGTGTCAGGTGGTCGCGGTGGTGAAGTAGTGGCCCTCGTCCAGGTCGTCCAGGAGGCCGGGATGGGTCGGGTGCCAGTCCAGCAGGTCGCGGGTGTGGGCGCCGGAGGTGGGGCTGTCCAGGGCGACGAACGGGGCCAGCCAGGTGAAGTGCCCGGCCGCGTCTTCCGGGGGGACCGAGACCACGGGCAGGCCGAGGTGGCGTCCGATCACCTCGGCGACGGCCTTGATCGGTACGCCTTCGTCCGCGACGGCGTGCAGGGTGGAGCCCGCCGGGGCGTTCTCCAGCGCCAGGTGGAAGAGGTGGGCGGCGTCGGCGCGGTGCACGGCGGGCCAGCGCTGGGCGCCGTCGCCGACGTAGCCGGAAACGCCCTTCTCGCGGGCGATGGCGACCAGGGTGGCGAGGAAGCCGTTGTCCCCGTCGCCGTGGACGGTGGGGGCCAGCCGTACGACCGACGAGCGCACGCCGCGGTCCGCGAGGGCGGTCGTGGCCTGCGCGGTCGCGAGCCGCCTCGCGGGGCCGCCGGTGGCGTGGGCGCCCCCGGTGACGGACGACTGGCCGTCCCGCTCGGTGGCGACCCGCCCCGGCGCGAGGCCGAGCGTGCCGGCGGCGATGACGAGCGGGCGGCCGGTTCCGGCGAGCGCCTCGCCGAACGTGTCGACGGCCCTGCGGTCCGCGTCGGCGGCGTCCTCGAAGCCGCCGCTGAACGCGATGTCGTGCTTGAAGGCGAGGTGGATGACGCCGTCGGACGTCTGGGCGGCCTCGCGCAGGATGTCGAGATCGTCGAGGGTGCCGCGGAGCACGTCGGCGCCGGCCCGGGTGAGGACGTCGGCCGCGGCGTCGGAACGGGCGAGGCCGAGGACCTTGTGGCCGGAGCCGAGGAGTTCGGGGACGACGGCGGAGCCGATCCAGCCGGACGCGCCGGTGAGGAACACACGCATGGGAGACCTCCAGGGTCTTGTCGGTTCGATGCCAGTCACCATCGATGTCAGTCACTGTCATCACCAACGTAACACTCGATGTCAGTGACTGCCATCGCGTAGGATCGGGGCATGAGCCGATGGGAGCCCGACGCGCGCGGGCGGCTGGAGCGGGCCGCGCTGGAGCTGTACAGCGAGCGGGGTTTCGAGCAGACGACGGCCGCGCAGATCGCGGAGCGCGCGGGTCTTTCGGAGCGGACGTTCTTCCGCCACTACGCCGACAAGCGCGAGGTGCTCTTCGGCGGGGCCCAGCTGCTGGAGGGGGCCTTCGTGGAGACCCTGGCCGCCGCCCCGGCGGCCGTCGGGCCGATCGACGCGATGGCCTTGACGCTGGAGGCGGTCTCGGAGTTCTTCGCGGACCGGCACGAATTCGCGCGGCGGCGGCAGGCGGTCATCGCGGCGAACGTGGAGCTTCAGGAGCGCGAGCTGATCAAGCTGGCGTCACTGACTGCCGCGCTCGCGACGACCTTGCGGGGGCGCGGGGTGGGTGAGGCGGCGGCGAGTCTGGTGGCGGAGGTGGGGGTGGCGGTGTTCAAGGTGGGGTTTGAGCGGTGGGTGCGGGACGGGTCGCGTTCGTTGGCGTCGCTTTTGCGCGAGGCGCTCTTGGAGTTGCGGGTGGTGGTGGGGGCCTCGCGGTGACCGCGCTGCGGTCACTGTTGTCCTCAATCGCCGGACGGGCTTGATGGTGCCGCTGCGGGCCGGTTGCATATGCGCGGGTCGGTCGCCGGGGGCCGGGCAGGGGTCGTGTCCTGCACTGCATGTTTTACGTCGCGTTCGGCGGGTCGTTCAGTTCACCGGAGCCACGCGACACAAAACACGCTCTACGTTCCGGACACGACCCCTGCCCGTCCCCCTCCCACGCCCGCGTCAAAACGACCTGGCCCGCTCCGTGCGGGGGAATTCGTTCAGCTTGTTGTTTAACGTCCGTCCCTGAGAGGCCAGTTGGCGCCTGACGGGCGATGCGGCAGTGGTACGGCCTTGGTGTGATCATGTGCGTTGTCGAGACGCTGTTGATCATGCCAAGGCCGCGAGGGTGAGTCTGCTGTACAACGCTGTTCGCGTCGAGTCCCTGACCGTGTTGTCCCGGTTCCGGACCGACTTCTACGACTGCCTGACCGCCCGCGCGGACGCACTGTTCGAGCTGACCGACGCCGTGCTGTGCACCGACGGACCGGTACGGTCGCTGGTCGACCTCGCCCTGGCACCCGAGCACCGCCGGGGTCACGGTTCCCTCTACGCCGGCCTGAACCGCGGCGGGCTCGATGTCGCCCGGTTGCGGCGCGCGCTGGCCGGGGTTCCGCTGCCGCGGGCGGGCGACGGGCGGCTGGTCCTGGCGGTGGACGTCTCGCCGTGGCTGCGGCCGGACGCCGGGACCGTGCCGGACCGCTCGTTCTGTCACACCTACGGCCGTGGCAACGCCAAGCACCAGATGATGCCCGGCTGGCCGTACTCGGTGGTCGTCGCCCTGGAGGCCGGCCGCACCTCCTGGTCGGCGTTCCTGGACGCGGTCCGGCTGGCCCCCGGCGCGGACCTGGCGGCGGTCACCGCCCGCCAGGTCGGCGAGGTGGTCGAACGGCTCGTCGCGGCGGGCCAGTGGAGCGAGGGTGACCCGGACGTCCTGATCGTCCTGGACGCCGGATACGACGCCCCGCGCATCGCCCACCTGCTGTCCGGCCTGCCGGTCGAGATCCTGGGCCGGACACGGTCGGACCGGGTGATGCGCCGCCCGGCACCCTCGCGGGAAGAGTTTCTCCGTGCGAACCCGAAGGGTGGACGGCCGCCCAAGCACGGCGGGGAGTTCGTCTTCGGCGACCCCGCGACCTGGGGTGAGGAGCAGGCCGTCACGGTCACCGGCACCCGCCTCTACGGCACGGCGACCGCGCGGGCCTGGGACCGGCTCCACCCGCGGCTGACCCAGCGGGCCGCCTGGCTCGACCACGACGGCCCGCTGCCGGTCATCGAAGGCACCGTCATCCGCCTGTCAGTCGAACACCTGCCGTCCGGCGGGGTCAACAAGCCGGTCTGGCTGTGGTGGTCCCGCACCGGCGCCACCGAAGCCGACGTCGACCGCTGCTGGCAGGCGTTCCTGCGACGCTTCGACATCGAGCACACCTTCCGCATGCTCAAGCAGACCCTCGGCTGGACCCGGCCCCGCCTGCGCGACTCGGCCGCCGCCGACCGCTGGACCTGGCTAATCATCGCCGCCCACACCCAACTCCGCCTCGCCCGCCCCCTCGCGACCGACCTCCGCCGACCGTGGGAGAAGCCAGCGCCGCCGCACAAACTCACACCGGCCCGCGTCCGGCGCGGGTTCCGGAACCTCCGCACGACGACCGGTTCGCCGGCCGGGGCACCGAAACCCACCACACCCGGCCCTGGACGCCCGCCCGGCTCGAAGAACCACAGACCTGCACCCCACCACGACGTGGGACGAGTCCTCACCGGCAGCGAGGCATACCAGCGACCGGCCCACCACAAGGTCGGCACCAAACCCCGACGAACTGGTTAAAAAACAAGTTCAGTGCCTGTGTCTGAACTGCGTTGAGTTCACTCCCGCGAGTGATTTGGTGGTGGCGAGGCCGCTCAAAGCCTTCAGCACCGGATCTGATGGTCAATGTCGGGAGGCGGGATTGCCTCGTCTGCCGGCTTTGTCGATCTGATGAGGAGCGGACCCATGACTGCTGTCAACCAGAAGAACGCCCCCTGGGGCCTTGCCCGTATCTCCCACCGCCCGAAGCTCACGTTCGCCACCTTCAACCGCTACGACTACGAGCAGAAGGCTGGGGAGGGCGTCGATGTGTACGTCCTGGACAGCGGGGTTTCCGAGAACCACCAGGATTTCGAGGGCCGGGCCAGCTGGGGTACCAACGCGACCGGCGACGACGAGAACATCGACGGCAACGGTCTGGGTACCCACCTCGCCGGGATCGTGGCGGGCCGTAAGCACGGTGTCGCGAAGCAGGCGAGGATCATCGCCGTGAAGGTGGCATACGCCAACGGGGAGGTAGACCCGAAGGCCCTGATCAAGGGACTGGAGTGGACGGTGGAACAGGCGACGGCGTCCGGGCAGCCGTCTGTCGCCCTGATCGGTGGTGCCTGGATGGGAGGAAAGGACGCGGATGTCGACGAGGCGGTCGACGCCGCCGCGAACGCAGGACTGTTCGTCGTCGTTCCGGCCGGAGACAACAACGACGACGCGCTCATCCGCTCGCCCTCCGGTGCCTCCGGCGCTTTCACCGTCGGAGCCTCCACCCTCACCGACGAGCGCTGGTACGGCTCCGGTCACGGGCCCGCCGTCAATGTCTTCGCTCCCGGCGAGAACGTCCTGTCCACGTACATCGGTAATGCCCAAAGTACGGCCACCCTGTCCGGCACGGCACAGGCCGCGGCGCATGTCGCCGGCCTGGCCGCATACCTGCTGTCGACGTCGGCGGAGGTGACTCCCGCCACCGTCAGGGACGCGATCACCGTCCTGGCCACCAGGGATGCCCTGGCCAACATCCCAGACGGCACGAGCAACCTGCTGGCGTTCAACAACGTCAGTCCCTCCTGAGTGCCCTTTTTCAATCCTGAGCTGCGCGTTTGCCCGGCTCAGGATTGAAACGGTGCTGGTTCGGATGCTTGCCGCAGGCGCTGGGAGCGCGGAGTCGCTGACAGGCTTCGGCGGCGGTGGGAGAGTTGTTCTCGGGGCCGCGATCCGGGCCCGGTGACCTCTTGGTGGGACTGCTGACCGTCAGTGCCGAGACGATCAGTCGCGGTGGGCCTCGCGGGAGGTCGGCTGTCCGCTCCTGCGGGAGCTTCGGCGGGTGATGCGCCTGGCCATAAGGGTGATCGCGGCCCAGGTGATGAGTGATTCCGAGTGCTGGATGAGCCGTTCGTAGTCGCGCGCGTGCCGACGAGCGTGCATGATCCAGGCGTGTGAGCGTTCGACGACCCAGCGCCGGGGCAGGACGACGAACCCGGGGACGTTCTTGGGGCGGCTGACGGTCTTGATCGTCAGGTTCAGGTAGGTCTTCGCCCAGGTCACGAGCTGTCCGGCATAGGCGGAGTCGGCCCAGACGATGGTGATCTCGGGGTGCATCAGCCGCAGCCGGAACAGTACTTCCTTGGCCGCGTTGCGGTCGGTCATGTCGGCCGGGGTGACCATGACAAACAGCGGCAGGCCCTTGGTGTGCACGACCAGGTGCCGCTTGCGGCCGTTGATTTTCTTGCCGACGGTGTCGGCCGCCTTGATCGACTGGGAGTCAATGACGGTGGCGACGGCTCCGGGCGCCTTGCCCATCTCGCGGCGGATGCGTTTGCGGAGATGGTCACGGATCTGTCCGATGACGCCGGCGGCAGCCCAGCGGGCCATGAATCCGTAACACGTGCGCCAGGGCGGGAAGTCCTTGGGCATGGCCCGCCACTTGCATCCGGTGTCGACGACGTAGCGGATCGCGTCCACGATTTCCCGGCGGGGGTGCTTCTCCGGACGGCCGCCGGCCGGGGTCTCGCAGGCCGGGGTGGGCAGCAGCGGTTCGATCAGGGCCCACTCCTCGTCCCAGGTGTCGGAGGGGTAGCAGCGTCGCCGCGGCAACGTTCCCTCCCTGGAAGACGGGGTGGGGCCGGTGAAGTCGGCGATCACATCGAGCATGGACTCGACCGAGTTCAGCTGGGTGTTGAGGTGTTTGATCCACCGGCCCTTGGGCTGGAGAGCGGCGTGCGGGGCGACGGTTGCGGTGATGAAACGGCGGATCTCGGTGAGCTTGCCGCGGATGATCGCGACCTCGTATGCCTGGAGTTCGGCGGGATCGGCGCAGAACTTGTAGCCGTCCGGCCTCGTCCAGATCAGCGGCGGCCAGCCGCGTTCGGTGATGGTGTCCCGCAGGCAGGCCAGGCCCGAACGGGTCTGATGGGGTGACAGCTCGCCGGCTCTGACCAGCTGGACGAAGGTCAGACCGGCCGGACGTGCCTCGAACAGCACGAACCGGACGGTGTCGGCGTATCGCTGGGCTGCTGCCGATCTGCGCTCGGAAGCGCGCGGCACGGTTACTCGTCTTGCAGGAGCTTGGCCAGTTCACCGTCGACGTCGACCTTGCCGGTGTCGACGGCCGTCTCGATCCAGTCCAGCGTCGCCCGCACCCGGGCGACGTTCTCGTGCACGATCACGCGTTCGTCGTCGCCGAGCCGGCGGTCGCGCAGGCCCGGGACGACCCGGCCGGACGCCGCGACGAACGCGTGGCATGCGGTGACCAGGTCCAGGAACTGAACCGACCGGTGGATGCTGCGGATCGCCGGGGCGACGGGGCTGGTGTCCTCGAAGTGTTCGCGGGCTTGGCGGCCCCGCTCGACCTGGGCGTGGTTGACCTGGTGGCGGGCGGTGTCGTCCGACATCGCCCGGAAGGCGACGTCCGGGCGGCGCAGCAGGCCGGTGGTCACCTTCGCGGCGACGTGGTCGTCGCGGGTCAGTTCCTCGACAACCCGGACCTTGTCCTCCTGATCGACCTGGGCGACCACCGCCGGGCGCCGCAGCAGGTCGCTGGTGACGGTGGCGGCGACCTCCTCGTCGGTGGCCAGGGTGTGGATCGCGCTGATCTTCTCCTGCGGAGTGACCGGGCGCTCAACCTGCCGGCCGACCCTCCGGTTCGCCTCGCCCGGCGTCCAACGGACCTTGCCCTTGGGCGGGCTGTTGATCGCGGTGAACCGCTCCTCGTCGTCCGTGATGGACGCCAGGATCTGATGGACGGTGAAGGACACCCCCGACACCCGGCGGTCCTTCGGCCACTTCGACGCGGTCCACCGGGCCTTGTTCACCATCGCGTAGGACAACCCGATGTCCTCGGCCAGGCGGAACAGCGAGTCCTTGACCGTGAACAGCCCGTCGCTCCGCTCCTGGCCGCCGGACTCTCGCATCGGCTCCACTTCCAGCGCGTAGTCGCCGATCGTGAACTGGATACGGCTGGCGGTCTCCACCAGCTTCCGCAGCTCGGCCACGATCTCCGCGTACCGGTTCGCGCTGACGCTGCCGACCTTGTCTGCCATCTCTATCTCTTCGGGCATGGCATCCACCACCCACCGCGGGACCGGGGCACGGCCCCGAGGCCGTGACAAGACCCGGCCCGGATCTGAGAACGAGAGTCAGACCGTAAATCCCATGATCACAACGAATGACCAGAAGTGATCGGAATCTGATCGCAGATGCGGTTCGGGTGCGTTCGCGATGCGGTCACTGTGACCGTTCGCCGAACGTTTCCTTCCGGGCCCGCCAGGCCCTCGTGACGCACCGCCGCGAGCAGTACACGGCATTCGAACGCCGGTCCACCCCGGCCACCCAAGCGGCCCCGCATTCGGGGCACCTGGCCTGACCGGCGCCGCTCAACTCCGCGGCCACCCGCTTGCGCAGCCGGCGGCGCCAACGCCACTGCCTGGAACGACATGCCGCCGAGCAGTACACGGCCGCCGGCCTTGCGTCCGGCCTCAGCCGTTCACCGCAGCCCGCACACACCCGCTCTCCGGCTTGCCCGGCGCCCTCGGACACCCCGCCGGCCTAGGCCCCAAAGCTACTCAAAAACCGGGATCGGAAACAGGCACTCAGCTTGTTCTTTATCTACCGGTCCCGCCTCACGATGCCCTCCTCCCGTCTCACCTGGCCTTGTTGGGTTCGCGAGTCGGCGGTCCTGTCCCGGAAGGGGCGGCGGCCTTGAATAATAGTGATCATGCCTTCCTTAGTCGCTCCAGCGATACCCGTCGGTGCCCTTGCCGCTTCCGATCAGCCGACTCTGCCGATCGGAAGCGGTGTGTTACTGCGTCCTTGGCGAATCATCGATGCCGAAGCCGTGATGAAGGCGTTCCAAGACCCGGAGATCCAGCGTTGGCACGTACGGAGGGCTGACTCTGTAGAAGAGGCACGAGAGTGGATCGAGGGCTGGCAGAGCAGTTGGAGCGATGAGACCGGCGGTCACTGGGCCGTGGCTGAAGCTGAAGGCGACGAACTTCTGGGCCGGATGTCGCTGAAATCGTTGCATCTGGAGGACGGCAAGGCCGAGGTGGCCTACTGGATGATGCCGACTGCTCGCGGTAGTGGCATCTGTACCCGTGCGGTGACGACGCTGACGCGCTGGGCCCTGGAGCAGGGCGGGTTCCACCGCCTCGAGCTTGAGCACTCCACTGCCAATCAGGCTTCGTGCCGCGTTGCGATCAAGGCCGGCTTTGAGGGAGAGGGTGTCCTCCGTGGGGCAGCGTTGCATGCTGACGGCTGGCACGACATGCATCTTCACGCCCGTGTCCGGACAGAGGCATGACGGTGATACAGGATCGGATACTGAACACCACACACGCCGAGGGGTGAGATCATCTGAGACCGGGCGTCGTCGACCCTGACGAATGGCAGTGTTAGCTGAGGATCTTGCCTCGCCCCAGCTCACACGTTTTTGCATCCGCGCTGGTCACAGAGTTATCCATTGGCAAGATCGAATGAGACGGAAGACTACCAAGATCTTCCGAGCTTGCCGATGGCTTTGAGGGTCTCGGGGCGTTTGACGGTTTTGCCGACGTCGTAGCGGGGTGCCCGGTGTTTGTTCTTGGTCCCGGGCGGTCGTCCGGGACCAGCGCCGCGAGGTTGGGGAACACGGGCCGGGCAGAGCAGGTGGGCGCGGATGTTCCTGAACCCCCGGCGGACCCGGGCCGGGGTGAGGCGTTCGGGCTTGGCCGGCTTCTCCCAGGGCCGGCGGAGGTCTGCGGCCAGTGGCCGGGCGAGGCGGAGCTGGGTGTGGGCGACGACCACGAGCCAGGTCCACCGGTCCGCGGCCTCGGGAGTACGGACCTTCGGGGTGGTCCAGCCGAGAATCTGCTTGCCGAACCTGAAGGTGTGCTCAAGATCGAATCTCCTGAGGAACACCTGCCACCACAGATCCACGTCAGCCGGGGCGGCACCGGTCTTGGAGGACCACAGCCAGACCGGCGGTGCTTCCCGTTCCTTGGAGAGGTGCTCGACCCTTCAACCGGACCAAGGTGCCCTCGACGACGGGGAGTTCACCGTCGTGCTCCAGCCAGGCCGAGCGGTGGGTCAGCCTCGGGTGGACCCGGTCCCACGCTTGGGCTTCGGCCTTACCGTAGTGGGCGGTGTCGGTGACGGTGGTGATCGCCGCCTCGGGCCAGGTCTCGGGTTTGGCAAAGCGGAACTCGTCGCCGTGCTTCGGCGGTCGCCCGCCCTGGGGATAGAAGCCGTATCTCAACCGAACGTGATCTGTTGATTTCTGCTGGTCAGGCATAGTTTTAATCGGGGTGAGGGAGGGATGCGGTGTCTTGTATCCGCTTCATGGCCGAGGGGTGCGCGGTGGCGTCGGTGCTGGGAATGCTGGAGGAGCGGGAGGCGGCTGCCCGGGTGCGGGTGGAGGGGCTGCGGGAGGAAGCCGCGTGGTTGGCTGGGGTGTTGGAGGCCGCGGAGATCGAGCTGGATCGGCGGGTGATCGCGCGGGAGGAACTGGTCGAGGCCCTGGCCCTGTCCGTCGCCGAGACGACTACCGTGACCGGGGCGGAGCCGGAAACGGTGCCCTCACCGGTGCCGGGGTCGGTGGTGCCGCCCTGGCGGGACGGGTTGCCGGTGACCGCGCTCGCGCCCGACTACCAGCGGATTCTGGGCGTATTGGAGGAGCGGCGGTCCGCGGGCAGGGGACCGGTGAAGGCCAGGGAGATCGCGGCGGAGCTGGGCCTTGGGACGACGCCGGCGAAGGTCGAGGGGGTGCGGTCGAAGGCCAGGCGCCTGGCGGAGCGCGGGTGGCTCGCCCTGGAGGTGTCGGGGGCGTTCAGTGCCGGCCGG
This sequence comes from Streptomyces sp. NBC_01317, assembly GCF_035961655.1. Taxonomy (NCBI): domain Bacteria; kingdom Bacillati; phylum Actinomycetota; class Actinomycetes; order Kitasatosporales; family Streptomycetaceae; genus Streptomyces; species Streptomyces sp. NBC_01317. The sequence goes on along the minus strand of NZ_CP108393.1, from coordinate 7,211,401 downwards.
CGGCCCGTGGCCGTGCCAGGCGCCGGCTCATCCGTGTGACCATCGACCACCGGATCATCGCCTCGCTGCTGGCCGGCAGCGTCTCGTAGTCCCGGGCAAGCCGGCGTGAATGCATCAGCCACGCGAACGTGCGCTCCACCACCCACCGCCTGGGCAGCACCACGAACCCCTCCTTGTCGTCGGTGCGCTTGACGACCTCCAGAGTGAGCGCGAGTTTCTGGCGGCACCAGTCGACGATGCCGCCGGTGTAGCCGCCGTCGGCCCAGACGAGGGTGATGTCGCGGTGCAGGCGGTGCAGCCGGGTCAGCAGGCCCGTCGCGGCGTCGCGGTCTCCGATGTCCGCGGCGGTGACCGCGACGACCAGGAGCAGGCCCAGCGTGTCGGTCACGATGTGCCGTTTACGGCCCGGCACCTTCTTCCCGCCGTCGTAGCCGCGTGAGGCGGCCGGCACCGAAGCTGCGGCCCGCACCGACTGCGCGTCGATGATCCCCGCCGTGGGCTCGGCCTCACGGCCCTCCCGTTCACGGACCTTCCCGCGCAGCCGGTCGTGGAACTCGGTGATCAGCCCGTGTTCGCGCCAGCGGCGGAAGAAGGCGTAGACCCGGCCCCAGGCCGGGAAGTCCGCTGGCATTGCCCGCCAGGAGATCCCTCCCGCGACCAGGTAGCGGACCGCGTCCAGCAGTTGGCGGTGGCAGTAGCCCTCGGGGCGTCCACCCCGCCCGTTCAGCCAGGCCGGCACCGGCAGCAACGGCCGCACGGCCGCCTACTCCACGTCCGTCATGTCCGAGGGATACCTGCGCACCCGACCCGGATGGTCGGCCGCGTTGCCGTACACATGCGCGAGGCAGTCACACGATGGAGCAGCCGAGTTGGACCGGACCGGCTCGGACACGTACAACAAGGACACCAGGGCCTCCCGGCACTGCTCGGTCAGATTCGCATCCCCGAGCTACCGAGAGGCCCTGTCTTCATGCACGCACAACGGGAAGATCACCCCGGCGGGAAACCTGTTCGACCCGCACGTTCCATGATCGGCTGAGATACGGCTTCTCAAGGTCCCTGGGCACCAGGGGGACTTCTGGCGGCTGCTGGGCCTGGCACTGCCCGAGTTCGAAGAGCGCCGTACGGAACTGGACGAACTCGGACGTCGCATGTGGATGGGGTCGATCGGGTAGAAGGCCGCGGGTCGGATTCGCGGGAGACGGACCCCGGCGTACAGCCCGACTTGTCTGCCGGCAAGGGCCCCTGACCGGCTGAGTGCCGGTCAGGGGCCCTTGCCTTCCGCGGGTCAGCCGAAGGTCTTGTAGGCGTTCCAGTTCTCCGTCGAGACCGTCTTCACGGGCGCGTTGGTGTTGGTCGTGGACGGGTGGTAGATGCTCACGTGGCCGTCGGAGGCGAAGCGGGCCCAGATGTCGGGGATGTTGTCGTTGTTGACGTCCGGGATGCCGATGGCGGTCGAGATGTTGGCCTCGGTCCAGCTTCCGCCGTACGAGACGTCGCCGTCACGGGAGTTGGCCGCGGTGGTGAGCGAGTTCAGGTCCACGCTGCCGGCCGTCGCGCCGGGCTTGCCGTGGCGTACGTAGATGGAGCCGAGGTCCAGGTTGCGCCACAGCAGGTCGGGTGTGCCGTCCAGGTCGATGTCCGCCACGTTGACGATGTCGCGGCGCGCCCAGCTGTCGGAGTTCATCTGGATCGCCTGCTGGAAGGTCGCTCCGGTGTAGCCGATCAGTGCCCAGTAGGCGGTTCCGGCGCGTACGAACACGTCGGGCAGCTTGTCGCCGGTGACGTCGCCGACCGCCTTGAGCTGGGTCCAGGTCGAGGGGGCCGGGGCGTTGGAGGGCAACCGGATCCTCATCCGGTCGTCGACGTTGAAGGTGCCGTAGCCGTCGCCGGGGTACAGCCAGAATCCGCCGTCGGGGGTGCGGGCGAACAGGTCGTTGAGGCCGTCACCGGGGTAGACGTCCTGGTAGTGGCTGATCAGCGGCGCCGGCTTGCCCGCGGTCGCGTCGTACCAGTGCCCGGCCGGGTTGAGCTTGTTGCCGGAGGTGTAGGCGCCGGCCATGCTGCCGTACAGCTCGCCGTCCGTGCTGCCCGGGAAGGAGAGCAGGTTGCCGGACGCGTTGACCGCCAGCAGGTCGGCGATGCCGTCGCCGCCCACGTCACCGGGGCTGTCGGCCGCCTCCTTGGGCGGGACGTAGAAGGCGTAGTCGGTACGTGCGCTGACGTTCCCCGTCGCGTCGAGGGAGAAGACGTGCAGCCAGTTCGGGCCCGCGTGGGGCGGCTTCAGGTCGGATTTGGTGTACGCGCCGCCGGTCGCCGTCACGTCGGTGTAGTTCAGGCCCTCGAAACCGAAACGGAACTTGGCCGCGCCCTCGGAGGCGAAGGTGATCGCCCCGGTGCCGCCGAACTTGACCGTCGCCCACGTCGCGCCGTCGTTGGTGGCCCTCTTGAACACCTCACTGGTGACGGTCGGCGGCGGCGGCGCCGAGCCGTCGACCGTCACGGCGCAGGGCGTCGTGCCGGGCGGGAAGTACGTGGACACACCGGCCGGTGTGATGGAGTCCTCGGCCCGTACGTCCCAGTAGTAGGTAGCCTTGTCCGCCAGGCTGGTGGACGGGATCGTCGTCGAGGCCCAGCCGCCGGACAGGTTGGTCGCCAGCGTGCCCGCCGGGGTGGCCGCGCCGACCTTCCAGAACCGGAAGCGCAGGCCCTTGAGATTGCCGTCGGGGTCGGTGGCCTTCGCCTTCAGGACCAGATTGGTCTTGCCGACCGTGCGCCCGGGCGAGCCGACGAGGCAGTCGCCGCCGGGGACGGTCTCCCCGTCGACCGGCTCGGTGGGGTTGCGGTTGTAGGTGACCTCCATCGTGGCGGAGGTCGCCTTGAACTTGCGCCACGTCTGGGTGTCGGACTCGCTGGTGGCCCGCATGCCGAACGTCAGGTTGGAGGAGCCGTTGTCCGCGCCCTTCTGGGCCGCGGCCTTCACGTCGAACGCCTCGTACTCGTCCGGGCAGTCGGCGGACGACCAGCCGTGCGCGAACGACTTCCTGTCCAGCTCCGTGGTCCATTTCGGCTGCGAGTTCCACGTCGTACCCGACGAGATGGAACCGGTCAGCCAGAACTGGAACTCACGGTTCGTGCACGACCACGAGTGGTTGTTGAGCACCTTGAACGACGCCTTCGAGATCGTCGCGCCCTTCAGGCTCTTGGAGAAGCCGATGCGCCAGAAAGACCGCGCCGTACCACCGGTGTCGTTCTCGTGGCCCACCCGGGCGTCCGAGGTGCCCGAGCTGAAGTTGGTGCCGTTGTAGAAGCTGGTGTTCGGGTACGGGCGGTACGCGACCGTCCACGCCTGCCAGCCCGGGTTGATGGTCGGGTCGACGAACACCGGGAACGTCACGTCCTCGCCGGTGAGCAGGCCCGTGGCGGCGGTGTCCAGCCGCAGACGGGCCGTGCCGGTCCCGTCCCCCTCGACGCTCAGCGGGACCGGCGCCCGAAGCGCGCCCGGCTCGGCGCCGCTCAGGCCGGACAGCCGCAACACGTCCGCGGACGTCGCCGTGGAGGTGAGGGGCGTCGGCCTGTCGTCCGGAACCTCGGGGTCACGGCCGGCGGAGTCCCACGCGAAGGGCGTCGGGATCGAGCCGATCTCCGTACCCTTCGCGTCCTCGACCAGCACCTGGCCATGAGCCTCGTCCTGGCGGAAGACCGCCATCGGTGAACGCAGGCCGTACGAAATGGTCTTGAGCGCCGGCTGCTGCGCCGCCTCACGCGACTTCACGATCAGGAGCTGGCCGAGGCCGCCTTCCTCGCGGACGACGAGGAGGAGGTCCACACCGGGCAGCACCTCGGGGTACAGGGCCCGCGGTCCCTCCAGCACGGGCTCCGGCAGGGCGCCGGGCCAGGTGTAGGCGAGGGTGTGGCCTTTGATGTCGATCTCGGCGAGGACGGACTCGCCCGGCTGCGGGGCACGTACGTACGAACGGTCCGCGCGGCTCTTCTCCGCGCTCTCGGCGCTTCCGCCGCTTCCGTCGGCGAGACGCACCGGTACGGCGGGGTTGACCGGAGCGATGCCGAGCCCGCGAGGGGCCTTCTTCGTCCGCGTCAGCTTGTTGTCGATCGGGGCCCATCGGCCCTCGGCGTTCTTCGCACGCTGCGCCAGCGCGTGGATCTGGGTGCGCATCTGCCCGTTCGGCAGTGCCCAGGTCATCTCGGTGGCGGTGGTCGCCGTGTCGACGAGCACCTGCTTGCCGGCCCGCCGGGCCTCGGCGACAGCGGCGGTCTCGTCACGCGGACCGGTCGAGACCGGCTTCGTGTCCGTCGACTTGTCGCTCTGCTGGGTGCCCTGCGCCGTCGGCGGAGTCTGAGGCTGCCACCAGGGGAGGAGAGCAGCGGTGAGTGCGGCCAGTACCAGGCCGAGAGTCAGGGACAGCCGGGTGCGCGTGCGCACGAAAGGGCTGAGAAGGCGAGGTGGCGACGCGAACACGGTGGTCTACTCCCGTGTGAACCAGGCGGATGGGGGACATCGAGGACAGCACCGTTCGGCGGGCCGTGGAGCATAGGTGGCCACACGATTACACGAGCCACACGGAGCGTCCACAAGTTAGGGAGTTGTGAAAATGTTACCCAGGTCGTGGAGCTGCGGTGATGGTGATCACTTTGCACTTCCTTGCCCGTTTGATGGGAAGGGAGTGAGCCGGATCTGACGGTTCATCCGGTACGGCGCAAAGGTTGGCTTCCGGCGCGTTCTGGCCCGAACTGCCCCGTGGCGCAGGTCACTTCGACGGCTTTCCGCCCGATGCCTCGATCTTGAATCCCGCGACGGACATGACAGATAGTGCGGAGGCATGTGCCTGAGGTAAGCGCGTGCTCTGTGGTGTTTCCGCACCTCATCCGTTGTCTGTAATACCTGGGTGGGAGTCGACACGTATGCGTGCTTCAGGTCCACTGTCATGGCTGGGGCGTGGACGCCTTGCCATGACGGCGTCACAACGCCGGCGAAGTCGGCTTCGCCGTACGGCGGTTGTCCTCCTGTTGTCCTCGGTGCTCACGGCGACGAGCCTGAGCGGCCCCGCGTGGGGCGTGCCAGGACCCGGCATGAACCGCCAGGACGCCCAGGTCGACCTGCCTGATCTGCCGAAGAGCACGTCGCTCGACGCGGACGAGACCGCGGAGAAGACGCTCACCACGGCGCCCGAGGTGCCGATCGACCCGTACGAGCCGACGGCCGTCACCCCCTGGCTGGAGGGCAACGGCACCGCGCCGCTGACCGCCACCAGCGTGCCCGGCGAGCCCGTCCCGGTGTCCAACGGGCTGCCGATAGCCGTCGCCGTTCCCGTCGGCACCGACCCGGCCGCCCTCGCCGGCGTGTGGACCGTGGACCTCGCCGCCCCCGAGGCGTCCCAGAGCGCCGGTGTCTCGGGCGTCATCATGAAGGTCACCCCGCCGGCCACCGCCGACCCGGCCGCGCAGGTCGCGCTCAGCGTCGACACCACTGGCTTCGCCGACCTCTACGGCCCGCAGGCCGCCGACCGCTTCGGCCTGGTGCTGCTGCCCGACTGTGTCTACTCCGACCCGGACGCCGGTGAGTGCGCCGACGACGCCGGTACGACGACCATGTCGGTCGAGGACGCCCCGGCGTCGTTCGAGCGGCTGCGCAGCACGGTGAAGGAGGTGCCCGCCAAGGACGCGCCCACCCATACCTCGTCCGCGAAGAACGCGAAGACCCGCAAGATCCTCACCGGCTCCGTCCCCGTCGCCGACCTGCTGGGCAACGGCGCGGGTGCGGGCAGCGGCGCCAAGGGCGCCTCGGCACGCACCGCGGCTCTCCCTGCCGCCGCCGCGGCCGGCGGTTCCGCCGTCGGTCTCCTGGACACCGGCGCCTCCGCCTCCGGTGACTTCACCGCCTCGCCGCTGCTGTCCTCCGGTTCGTGGTCGGCGGGCTCGTCGTCCGGCGCCTTCACCTACGGCTACCAGGTGCAGGTTCCCGAGGTCGCCGGCGGCCCGGCGCCCAACGTGAACCTGGCGTACTCCTCCCAGTCGGTCGACGGCCGCACGTCCGCGAGCAACAACCAGGCCTCCTGGATCGGCGACGGCTGGGACTACAACGCGGGCTCCATCACCCGTACGTACGCCAACTGCCGTGAGGACTCGAAGAAGTCCGGCTCCAACAACGCCACGCACCGCACCGCGGACCTCTGTTACGGCTCGGAGAACGCCACCCTCTCGCTCGGCGGCACGACCACCGAGCTGGTGTGGGACAAGACCAAGAACAAGTGGTTCACGGCCAACGGCGACGGTTCCAAGATCGAGCGGGTCAAGGACACCTCCAAGGACCCCCGTACGGCGACCAGGGACGACGACGGTGAGTACTGGGTCGTCACCACCAAGGACGGCACCCGCTACCACTTCGGGCTGAACAAGCTGCCGGGCTGGTCCGACAAAGGCAACTCCGACCCCGCCGACGACGACCCGTACACGGACTCCGTCCTCACGGTCCCGGTGTACGGCAACCACGCGGACGAACCCTGCTACAAGGCCGGCGACTGGGCACACTCCTACTGCACCCAGGCCTGGCGCTGGAACCTCGACTACGTCGAGGACGTCCACGGCAACGCCATGTCCCTGTGGTGGAAGCGCGACGCCAACTACTACGCGCGCAACTTCAACTTCAAGGCCCCGGTCGAGTACCACCGCGACGGCTACCTGTCCCGCATCGAGTACGGGCAGCGCAAGGAGAGCGTCTTCTCGGCCCCGGCCCCGGCCCGCGTCGACTTCACCGTCAACGAGCGCTGCTACGACGAGGGCTCCGTCACCTGCAGCGAGGCGAATTTCAGCGCCAAGGATCCGGGCAAGTACCGCATCTGGTACGACACTCCGGCCGACCTGCGCTGCGAGAAGGCCAAGAAGTGCTGGAACGCCGGGCCGTCCTTCTGGTCCCGTAAGCGCCTCGGCCAGATCACCACGTGGGCCCAGCGCCGGGCCGGCGTCACCCCCCAAGTCGTCGATGAGTACCGGCTCGCGCAGAACTTCGCGGAGCTGAAGACCGGCCCGAACACGGCCCTGTGGCTGGAGTCGATCACCCGTACCGGCTACGCCCGCAACGGCAAGACCGACGCCAAGGTCACCCTCAACCCGGTGCGCTTCGAGCCCAACGCCGAAGACATGCCGAACCGCGTCAAGGCGGTCAACCCCCAGCGTCCCGGCTTCTCCCGGCTGCGTATCGGCCGGGTCATCAACGAGTACGGCGGCGAGACCGTCGTCACCTACAAGCCGGCCACGGGCGACTGCGCCAACGGCCCGCTGCCCGCCAAGACGGACACGGCCGCGCTGAAGTCCAACGACCGGCTGTGCTATCCGGTGTACTGGAACCCCGACCCCGAGTTCCAGGACATCGACTGGTTCCACAAGTACGTCGTGGACAGCATCGAGGAACTCCCCGACGTCGACGGCGCGTACGCCACCAGGACGGCGTACGACTACAAGAACCCCGGCTGGAAGCTCGCCGAGCAGGAGTTCACCAAGAAGGCCACGCGTACGTATTCGCAGTTCGCGGGCTTCGAGCAGACCACCACGATCACCGGCGCCGAGCAGCCCGAGATCGGCAGCAAGCAGAGCAAGGCCGTCGTCCGCTACTTCCGGGGCATGGGCGACAGCGTGTCCGTCAAGGACATCACGGGCGCCGAGATCGCCAAGGACAGGGAACCCTTCGCCGGCCACATCGCGGAGGAGCTCTCGTACACGAGCGCCACCGACGCGGACAGCAACTGGCTCACCCGTTCCGTCACCGTTCCCGAGGCCACCGAACTGGCCAGGCGCGACCGCGACGACGGCCTGAGCGACCTGCGCGCCTGGCGCGTCACCGAGCCCGAGGAATTCGCGTACACGAAGTCCTCCGGCACGAAGAGCGACGACAAGCGCACCCTGCGGACCGTAGAGACCCTGACGACGTACGAGCCGACGTACGGCCTGCCCATCCTGGTGGAGTCCTCCGGTGACACCGAGAGGACCGGCGACGAGTCGTGCGTCAAGTCGGAGTACGTGCACGACACCGACAAGAACCTCATCGGCCTCACCAAGCAGGTGCTCAGCTCCCCGACCCTCTGCGCGAACGCGAACTGGACCGACCTCACGACCCTGAGCGGCGCGGCCCGTACCGCCTACGACGGCGGCGCGTACGGCGCGGCGCTCGGCGCCTCGACCCGTGGTCTGGCCACCGAGTCCTGGTCGCTGAACGGCACCGGCACCGGCTTCCAGACCAACGGCACCACGGGCTTCGACCAGGTCGGCCGCGTGGTGCGGGGCACCGACCCGGACCAGAAACCCTCCACGATCACCTACGACCCGCCGTCCGGGCAGGTCTTCAAGGTCACCCAGACGAACTCGCTGGGCCACAGCCAGATCCAGGAGTTGGAGCCCGGCCGCTCGGTCACCCTGAAGACGACCGACGCCAACAACAAGGTCAGCGAGGCCGTGTACGACCCGCTGGGTCGGCTCGCCGAGGCCTGGGCCCCGGGCCGTACCCCGTCGGCGACGGCGGTGCCGGACTTCCGGGCCGTCTACACGATCCCGGACGTGGACCCGGACGACGACGACGGCAAGCGCAAGCCGTCGTACGTCACCACGTACTCGCGTGGCCAGGAGAACCGGATCGAGACCTCCGTCACCCTCTACGACGGCCTGGGCCGGGAGCGGCAGACGCAGGAGGAGGCCACCGGCGGCGGTCACCTGATCACCGACACGCTGTACAACAGCTCGGGTGAGGTCTGGCAGACCAACAACGCCTACCTGACCCACGAGGCGAAGCCCGGCGAGCTGTTCACGCCCCTCGCCGACACGGCCATTCCCAACATCACCCGCTACAAGTACGACGGTCTCGGCCGTGTGGTCGAGGAGACGCCGTACCTCAAGTACGTCGACCCCGTCACTAAGGAGACCTCGTCCAGGGAGTACTCGGAGCGGGCCACCCGCTACGAGTACGGCGAGGACTGGTCGAAGGTGATCAACCCGCAGGGGGCCTCCTCCTACCGGGTCTACACCGACGCGCTGGGCCGGACGACCCGTACGGACACGTTCAACCCGGCGGCCCCCGGCGGCTTCACGTCGACGAGCTACACGTACGACGCCATCGGTCAGTTGGCCGAGGCCACCAGCTCGGCAGATCCGACGCGCCCGTGGTCGTGGACGTACGACCACCGGGGTCTGCTGGAGACGTCCACCGACCCGGACTCCGGCACGACCCGTAACACGTACGACCACCGCGACCGGCCGCTCACCGCGACCAACGCCCGCGGCGTCAAGGTCTGGAACGGCTACGACGAGCTGTCCCGGCCCACCCAGCAGCGCCTGAACAGCGCCACCGGCACGCTGCTGGCCGAGTACGGCTACGACGGCGCCGTCCCCGGCGGCAAGGGAATGCCCGCCACCGCCACCCGCTACACCGACGGTCTGGCGTACACCCAGAAGGTCAACGGCTACACGAACGACTACCAGCCGACCTCCACGACGCTGTCGCTTCCGCAGCAGATGGCCGACACGTGGGGCCTGGCGAAGGACTACACGTACAACTACGCCTACACGGAAACGGGCCAGCTGGAAGAGGCCACGCTTCCGCCGGTGGGCGGGTTCGACGCCGAGAAGCTGGTCGTCCGCTACAACAAGGAGGGCCTTCCCCTCTCGCTCTCCGGCAAGGACTGGTACGGCTCCGAGACCGTCTACTCGCCGTACGGCCAGGTCATGCGCTCCACCCTGGGCGCGCAGCCGTACCGGGTGTGGACGCAGAACTCGTTCGACGAGTCCAGTGGTGAGCTGAAGGACCAGCTGGTCTACCGGGAGAAGTCGGGCACGGGCGCGGACACCTCCGTCGTCGCCGGCAACCTCGTCTCGAACCGGTCGTACGCCTACGATCCGGCCGGCAACGTCACCTCGGTCCGCGAGCAGTCGGTGGGCATCGAGGAACGGCAGTGCTTCGTCTACGACCCGATGGGGCAGCTGAAGACCGCCTGGACCTCGAAGGACCAGGAGAACTGCACCACCCCGAAGAGCGCCGACGGCGCCGTCAACGTGACGGCCGGCAAGGACAACTCCGGCTACTGGCAGGAGTACGAGTACGACCTCCTCGGCAACCGCAAGAAGCTGACCGAGAAGGACCTCGGCGGCACCACCGCCAAGGACGCCGTCACCGACTACGCCTACGGCAAGGCCGACGGCACCCAGCCCCGCACGCTCGCCAAGGTGACCAAGAAGTTCACCACCCCGGCCGGCGCGCAGGTCACCACCGAGGCGCAGCGCCTGTACGAGCTGACGGGTGAGACCAAGTCCGTCACCTCCACCGAGAACGGCGACAAGCAGGAACTGACCTGGACGTACGACGGCCAGGTCGACCGGATCACCGGTCAGGGCAGCGGCGGCAGGACCCCGTACGTGGGTCCGGCGCAGAAGTGCCTCGACATCAAGTCGGATACGCCGGCGGCGAGTCAGCCGGTCCAGCTGTACGGCTGCAACAGCTCGCTGGCGCAGAGCCTCAAGTTCACCCCCACCCCGGGTGCGACCCAGACCGATCCCAACCGGGGCACGCTCTCGGTCTACGACACGTGGTGCCTGCGGCCCGCGGCGAACACGTCCGGGTCGGCGGTCCAGGTCCAGAAGTGCGACGGCTCCGCCGCGCAGGAGCTGAAGCGCGGTGCCACCGGCCAGCTCACCCATGTCGCCTCCGGCCTGTGCCTCGCGGCCCAGGGCGGCGCGACCGCCAACTCGACCCCGATCGTGCTGGCGACCTGTGACGGCGCTTCCGCGGCGCAGCTGTGGGAGCCGCAGAACGACACCCGCCACATCTACGGTCCCGACGGCGGACGGCTGCTGACCGTCAACGGCAAGGAGGCCACGCTCTATCTGGGCGAGGCCGAGGTCACCGTCCAGAAGGGCGGTGTCCTGGTCAGCACCCAGCGCACCTACGCGGCGGCCGGCGGCGCGGTCATGCGCTACGCCTACGGCACCGGTGCGGAGACGCTGGTCGCCCAGACGACGGACCACCAGGGCAGCGCGTACACCGAGGTCGGGCTGTACGGCACCATGCCGGTACGGATCCGCAAGCAGGACCCGTTCGGCAACGAGCGCGGCACCGCCAATGTCGGCCTCCAGAACCACACCGGGTTCCTGGGCAAGACCAGGGACGACGCGTCCGGCTACCAGCCGCTCGGCGCCCGTCTCTACGACCCGGTGGTCGGACGCTTCCTGTCCGCGGACCCGGTGCTCGACCTGAACGACCCGATGCAGTCCAACGGCTATACGTACGCGCACAACAACCCGGTGACGATGGCCGACCCGACGGGTCTGTCCATCAGCCTCTCGGCCTCCGAGCGGGCCGCGGCCCTCGCGGGCGCTGGCCTGAGCGCGGCACAGGTCTCCCAGGCGCAGGCGATGCAGGGCAAGTCCCTGACCTCGGTGATCCTCGCCGTGGCCTGGGAGACGCTGAAGGACTTCATCGGCATCAACGACGCGATGGCCTGCTTCGGCGGTGACATGTGGTCCTGCGGCAGCATCATCCTCGGAGCCATTCCGTGGACGAAGCTCGGCAAGATCCCGTCCGTCCTCAAGGCCATCAACCGCACCATCGACGCCATCCAGGCGTTCAAGACGGCGAAGAAGGCGGCCGAGGCCGTTCTCAAGGCGGCGAAGGCGGCTGAGGCCGCGGCGCTGCGAGCCAAGAAACTGGCGATAGAGAAGGCCAAGAAGGAAGCGGCGCAAAGGGCGAAGAAAAAGGCGGCGGAGGCGGCCAAGAGAACGAGCGACAGGGCGCTTCAGCAAGCCAAGAAGACCGGTAACGCGGCCCAGAAGCAGGCTCAGGCGAAGGCGGCCCCGAAGGCCTCTTCCGTGGCCGGCTCAGGAAAGGGCGGCGGAAGCAAGGCCGGCGGAAGCAAGCCCAGCGGCAGTTCCGGTGGCGGTTCCCGCACCAAGGGCGGCAGTTCCGGTGGCGGCGGCTCGGGCAAGGTCGACGAGGGCGGCACCTGCAACAGCTTCGTGCCCGGCACGAAGGTGCTGATGGCCGACGGCACCACCAAGCCGATCGAGAAGGTCAAGGCCGGCGACAAGGTCGTCGCGACCGACCCGGAGACCGGGGAGACCCGGATCGAGACGGTCACCGCGGAGATCAAGGGCCAGGGTCTCAAGCACCTGGTCAAGGTCACCATCGACACGGACGGCAAGCGCGGCTCCAAGACAGCCCAGGTCACCGCGACCGACGGCCACCCCTTCTGGGTCCCCGAACTCGACAAGTGGATCGACGCGACCGACCTCCGCCCGGGCCAGTGGCTCCGGACGAGCGCCGGCACCTTCGTCCAGATCACCGCGATCGAACGTTGGACGGCTCAGGAGTCGGCTGTCCACAACCTGACGGTCTCCGACCTGCATACGTACTATGTGCTGGCGGGGGCCACACCGGTACTCGTTCATAACTGCAACTTCAATCGCGACACGGAGGCCGCGAGGCTACCGGCCTATCAAGAAGGGGGCCCGACTTCAGGTCGTGCAGTTGCCGAGGATGGTGCTTCATACGATCTGGTCAGCGGCAATACAAGAGAAGACGCCGCTTTGATCGGTTGGGTCAACGACACACTGCGTCAACGAGGCGTGTTGCCTGGAACGTCCACCTCGTGGCGGGCCAGTGATGTCGAGCAAAAATTCGCCGCCATAATGGCGCGAGACGGCATAGCGAACGCGAATTTGGTGATCAATTTTCCGACGGGTCCGTGTACGGTGAGATTGGGATGCGACCAGGTGTTGGACACCCTGCTGGGTGGCGATCGATCACTTACGGTGCATTGGCAGGATTCGGGTGGCGCCTGGAATAGCCGGAGATATGGGAGGCGTTAATCATGCAGGCTCGTGCTGAAGCACGATATCGATGGGATCACGGCGAGCGGCCGGCACTCCTCCATACGACTGAGGAGGTCGATTCGTTGATCGACTCACTCCTGAGTGGTCCTGTCTACGAGAACCTGGCTCAGATCCATTCTCTGGAGCGAGATTCCATGCCCTCCGGATTCCCCGATCATGAACTGCTGGTTGGGGTCGACAGGGACCTCCAGGTGGGTATCCTTACCTACCTGGATTCCAGTGGCAATGTAGTCACCTTGGGATCGCTCGGTCGCTCTCCTGTGTATTACATCCAGGGGCACATGACGGAGTTTCCCGCCAATTCGGAAATTCCTATCGATCTTGTTCGGCGAGGAGTCAAGGAATTCTTGTCTTCGGGAGGACGGCGTCCTACCTGTGTTCAATGGCAAGCGGTGCATCCCTGAAGATCCTGGTATGCGGTACTCGCACTGTCGCCCCGCAGAGGAAAGTTTCGTGGGGAGTAGTGGTTATAGAGCCGAAATAGACGAGCTGAGGCGTTCGATAGGCATGTACGCCGAGCCATCTACTTAAAATCAGGCAAGGTGAAATATTCGCGACGCAGAAGCCCCACCGGAATTCCGGTGGGGCTTCTGCGTCGTTTGACGGCAACACTGACAAGCCGTTTCTCAACCGGTGTTGGAACGTGGTGGTCGAACAGGGTTCCTGGTCGGGTGATCTTTTTGTGGGCGGGGCTTGAAGGCGCAGGGCCTCTTGGTAGCTCGGGGGTGCGATCCCATCCGAGCGGTTCCAGGAGGCCCTGTTGTCGCAGTTGTACGCGCACGTCCCCGTTGCCTTCAACTCGGTCCCTCCATCGTGTGATTGCCTCGCGCACGTGTACGGGAACGCGGCTGATCATCCTGATCGGGTGCGTCGGTATCCCTCGGACATGACGGATGTGGAGTGGGCGGCGGTGCGTCCGTTGCTGCCGGCGCCCGCCTGGTTGGAGGGCAAGGGCGGGCAGCCCGAGGGTTACTGCCACCGCCGACTGCTGGACGCGATCCGGTACCTGGTCGCGGGCGGGATCTCCTGGCGCGCGATGCCCGCGGACTTCCCTGCCTGGGGCCGGGTTTATGCCTTCTTCCGGCGGTGGCGGGAGCACGGGTTGGTCGCGGAGTTCCATGACCGGCTAGGTGGGAAGGTTCGTGAGCGCGAGGGCCGGGAGGCGGAGCCTTCGGCGGGCATCATCGACGCGCAGTCGGTGCGGGCCTCCGCCTCGGTGCCGCTTTCCTCGAGCGGGTACGACGGCGGGAAGAAGGTGCCGGGCCGCAAACGGCATATCGTGACCGACACGCTCGGCCTGCTGCTGGTCGTCGCGGTGACCGCCGCGAACGTCGGCGACCGGGATGCGGCCGTGCCCCTGATTTAGCGGCTGCACACCCTGCACCGCGAGATCACCCTGGTCTGGGCCGACGGCGGTTACACCGGCGGCCTGATCGGCTGGGCGAGAGAGAAACTCGCGCTCGCCCTCCAGGTCGTCAAGCGCACCGACACCATGGAAGGGTTTGTGGTGTTGCCCCGCAGGTGGGTGGTGGAGCGCACGTTCGCATGGCTGATGCATTCCCGCCGTCTGGCCCGCGACTACGAAACCCTGACCGCCACCAGCGAGGCAATGATCCAATGGTCGATGATCACGAGGATGAGCCGCCGCCTGGCCCGGCCACGGACCTGCGGCGAGGGCTGAACATCCCCGACGCCTCCAGGACCAGCCACCCGCGCTCAGCCAGCCGCCTCGCCTTCGACCGCACGCCCTCCACCTTCGCCGGCGTCGGCTCCAGCCCCAGCACCACCGCGATCTCCTTGGCCCTCACCTACTCCTGGCCCGACCGGTCCGCCACAATGCCCAGGATCCGCTGGTAGTCCGGCGCGAGAACAGCCGTCGGCAGACCATCCCGCCAGGACGGCACCATCGTTCCCGCCAACGGCGCGGGCTCACACACCGATTCCGTCTCCGTCTCTGCCTCAGTCGCGGCGGTGGTCTCGGCAGCGGACACGGCCAGGGCCTCGAGGAGTTCTTCCCGCGCGATCACCCGCCGGTCCAGCTCGATCTCGGCCGCCTCCAGAACGGCAGCCGCCCGGGCCGCCGCCTCCCGCAGATCCTCGACTCGCTCGCGAGCAGCCGCTTCCCGCACCTCCAGCAACCCCAGAATCGACGCCACCGCACACCCTTCACCGATCAAGCGGAACAGAACGTCGGAACTCTCCCTCGCCCCGACCGAAACCATGCCTGACCAGCGAGAATCAAACGATCACGTTCGGTTGAGATACGGCTTCATAGGCCAGGGCGTACTCCTTGAGCGAGGGCTTTGGCAGCCGCATCACCCGGTCGCTGCGGATCCGCCCGACCAACTCGACAGGAAGATCCCGCAGGACCCAGACCAGGCGGGTGACGTCGTAACCCGCGTCCCTGACGATCGTGATGTCCGGGTCGCCGGGCGCCCACTGGCCGGCTGAGATGAGCCGCTCGGCCACGGTGCGGAGCTGGGTGGCGGTGACGGCGGTCGCATCGTCTTCGGGTCCGAGCCGGACCACGTCCAGGATCGCCGTCCACGAGGTGGCTCCCGGTTCGAGGACGGCGACGAAGGAGTACGGCCAGCCCGGGATGAATTGTGACGCGGATTTCGCCCGGCCGTAGACGTGGCAGAACAGCCGGTCTGCCGAGCACGGCGCGTCTGAGCGCAGCCACGGTGACACGTCGACCGCGAGCACCAGGCGTCCGCCCTCGAAACGCGGCATCGGCAACCCGGCCAGCACCGTCCGCAGACGGTCGACGTCCACCCCGCCGCGGTTGAGGGCGCCGTACAACGCACCGTGCCCACGGCAATGTTCGGGCACCAACGTCAGATCCACCGGCGATTTCACCGGGCCGTCCGCACACAGCACCGCGTCCACCAACTCGAACAATTCGTCGCGCCTGGCGGTCAGGCATGCGTAGAAAGCGCCCCGGAAGCGTGACGCTTCCGCGAACGCTTCCGGGCGGACATCATCAGGCGGCAGATCGCCATCACGGCCTTCGTCTCGGTCACGTGCGCTCCTGGGTCGGAGCACAGGATCAGGCGAAGGCCGCCCCCACGTCCGGCAAACTCCCTGGTGAGTGACCCCGTTCGAGACGTCGTTCGAGACCGGAAGAAAAAGAACAAGCTCAGGAGGTACGGACGGCGTGGCCGTTGCCGTCCTGGTGTGTCATATACGCCTTGGTGACCTGACCGTTCGCGTCACACTCGGTCGCGGCAAGAGGGAGAAACTCGGGAAACTCGTCATCTTCGGCCTTAACCAAGACGTTGAGTTCCAGGGTGTTCTTGTGCACGTTTCGGGAATTGTATTTGCTCTCCTCGAGCGGGAAGGTCTTCGCGCCCTTTTCCATGAACAGTTTGCCGGTCACAGCGCCCTGCTTTAGCTCGAGGGTGAACGTTCGGGGGTAGACCCCGTTTTCGGTCGTGTAGTCCTGCTTGAGTTCGAAGGACGCCGCGTCCTCGGCCCCGGTCCAGCTGGCCAGGGTGGTCCCGCAGGCTGCGGCCTGGACACTCGGCGCGGCGGACGCCGTTCCCGTCCCACACATCAGGGCTCCCGTGACGGCCAGCGTCGCGGCTCCGTGGGCGAGACGTGTTCGTGCTCGTGTCATCTATTCCTCGCGTTTCCCCCAGGGCTGACGGGATTCCCCGGGGTCAGGGTCCGGCCCCGGGGAATCCCGTCGACCGTTCAGCCTTGACCCTAGAGACGGTTGCCTTCATCGACCGGCCGCGAATCGCCGGGGGTAGTCCGCACGAGTCAGGACCCGGCCCGACGTTCTCGAACAACGTCTCGTACAGCCTGCTCGAATCGGCCACACGTCGGTCACCAGCGCACGGAGATCTCCCCGCCCTTGCCGTGGCTGACACTGCAGCTTCGGATTCGCGTCGATGAGCCCCGTCACCCCGCTACGACGTCGGCAAAGACCTGTCCCGTAAATTGATCTCCAGAGGGCGGCGTTCGGTCGGGCGCGCGGCCTTGCTGGGGCCTCTGTTCGTGTGCTGTGCCGCTTCAGGCCCGTGCGGGGAAGTCAGGATGGTCGTTGTAGGGCGAAGCAAGGTCACGCAGGTCGTGGCACGGCCAGGGATCGCGGGCGTGACGGGCCAGGATGCGCCGTTTGGCTTTGATCTCGCGCAGGACGCGGGCCGGGTCGTGCAGAGCCACGTGTCGAGCAATCGTGGGGTGGAAGCTGGAGAGGTCGGCCTGGCAGAAGTCGACCGTGTGTCCGTTGGCAGTCCACGTCCCGCATCCGTCGTCACCGTCGCAGCGCCGGGCCAAGTCGGCCTCCTCATCCAGCCGCGCCTCGATGAACCTCACTAGTTCTTCAGTCATAGGAGCATTCTCGACGTTGTGCTGGGCACCATGAAACGATCTTGTGGTGTCTGGTGTGATCACGGCGTCGGAGCCGTCCTGGATAGCCCCGTTCACCGGGCTGAGCCCCCGTCTGTTCGGGAGGTGGGTGACGGTTCTACGGCGGAGGGCGCGGACGCGGCCCGCAGGGGCCGGCCGTGGGGTCTGCCGCTGGAGGACCGGGCTCTGCTGGTCGCGGCTTACTGGCGCACGAACCTGACCATGCGCCAGTTGGCCCCGCTGTTCGGGGTTTCCAAGTCGGCGGCGGACCGGATCATCGATCATCTCGGGCCGATGCTCGCCCTCCAGCCCCGGAAGCGGTTCGCGAAGGACACCGTGCTGATCGTGGACGGCACCCTGGTGCCCACCCGCGACCACACCATCGCCGAGCAGTCCAAGAACTATCGGTACTCCACGAACCACCAGGTCGTCATCGACGCCGATACCCGGCTTGTCGTCGTGGTCGGCAAGCCCTTGCCCGGCAACCGCAACGACTGCAAGGCATGGGGGGAGTCCGGCGCGAAGGCCGCCGTCGGCAAGACCATGACGATCGCCGACGGCGGCTACCCGGGCACCGGGCTCGTAATGCCTCACCGACGCCGGAAAGGCGAGGAGTTGCCGGTCTGGAAGCAGGTCCACAACAAGTCCCACAAGCAGGTCCGCGCCCGCGTCGAGCACGTCTTCGCCCGCATGAAGACCTGGAAGATCCTCCGCGACTGCCGCCTCAGAGGCGACGGTGTCCATCACGCCATGCTCGGCATTGCCCGGATGTACAACCTCAACCTCGCCGGATAGGCGACCGGTCGGACTGGTCCGACCACGTCCACACCGGTCAGAGATCATTTACGGGACAGGCCTAAGACCGTCAAGCGGCCCGAGACCCTCAAGGCCATCAGCAAGCCTGGAAGATCTTGGTAGATAAAGAACAAGCTCAGTCTCCCGGCGGCGTGAGGGGGGTGGGGTCGGAGGAGGTGCGTGTGTCCGGACGTAAAGCGTGTTGTGTGGCGCATGACTACCGTGAATGTCCGGAGACCCTGAGGCGCCGTAAAACATGCAGTCCGGACATACGTACCTCCGCAGGCCCCGCCCCCCGTCACCACGGCACACCCAGCCCGTCCGGCGATTGAGGACAAGCAGTAAGCGCAACGGACAACGGGCGCAACGTCTAGAAGACCCCAAGAGCCCCCGCGGCCCCCACCGCCCCCAAGATCATGAACACCGGCGTCAGAACCTTCAGCTCCACCCAGCTACCGGCACGGAACCGCATCGGCTTCGGGGGGCCCAGCGCGTACCACCGCTTACGACCCAGCGGGATCGGCCACAGGATCGGGCAGCCCGAGACCGTCAGCGCGTCCCCGATGTCGTGGACCAGCGCGCCGAGCACGATCGGCAGGCCCAGCCACAGGTACTCCTGGCCGGGCGCGCTGAACAGCCAGTCCGAGCCGTTGCCGGGCTGGTCCAGAATGCCCGCGAGATTCCACGCGGACGTCGCCCCCAGGAGCCACACCAAGATGTCGCTCGACATCCTCGCGGCCCGCCACAGCAGCCCCTCCACCGCCAGGACCAGGTGCACGAAGAGGATGAAGAGCACCGCCCAGCGCCCGCCCACGAGCGCCAGCCCCGACGCGCCCGCGCCGATCGCGACGGCCCACAGCCAGGTGTGCGTGAGGGTGCGGTGCCCCCCGCTCCTGCGGGGATCGCCGGGCTTCTTCGTCGACTTGTAGACGGCGTACGACAGCTTGTCGACGATCTCGCAGAGCCGCTTCGAGACCGGGCCGAACGCCCTCGATATCGTCGCGGCCTTGTGATCCAGGTCGGGGGCCAGCGCGGCCCCCGCGGTGATCAGCGCGCCGACCACCAGAACAGGCCACGGCATGCTGTGGCCGGCGGCGGCCGCCGCGGCGCCCACCCCCAGCCAGGCCGCAGCCCCTGACAGTGAGTGTGCCGGTCCCATCATGCGCGTACCCGCCCCATTTCAGTTGTGGTGAAGCTCAGTTGACAGGGCAGAGTACCGCTCATGATCTTCGGCCGAGCGGCCGGTTCCCGCCGGAGGGCGTGAGGCAGGCAAGATGGGGTGGTGACCCTCATTGATCAGCTGCCGCCGACCGCCGACCCCGACGCCCTTTTCGAGGCCTTCACCACCTGGGCCGAGGGCGAGGGCATCACGCTCTACCCGGCTCAGGAAGAGGCGCTGATCGAGGTGGTCTCCGGGGCCAACGTGATCGTTTCGACCCCCACGGGCTCCGGGAAGAGCCTGATCGCGGCGGGTGCGCACTTCGCCGCGCTGGCGCAGGACAAGGTCACGTTCTACACCGCGCCGATCAAGGCGCTGGTCTCGGAGAAGTTCTTCGACCTGTGCAAGCTCTTCGGCACCGAGAACGTCGGGATGCTGACCGGCGACGCGTCCGTCAACGCCGACGCCCCGGTCATCTGCTGCACGGCGGAGGTGCTCGCCTCCATCGCGCTGCGGGACGGCAAGCAGGCGGATGTCGGCCAGGTCGTGATGGACGAGTTCCACTTCTACGCGGAGCCGGACCGCGGCTGGGCCTGGCAGATCCCGATCCTGGAGCTGCCGCAGGCGCAGTTCATCCTGATGTCCGCGACCCTCGGCGACATGTCGCGGTTCGAGGAGGATTTGACCCGCCGTACGGGCCGGCCGACCACGGTCGTCCGGTCGGCGACCCGGCCGGTGCCGCTGTACTACGAGTACAAACTCACGCCCATCACCGAGACCCTGACCGAGCTGCTGGAGACCAAGCAGGCGCCGGTCTACATCGTGCACTTCACGCAGGCCGCCGCCGTGGAGCGGGCGCAGTCGCTGATGAGCATCAACATGTGCAGCCGCGAGGAGAAGGACCGGATCGCCGACCTGATCGGCAGTTTCCGCTTCACCACCAAGTTCGGCCAGAACCTCTCGCGGTACGTACGGCACGGGATCGGGGTGCACCACGCGGGCATGCTGCCCAAGTACCGGCGCCTGGTCGAAAAGCTCGCGCAGGCAGGGCTGTTGAAGGTCATCTGCGGTACGGACACGCTCGGCGTGGGCGTCAACGTGCCCATCCGTACGGTGTTGTTCACCGCCCTGACGAAGTACGACGGCACGCGGGTACGGACGTTGCGCGCCCGGGAGTTCCATCAGATCGCCGGGCGGGCGGGGCGGGCCGGCTTCGACACGGCCGGGCTGGTCGTCGCGCAGGCGCCCGAGCACGTCGTGGAGAACGAGAAGGCGCTCGCCAAGGCGGGCGACGACCCGAAGAAGCGCCGCAAGGTGGTCAGGAAGAAGGCGCCCGAGGGCTTTGTCGCCTGGTCGGAGACGACCTTCGACAAGCTGATCGGCTCCGATCCCGAGCCGCTGACCTCGCGTTTCCGGGTCACGCACACCATGCTGCTGTCGGTCATCGCCCGGCCGGGCAACGCCTTCGAGGCGATGCGCCACCTGCTGGAGGACAACCACGAGCCGCGCAGGCAGCAGCTCCGGCACATCCGCCGGGCCCTCGCCATCTACCGCTCGCTGCTGGACGGCGGGGTGGTGGAGCGCCTGGAGACCCCGGACGCGGAGGGCCGGATCGTCCGGCTCACCGTCGACCTCCAGCAGGACTTCGCGCTCAACCAGCCGCTGTCCACCTTCGCGCTGGCCTCGTTCGAGCTGCTGGACCCCGAATCGCCGTCGTACGCACTGGACATGGTGTCGGTCGTCGAGTCCACGCTGGACGATCCGCGGCAGATCCTCGCGGCCCAGCAGAACAAGGCGCGCGGCGAGGCGGTCGGCGCGATGAAGGCCGACGGGATCGAGTACGAGGAGCGGATGGAGCGGCTCCAGGAGATCACGTACCCGAAGCCGTTGGAGGAGCTGCTCGTCCACGCGTACAACGTGTACCGCACCAGCCATCCGTGGGTCGGCGACCACCCCGTCTCGCCCAAGTCCGTGATCCGGGACATGTACGAACGGGCGCTGTCGTTCACGGAGTTCACGTCCCACTACGAGCTGGCCAGGACCGAGGGCATCGTCCTGCGCTATCTCGCGGGCGCGTACAAGGCGCTGGAACACACCATTCCGGACGATCTCAAGTCGGAGGATCTGGAGGATCTGACGGCCTGGCTCGGTGAGATGGTCCGTCAGGTGGACTCCAGCCTGCTGGACGAGTGGGAGCAGCTGGCCAACCCCGAGGTGGAGACGGCCGAGCAGGCGCAGGAGAAGGCGGACCAGGTACGGCCGGTCACGGCCAACGCGCGGGCCTTCCGGGTCCTGGTGCGCAACGCGATGTTCCGCCGCGTGGAGCTGGCCGCGCTGGACCGCGTCAACGATCTGGGCGAGCTGGACGGCGAGTCGGGCTGGGACGCGGACCGGTGGGGCGAGGCGATGGACGCGTACTGGGACGAGTACGAGGACCTGGGCACGGGTCCCGACGCCCGCGGGCCCAAGCTGCTGGCCATCGAGGAGGACGCCGAGCACGGCCTGTGGCGGGTCAGGCAGACGTTCGCCGACCCGAACGGCGATCATGACTGGGGCATCGGCGCGGAGGTGGACCTCGCGGCGTCCGACGAGGAGGGCCGGGCCGTCCTGCGCGTCACGTCGGTGGGCCAGCTCTCCGCGGTGCGCTGAGACCCGATCGGGAGAACAAGGGCGACAAGGAGCACACCACACCATGACCAACCCCGCCGAGCGGCTCGTCGACCTCCTCGATCTGGAGCGGATCGAGGTCGACATCTTCCGCGGCCGCAGCCCCCAGGAGTCCCTGCAACGGGTCTTCGGCGGCCAGGTCGCGGGCCAGGCGCTGGTCGCGGCCGGCCGTACCACCGACGGCGACCGGCCGGTCCACTCGCTGCACGCGTACTTCCTGCGCCCGGGCCGTCCCGGCGTGCCGATCGTCTACCAGGTGGAGCGGGTCAGGGACGGCCGGTCGTTCACCACCCGCCGGGTGACAGCCGTGCAGGAGGGCCGGACGATCTTCAATCTGACGGCTTCCTTCCACCGCCCCGAGGAGGGCGGGATCGAGCACCAGCTGCCGCCGCGCCTGGACTTCCCCGACCCCGAGTCGCTGCCGACGGTCGCGGAGGAGGTACGGGAGCATCTGGGCGCGCTGCCGCAGTCGTTGGAGCGGATGGCCAGGCGCCAGCCGTTCGACATCCGGTACGTGGACCGGCTGCGCTGGACCCAGGAGGAGATCAAGGACGCGGATCCGCGCAGCGCGGTGTGGATGCGCGCGGTGGGGCCGCTGGGCGACGACCCGCTGGTGCACACCTGCGCGCTGACGTACGCGAGTGACATGACCTTGCTGGACGCCGTACGCATCCCGGTCGAGCCCCTGTGGGGCCCGCGCGGGTTCGACATGGCATCTCTGGACCACGCCATGTGGTTCCACCACCCGTTCCGCGCCGACGAGTGGTTCCTGTACGACCAGGAGTCGCCGATCGCGACGGGGGGCCGGGGCCTGGCGCGCGGCCGGATCTACGACCGGGCGGGCACGCTGCTGGTGTCGGTGGTGCAGGAAGGTCTCTTCCGGCGCCACGCCGTCGAGGGATAGGCAAGGGGCCGCCGGGTCAGAAGCCGGGGATCGGGTCCTGGTCGGCCTCGCGCCGCCGGGTCCTGACGTCCGGCGCGGGCGGGTGCAGCTTGGCGTCGCAGTCGGGCCCCAGACCGCTGCGCCGGGACGCCGTACCCCTCAGCGGGCGGCCGCACATACGGCAGCGGACCAGGCGGCCGGCGGGCTCCGGCACGGCACCCGGCAGGGGCGGACCGGCCGCGGGTCCGTCCGGCGGGAACAGGTCCGGCAGCGGGGAATCGGGCATGTCCCACGTCTACCACCCCGGCCGCCGCGCCGGTACGGCCGGCCCGGTCCGCGAGCACCGAGCCCCCTGACCGCCGCCTCGTCGGCAGGTCCACAATGGGGGGAGGACCACCGCCTGCACCAAGGAGACCCAGGATGACTCTGTACGAAATTCCGCTGCGCACCCTCGCCGGTGAGCCGACCTCGCTCGCGGCGTACGAGGGCAAGGCCGTCCTGGTGGTGAACGTGGCGTCCAAGTGCGGTCTCACCCCGCAGTACGCCGGCCTGGAGCGGCTCCAGAAGGAGTACGGCGACCGGGGGTTCACCGTGCTCGGGGTGCCCTGCAACCAGTTCGCCGGGCAGGAGCCGGGCAGCGCCGAGGACATCCAGACGTTCTGCTCGGCGACGTACGGGGTCAGCTTCCCGCTGCTGGAGAAGACCGAGGTGAACGGTGACGCTCGTCACCCCCTGTACGTGGAGCTGACGAAGACGGCCGACGCCGAGGGCGGCGCGGGCGACGTGAGCTGGAACTTCGAGAAGTTCCTGCTCTCCCCGAAGGGCGAGGTCGTGGCCCGCTTCCGGCCGACCACGGAGCCCGGGGCACCGGAGCTGGTCGCGGCCGTCGAGGCCCAGCTGACCGCCTGACCGCCGACCGCCGTACGGCCGTCCCCGCCGGGAGGTTCCGGCGGGGACGGCCGTACGGGAGCGCACACGCCCTAGCGGATCGGCATGCCCGACAGCGTGCGGGCGATGACCAGGCGCTGGATCTCGCTGGTCCCCTCGAAGATCGTGTAGATCGCGCTGTCGCGGTGCATGCGCTCCACCGGGTACTCCCGCGTGTAGCCGTTGCCGCCGAGTATCTGGACGGCCTGCGCCGTGACCTCCTTGGCGGTCTCGCTGGCGTACAGCTTCGACATCGAGCCCTCGGCCGCCTCGAAGGGCCGCCCCGCCGCCGCCATCCAGGACGCCCGCCACACCAGCAGGCGCGCGGCGTCGATGCGGGTGCGCATGTCGGCCAGCTGGAAGGCGATGCCCTGGTTGTCGATGATCGGCCGGCCGAACTGGGTGCGGGTCCTGGCGTAGTCGAGCGCGACCTCGTACGCGGCCCTGGCGGTGCCGACCGCCATCGCGCCGACCGCCGGGCGGGAGGCCTCGAAGGTGGCCATGGCCGCGTTCCGCACCCGCTCGGCGCCGGGCGCCGCCGCGCGCTCGCGGGCGCGGGCGAGCCGCTCGTCCAGTTTCTCCTTGCCCCCGAGCAGGCAGTGGCCGGGGATCCTGGCGTCCTCCAGAACCACCTCGGCGGTGTGGGAGGCCCGGATGCCGTGCTTCTTGAACTTCTGGCCCTGGGAGAGTCCTGGCGTACCGGGCGGTACGACGAAGGAGGCGTGGCCCTTGGTGCCGAGGGCCGGGTCGACGACGGCGACCACGACGTGGACGTGGGCGATGCCCCCGTTGGTCGCCCAGGTCTTGGTGCCGTTGAGGACCCATTCGTCCTTGGCCTCGTCGTAGACGGCGCGGGTCCGCATGGCGGCCACGTCGGAGCCGGCGTCGGGTTCCGAGGAGCAGAAGGCCGCCAGTTTCACGTCGTCGGCGTCGCCGTACATCTGCGGCACCCACGTGCCGATCTGCTCCTCCGTACCGTTGGCGAGGACTCCTACGGCCGCCAGGCCCGTTCCGACGATGGACAGGGCGATGCCCGCGTCGCCCCAGAACAGCTCCTCCATCGTGAGGGGGATCCCGAGGCCCGTGGGGTCGAAGTACTGCTGGGCGTAGAAGTCGAGGGAATAAATTCCGATCTTGGCGGCTTCCTGGATGATCGGCCAGGGAGTTTCCTCACGCTCGTCCCACTCGGCGGCGGCCGGGCGGATGACGTCCGCGGCGAAGCCGTGGAGCCAGTCACGTACCTGCTTCTGGTCGTCGTTGAGTTCGAGCGTGAACTCGGCCATCGTGCCCCTCCGGTACTGTGTCGCCTGCGTTTGTTACTGGCGGTAACCGCAGTCTGTTACCCGCAAGTAGCCGATGTCAACCGGCCAAGGAGCGGGCGGCATTGCCTGGGGGCGGGGTGTTACGTTGCCCGGGCGTCACGGATATATCGCAGGGCGGGGAGAGACACGATGGAGACCACACAGCAGGCCGAGCAGCAGCGATCGG
Source organism: Streptomyces sp. NBC_01317 (assembly GCF_035961655.1). Taxonomy (NCBI): domain Bacteria; kingdom Bacillati; phylum Actinomycetota; class Actinomycetes; order Kitasatosporales; family Streptomycetaceae; genus Streptomyces; species Streptomyces sp. NBC_01317. The sequence goes on along the minus strand of NZ_CP108393.1, from coordinate 7,186,238 downwards.
CGCGGCAACGCCGGCGGCAACTGCTGGAAGCCGCGGACCGGGTGGTGCTCCGGGACGGCCCGCAGGCCTCCATGAACGCCATCGCCGCCGAGGCGGGCATCACCAAGCCGATCCTGTACCGGCACTTCGGCGACAAGGGCGGGCTGTACCGGGCACTGGCCAAGCGCCACACGGACGCGCTGCTGGACGCCCTGCGGGCCGCGCTCGACGCGCCCGCGGAGCGCCGCCAGCGGGTGGAGGCGACGCTCGACACGTACCTCGCGGCGATCGAGGCGAGGCCACAGGTCTACCGCTTCCTGATGCATCCGGCCGAGGACAGCCAGCCGTCCGAGCAGGGCTTCGACGTGGGCCGGCATTCGGTCCCGCTGCTGCGGCGCCTGGGTGAGGAATTGGCCAAGGTCATCGAGGAGCGCGTCGACCTCGGTCCCAGCAGCGAGCAGCTGGCGCGGGTCTGGGGCCACGGCATCGTCGGCATGATGCACGGCGCGGGCGACTGGTGGCTCGGCGAACGGCCGTGCCCGCGCGAGCAGTTGGTGCACAGCCTGGCGGACCTGCTGTGGGGCCGGCTGGCGGTCGCGGGCGACCGCACGGGCGGACCGGCGTTCTGAGGTGCCCCCGACCAGGACGAGGGCGGTACGGACCGGTGCCGTACGGGTTCCGCGTACCGGAGATCAGACCGTACGGACGCCCGGCACCCGGCGCCCCGCCCGCAGCGCCCTCGACCTGCGCCACCCCGTGAGCCGGTCGGTGTACACCGTCCCCTCCAGGTGGTCGCACTCGTGCTGGAGGCAGCGGGCGAAGAAGCCGGTGCCCTCGACCCGTACCGGCGCGCCGTCCAGGGTGAATCCCTCCACGACGGCCCGGTCGTACCGCTCGGTTCCGGCCTCTACGCCCGGCAGCGAGAGACAGCCCTCGGGCCCGCGGAGGACGATGCCGTCCACCTCCGTCAGCCGGGGATTGACGAGGTGCCCGAGATGACGGACGTCCTCGTCGTCCGGGCAGTCGTACACGAACACCCGCCGGTCCACCCCGATCTGACTGGCCGCCAGGCCGACACCCCGGGCCTCGTACATCGTCGCGAAAAGGTCCTCGACCAGCGCCGCGAGCGCGGGACCGAAGTCGGTGACGGGTGCGCAGGGGGCGTGCAGCACCGGATCGCCCAGCAATCTCATGGCTCGTACTCGCCCGGAACTGCCGGGGATCGGACGGTTTCGCATGACGCTCAGGGTACGGTCCAGCGTGACCTCCGCCTTCTGCCCGGTGCCGCGGTTCGGGGCCCTGGCCGGATCTCGATAGGCTGACCCACGGACCGACGCAAGGAGGATCAAGGACGATGGCAGGCAACACGGAGCCGCTGTCGCCGCGGGCCAAGTTGGCCGTGACGGCGGGCAAGGCCGCGGCGGCGGTGTCGCGCGCGGCTGGCCGCGGCAGCGGATCGGTGATCGGCGGGAAGGTGGCGCTGAAGCTCGACCCCGATCTGCTGGGGCGGCTGGCGCAGCACCTGGACGTCATCCTCGTGTCGGCGACCAATGGCAAGACCACCACCACACGGCTGATCGCCGAGGCGCTGGGCGCCGCGGGACCCGTCGTGTCGAACGCGCTCGGCGCCAACATGCCGGCGGGGATCACCTCCGCCCTGGCGGGCGGTTCCGACGCGAAGTACGGCGTGATCGAGGTGGACGAGAAGTACCTCGCCGGTGTGGCGCGGGACACCACGCCGAAGGCGATCGCACTGCTGAACCTCTCGCGCGACCAGCTCGACCGCGCCGCCGAGACGCGGATGCTCGCCGAGAAGTGGCGTGAGGGCCTGGCCGGTACGAAGGCCGTCGTCATCGCCAACGCGGACGACCCGCTGATCGTCTGGGCCGCCTCCTCCTCCCCCAACGTGGTGTGGGTGGCGGCGGGCCAGGAGTGGAAGGACGACGCCTGGTCGTGCCCGTCCTGCGGTGGTGTGATGCAGCGCCCCGGGGACGACTGGTTCTGCGGCGAGTGCGGTTTCCGCAGGCCGTCGCCGAGCTGGGCCCTGCACGGCGACCACGTCCTGGACCCGCACGGGTCGGCGTGGCCGATCCACCTCCAGCTGCCGGGCCGCGCGAACAAGTCGAACGCGGCCACCTCCGCCGCCGTCGTGGCGACCTTCGGGGTGCCGCCGCAGGTGGCGCTGGAGCGGATGTACCAGGTGCAGGCCGTCGCGGGACGGTACGACGTGGTGTCCTTCCACAACCGCGACATCCGGTTGCTGCTGGCGAAGAACCCGGCGGGCTGGCTGGAGACGTTCTCCCTGATCGACCCGCCGCCGACGCCCGTCGTGCTGGCCGTCAACGCCCGGGGCGCCGACGGCACCGACACCTCCTGGCTGTGGGACGTGGACTACACCCGGCTCGCCGGGCATCCGATCTTCGTCCTCGGGGACCGCAAGCTCGACCTGGCCGTCCGTCTCGAAGTGGCCAATCTCGACTTCCGGGTGTGCGAGACGCTGGACGAGGCCGTCCAGCTGGCACCGCCGGGCCGCATCGAGGCGATCGCCAACTACACCGCGTTCCAGGACCTGCGCCGAAGGGTCGGTAACTGACCGATGGACCCCCGGACCCAGAGAGCTTCGGAAAGGCGAGCGAACATGAGCGAGAGCAGCCTGCGGCTGGTGTGGATCTATCCAGACCTGCTGAGCACGTACGGCGACCAGGGCAACGCGCTGGTCGTGGAGCGCCGTGCCAGACAGCGCCGCCTGGGTGTCACGCGCGTGGACGTCCGCAGTGACCAGCCGATCCCGACCTCCGGCGACATCTATCTGATCGGCGGCGGTGAGGACCGGCCGCAGCGGCTGGCCGCCGAGCGGCTGCGCCGGGACGGCGGGCTCAGCCGTGCCGTGTCGAACGGCGCGATCGTGTTCTCGGTCTGCGCCGGCTACCAGATCCTCGGCCACGAGTTCATCAACGACCTGGGCGAGCGCGAGGCCGGCCTCGGGCTGCTCGACGTGGTCTCCACCCGCGGTGAGGGCGAGCGGTGTGTCGGTGACGTCCTCGGCGACATCGACCCGCGGCTCGGCCTGCCGCAGCTGACCGGATTCGAGAACCACCAGGGCGTCACCCACCTCGGCCCGACGGCCCGGCCGTTCGCGCAGGTCAGGCTGGGCAAGGGCAACGGCACGGGGGACGGTACGGAGGGCGCGTACAACGACACCGTCTTCGGTACGTACATGCACGGCCCGGTCATGGCACGCAATCCGCACATCGCGGACCTGCTGCTGAAGCTGGCGCTGGACGTCAACGCGCTGCCGCCGACCGACGACCGCTGGTACGACGCGCTGCGCGCGGAGCGCATCAACGCGGCCGTCCAGCCCGCCTGAGGCCCCGCTCACGGCCCGCCCGGCGGCCCGTACGTACCCCTCGCGGGTCCGTCGCGGAGCCCCGGGCGGCTGTCCAGCAGTCGGACGGCAGGTTCGGTCCTGACATCCCGCGCCGGTAGGCTGGCGACGATCGGGCCGGACAGAGTGGTGCGGCCTCCAGCCCACGTTGCAAAGGTATTCCGGGCCATGCGAATTGGTGTGCTCACCTCAGGCGGGGACTGCCCCGGCCTCAACGCCGTCATCCGGTCCGTCGTACACCGCGCCGTCGTCGACCACGGCGACGAGGTGATCGGCTTCCACGACGGCTGGCGGGGTCTCCTGGAGTGCGACTACCGCAAGCTCGACCTGGACGCGGTGGCCGGGATCCTGGCGCGGGGCGGTACGATCCTCGGCTCCTCGCGGGTCCAGCCGGCGCACCTGCGCGACGGGGTGGAGCGGGCCAGGGGCCATGTCGCCGACCTCGGTCTGGACGCGATCATCCCGATCGGCGGCGAGGGCACGCTCAAGGCGGCCCATCTGCTGTCCGAGGCCGGGCTGCCGATCGTCGGGGTGCCGAAGACCATCGACAACGACATCCCCTCGACGGACGTGACCTTCGGTTTCGACACGGCCGTGGGGGTCGCCACCGACGCGCTCGACCGGCTCAAGACCACCGCCGAGTCCCACCAGCGGGTCCTGATCGTCGAGGTCATGGGCCGCCACACCGGCTGGATCGCGCTGCACTCCGGCATGGCCGCCGGGGCCCACGCCATCGTCGTCCCCGAGCGTCCCTTCGACATCGGTGAGCTGGCGGCGCTGGTCGGCAAGCGGTTCTCGGCGGGCAAGCGGTTCGCGATCGTGGTGGTCGCCGAGGGCGCCAAGCCGCGTGAGGGCTCGATGAAGTTCGACGAGGGCGGCACGGACGTGTACGGGCACGAGCGCTTCGCCGGGGTGGCCGGGCAGCTGTCCGTGGAGCTGGAGCAGCGGCTCGGCAAGGAGGCCCGTCCGGTGATACTGGGCCACGTCCAGCGCGGCGGCACGCCGACCGCGTACGACAGGGTCCTCGCGACCCGGTTCGGCTGGCACGCGGTCGAGGCGACCCACCGGGGCGAGTTCGGCATGCTGACGGCGCTGCGCGGCACGGACATCGTGATGGTGCCGCTGTCCGAGGCCGTGGCGACGCTCAAGACGGTGCCCGCCGAGCGGTACGCCGAGGCGGAGTGCGTGCTCTGAGTTCCCGTACACGTTCCCGTATGCCTGAAGACACCGCCCCCGGTCGCGATCGCGGCCGGGGGCGGTTCTAGTCTGGTGCGGACAACCGGCACGAATCGCCGCGGCACCACTCGTCACTCGGGAGCGCACGGATGGATCACAGCGGGCACGGCATGACCATGGATCTGCCGCCGTTCACGCTGGGACGGGCGCTGGAGTACTCCCCCGACTACTTCTTCCTGACGGGCTGCCTGCTCGCGCTCGTGCTGTACGGCTGGGGCGTGGTGCGGCTGCGCCGGCGCGGCGACGGCTGGCCCGCGGGCCGTGCCGTCGGGTTCACGCTCGGCGTGCTGACCGTGGCGCTGGTGATGTGCACGAAGCTGAACGACTACGGCATGGTCATGTTCAGCGTGCACATGGTCCAGCACATGGTGATCAGCATGGTGTCCCCCATCCTGATCCTGCTGGGCGCGCCGGTGACACTGGCCCTGCGGGCCCTGCCGGTGGCGCGGCGCCGGGGTCACAAGGGGCCGCGTGAGCTGCTGCTCGCGGTCCTGCACAGCGGTTTTGTACGGGTCATCACGCACCCGGCCTTCACCATCCCGCTCTTCATCGCGAGCCTCTACGGGCTGTACTTCACCCCGCTCTTCGACTTCCTGATGGGGTCCAAGACCGGGCACCTCGCGATGATGGTGCACTTCCTCACCGTGGGCCTGGTCTTCTTCTGGCCGATCATGGGCATCGACCCGGGGCCGCACCGGCCGGGCTATGTGATGCGGATGCTGGAGCTGTTCGCCGGGATGCCGTTCCACGCGTTCTTCGGGATCGCGCTGATGATGGCGAGCGAGCCGATGATCGGCGCGTACCGTACGCCTCCGGCCTCGCTCGGCATCGACGCCCTGAGCGACCAGACGGCGGCGGGCGGTATCGCCTGGGCGTTCAGTGAGATCCCGTCCGTGCTGGTGCTGGTCGCCCTGGTCTTCCAGTGGTACCGCTCGGAGCAACGGGTCGCGACCCGCTCCGACCGGGCCGCCGACCGGGACGGGGACAAGGAGCTGGTGGCGTACAACGCCTATCTCGCCTCGCTCCGGACACGGGGACAGTAGCGCGAACCACCCGTCCGGGGCGACGATAGCCCTCACGGCCCCGGCCGGGAGGAGGACGTACATGTCCGGTTCCACAAAAACGATGGGTGGCATCACCGTCGGTGCGCTGGTCCTGGTGACCGCCTACACGGCGGCGCTGGGCAGCAACGGATGGCTCTGGTTCGGGTGGGTGGTACTGGGACTGCTCACGATCGGAATGGCCGCCTCGCGTTCCTGAAACTCGTGACGAAGTGCGCGTACGACAAAGGCACCGCTACACACGTAGCGGTGCCTTTGTCGTACGCGCCCCGGCGGTGAGCCTTGTCGAGCAACCTTCGGGTTGCACTTCAGTGGGCGTGGTGCAACCATTGAGTTGCACATCCGATCGAGTCGAACGAGTCAAACGAACCACCGGAGGTACTGCCATGTCGGAATCCGATGACCGCATCGAACGGGAGATCACCATCGAGGCGCCGCCGGAGCGCGTCTGGGCCGTACTCACCGAGCCCGCGCACGTGGGGAGTTGGTTCGGACAGGGGCAGCCCACCCCCGTCGACCTGCGCCCCGGGGGCACCATGTACCTGGACCACGGCGCGTACGGCCAGTTCCCGACGACGATCGTGACGGTCGACCCGCCGCACCGCTTCTCGTACCGCTGGGCGAGCGCCTACCCCGGCGAGCAGGCGACGGAGGGCAACTCCACCCTGGTCGAGTTCACGCTCGCGGCCGAGGGCGAGGGCACCCGGCTGCGTGTGGTGGAGACCGGCTTCGCGGATATCGTCATCCCCGAGGACCGGATCGACACGGCCTCCAAGAAGAGCCACACCGAGGGCTGGACGGACATGGTCGTGAACCTGAAGAAGTACGCGGAGCAGCTCGCGGCATGACGGAGGACGCTGACCGGGACACCGTCGGGGAGGTGCTGTCCGCACTGGCGGACCCGACCCGTCGCCGGATCCTCGACGCCCTCGCCGCCCGCGGTGAGGCGACCGCGACGGTCCTGGCGGCGGAGCTGCCGGTCAGCCGCCAGGCGATCGTCAAGCACTTGGCGGTCCTGGACCGCGCGGGGCTGGTGGCCGGCCGCCGGGCGGGGCGTGAGGCGCGGTACGCGGTCAGACCGGCCGGACTGGGCGCCACGGCACGGTGGATGGACCGGATCGCCGCCGAGTGGGACGGCCGGCTGTCCGCGATCAAGCGGCTGGCGGAAGCCGACGATCCGGCCTGAGCGGCAGACGCCGGCGGCCCCCGCACCCGACCTGACCGGGTCTGGTGCGGGGGCCGCCGGCTTTCCGGGCCGGGTACCGGTCCTACTTGGTCTCGGGGGTACGGACCGGAGCGTTGCCGTTCAGGTTCGGGGACGCTGGGGCGCCGCCGTTGCCGGTCGTGCCCGTCGTGCCGGGGCGCTGGAGCGAGTTCAGGATCGCCAGGCCCTGGCTCACCAGGCCCGCCACCATCTCGTTGAGGCCGTCGGTCCCGTTGAGGACGGTCAGGTTGGCGCCGGCCATGCCCCGCGCCGCCGCGTCGGCGAGGGCGGGCAGGTTCTCCACCGTCCGGTTGGCGGCGATGAGTTCCTGGTTGCCGTTCTTGAGGGACTCGGCGCGGGCGCTGTTCGCGTCGGCCTGGGCCTGCGCGAGCGTACGTTCCGCGTACGCCGAACCGTCCGCCTCGAACTTCGCCCGGTCACGGGAGGCTTCGGCCAGCGTGCGCTGCCGGTAGGCCTCGGCGTCCGCCGGACGCCTGACCTCGGCTTCGAGGCGCTGTGCGGCCAGGAGCGCCTGGCGTGTCGCCAGCGAGGTCTGCTCCTCGATGACTTCCTGGGAGGCCCTGGCCTCGGCCAGCGGTCCCGCCTGCGCGGCGCGGGCGTTGACCTGCTCCGTCTCGGCGTGGAAGCCCGCGCGCTTGATCGCGGTGTCCCGTTCGTACTCGGCCTTCAACGCGGCGGCCTGCTGCTCGCGTTCCGCCGCTTCCTGGTCGGACTTCGCCTGGGCGATACGGGCCTGGCTGGCGACGGCCGCCGCGTGCGGGGCGGCGAGGTTCTGGATGTAGCCGGTGGCGTCCTCGATCTCCTGGATCTGCAAGGCGTCGACCACGATCCCGAGTTTCTCCATCTCGCTGTGGCTGCCCTGCTTCACCTCCTGGGCGACCCGGTCACGCTCGCGGATGATCTGTTCGACGGTCAGTCCGCCGATGATGGAACGGAGGTGACCGGCGAAGATCCGGCCCACCAGCTCCTCCATCCGGTCCTGCTCGGCGAGGAAACGCCGGGCCGCGTTGGCGATCGACACGGCGTCGTCGCCGACCTTGAAGACGGTCACCGCGCGCACGTTCAGCCGGATGCCCTGCTGCGTGACGCAGTCCTCGACTATCTCCGCCTCCCGCAACGCGAGGGACAGCATGCGGGCCTTCTGCTTGATGGGCATGACGAAGCTGCCGTGCCCGGTGACGATACGGAACTGCGTGTCCTGCGCCTGGCGTTTGGAGCCGGAGATGAGCATCGCCTCGTTGGGCGCGGGAACATGCCAGAACAGCATGGTGGGACTCCTGTCGTACCGCGTGGTGCGTGTGTGGGGTTGCTCAGGAGGGAAAGGGCTCCACGATCACCGAGCGGGCCGAGATCGACTCGACGACGATCACGCGGAGGTTCCTGCCGATCGGCCGGTCCGACCAGGCCGCGTAGGCCTCGGATCCGCCCCGTACGGCGACCAGTACTTCGCCCGGACCCTCGGCGGGGATCGGAACGGTGACCCGCCCGATCGCGCCGACCGGGCTCTGCGCGGAGTCATCTGCAACGGACATACGTCGTCGCCCCACCCGTTTCCCTGGCGCGGGGCTCCCCGGCGCCGGGCGCCGCTCCGCGCTTATGCACAGCCGGTGTGTCAGCCGCGATCATGAGCGACCACGCCTTCCGGAGGACCGTGCCTCCGACGTCGTTCCTCGTCGAGGACGCCACCGGCAGAACGGCCGATGACGACGGGTCCTCGATACCTTTCACAGTACTCCGCGAAGGGTCAGGAAAGGCTTACTGTCGGCGATGTTCCCGGGCCCCACCCCGGGGTACCCCCGGAAAGGAACTTAGTCTAGCCTTACCTAAGTTTTGCGCCCGGTCCGTGGGCGCGGGCAGGGATTCCGGAGGGGCGCGGTGGAGTGCGGTGGGGGCTGAAGTCCCAGCAGGACGGGTCGTCCTGAGGCGAGTGGTCACCGGACAGCGGCGCGATGTGCTCCTCGCCTCGCTGCTCGCGGCCGGGCACCAGGGCGGCGAGGCCCTCGTCCCCGTCCTGGTCGGCGTGGTGATCGACCGGGCCGTCGCCGAGGACGACGGAGGGGCACTGGGTCTGTGGATCGGTGTGCTCGCCGTCGTCTATGTCGGACTCTCGTTCAGCTTCCGGCACGGCGCCCGCCTCTCCGAGCGGGCCGCCGTGGTCGCCGCGCACGAGCTGCGGACCGCCCTGGTGGCGCGCGTGCTGGAGCCGGGGGGCGGGGCGGAGGCCGGACGGCTGCCCGGCGCGCTCACGAACCTCGCCACCGAGGACGCCAAACGGGTCGGCGCCGTCACCGTCGCCGTGATGGAGGCCGCCGCCGCGCTCACCGCGCTCACCGTGAGCGCCGTGGCCCTGCTCTGGATCTCCGTCCCCCTGGGACTGGTCGTCCTGCTGGGCACCCCGCTGCTGCTCTGGCTGGGCCACCTGCTGAGCAAGCCGCTGGAGCGGCGCAGCGAGGCCGAGCAGGAACGCGCCGCGCACGCGTCGGGCGTCGCCGCCGATCTGGTGGCCGGGCTGCGGGTACTCAAGGGCATCGGCGCCGAGTCCGCCGCCCTCGCCCGCTACCGGTCCACGAGCCGCGCCTCGCTGGGCGCCACACTGCGGGCCACCCGGGCCCAGGCGTGGCAGAACGGCATGACGCTCGCCCTGACCGGGGTGTTCCTCGGCCTGGTCGCCCTGGTCGGCGGCCGGCTGGCCGCGCGGGGGGACATCAGCCTCGGCGGGCTGGTCTCGGCGGTGGGTCTCGCGCTGTTCCTGCTCGGGCCGCTGCAAGTGGCCGGCTGGGTGAACGCGGAGCTGGCCCAGGGCCGCGCGTCCGCCGCGCGGATCGCGGAGGTGCTGTCCGCTCCCCCGGCCGTGGTGCCGGGGCCGGGCGCGCCGGCTCTGCCTGTACGGGGAGAGGTCAGGCTGCGTGAGGTGTCGTACGGCGGGCTGCGCGGCTTCGAACTGGCCGCCGCGCCGGGTGAGTTGCTCGGAGTCGTCACGACGGACCCGGCCGACGCCCTGGCGCTGCTGCACTGCCTGGGACGGGTGGCCGACCCGGACTCGGGGTCCGTGGAACTGGACGGTACGGCCCTCGCCACGCTCGATCCGGCGCTGGTCCGTGACGTGTTGCTGGTGGCGGGCCACGACGCCGATCTGTTCGAAGGGACCCTCCTGAGCAACGTGTCGGCCGCCGCCCCGGACCCCGCCGACACCGGACATCTCCGGCGGGCGATGGCGGCGGCGGGCGCGGACGAGGTCGCCGACACCCTGCCGTACGGCGCGGAGACGACGGTCACCGAGCGCGGACGCTCCCTGTCCGGCGGGCAGCGCCAGCGCGTGGCACTGGCCCGGGCGCTGGCCGCCGAGGCGCCGGTGCTGGTCCTGCACGATCCGACGACGGCGGTCGACGCGGTCACGGAGGCCCGGGTGGCGGGTGCGGTACGGGAGTTCCGGCGCGGCCGTACGACGATCCTGGTCACCGCGAGCCCCGCGCTGCTGGCCGTCACCGACCGGGTGGTGCTGGTGGACCGGGGGCGCGTGACGGACACGGCCGCGCACGCCGACCTGGTACAGCGGCACGAGTCCTACCGGACGGCGGTCTTCGCGTGACGGACAACTTCGGTATGACACCGGGCGACTCGGCCACCCCCTCGGCCGGGGCGCCCGCCGGGGCGGACGGCCGGACCCTGCTGCCCACCGCCTCGGTCCGGCGCACCCGTGCGGCCGTACGGGAACTGGTGCGCCCCCACCGGGGGTTGGCCCTGGCCGGACTGGTCACCATGGTCGCCGCCACCGCCGTCGGGCTGCTGATCCAGCCGACGCTGGGCCATATCGTCGACGCGGTCACCGAGGGCCGGCCGGCCGGTGCGCTGACCGCCCCGGTGGTCCTGTTGGTCGTGGTCGCCCTCGTCCAGGGCGCGGCGACCGGGCTCGGGCTCTCCCTCGTCTCCCGGCTCGGCGAGACCGTACTCGCCCTGCTGCGCGAGCGGTTCGTGGACCGCGCGCTGCACCTGCCCCTGGAGCGGGTGGAGGGCGCGGGCTCGGGCGACCTGACGGCGCGGGTCACCGGAGACGTGTCTCTGATCGCCGACGCGGTGCGCAACGCCCTTCCCGAGCTGGCCCGTTCGGTCCTGGCGATCGTCCTCACGCTCGGTGCGCTGGCCCTGCTCGACTGGCGGTTCTTCCTGGCCGCGCTGCTCGCCTTTCCCGTACAGGCGCACACCGCGCGCTGGTACCTGCGCAACGCGGCACCGCTCTACGCCGAGCAGCGCGTCGCCAACGGGGCCCAGCAGCAGCAGTTGCTCGACACCATCGGGGGCGGGCCGACCGTGCGCGCCTTCCGGCTGGAGAAGGAGCACACCGGGCAGGTCACCGCCCGGTCGTGGTCGGTGGTCGGGCTGACGATGCGCGGGGTGCGGCTGATCCTGCGCTTCTACAGCCGCCTGCACCTCGCGGAGTTCACCGGTCTGGCCGCCGTCCTGGTGGCCGGCTTCCTGCTGGTGCGGGCCGACGCCGTGTCGATCGGTACGGCGACCGCCGCGGCCCTCTACTTCCACAGCCTCTTCACGCCGGTCAATTCGGCGCTGATCCTGATCGACGACGCCCAGTCGGCGACGGCGGGGCTGGCCCGGCTCGTCGGGGTGGCCGATCTGGCACCGCCCGTACAGCCGGAGCGGCCGGCCGTGCCGCAGGACGCGTCCGTCACCGTCCGGGGCCTCACGCACGCGTACCGCACCGGCCATCCCGTCCTGCACGGGGTGGACCTGACGCTGGCCCCCGGGGAGCGGGTCGCGCTGGTCGGGGCGAGCGGCGCGGGCAAGACCACCCTGGCCAAGATCGTCGCGGGCATCCACCGGCCGCGGGAGGGCACGGTCCTGATCGGCGGCGCGGACCTCGACGCGCTCGGCCCTGCGGCGGTCCGCCGGGCCGTCGCGCTGATCACCCAGGAGGTCCACGTCTTCGCCGGACCCCTCGCGGACGACCTGCGGCTGGCGCGCCCCGGCGCGACGGACGCGGAACTGCGCGAGGCGCTGGACCGGGTCGACGCGCTCACCTGGGCCGACCTGCTTCCGGACGGCCTCACCACGGTCGTCGGCGAGGGGGGCCACCGGCTCACCAGCGCCCAGGCCCAACAGCTCGCCCTCGCCCGGCTGGTGCTGGCCGACCCGCCGGTCGCGGTCCTCGACGAGGCCACGGCGGAGGCGGGCAGTGCCGGGGCGCGTGCCCTGGAGAAGGCCGCCGCGCGGGCCGTGGACGGCCGTACGGCACTGATCGTGGCGCACCGGCTGACGCAGGCCGCGACCGCGGACCGGGTGGTCGTGATGGACGCCGGCCGGATCGTCGAGTCGGGGACGCACGACACCCTGCGCGCGGCGGGCGGGCGCTACGCCGCGCTGTGGGAGGCGTGGTCGGACAGCCGCGAGGCGGCGGGCCCGTGACCGGGCTTTCCCGAAGCGGGCCGTGACCGTACTTCCCGAACGCACCACTCAACCCCCCGCATCCACCCACCAGAGAAGCACCACCGATCACGAAGGACCTCTTTGATGGCCCGCACACTCCGTGCCGACCGGCTCGCCGCCGCGTTCGCCTCCGTCCTGCTGCTCTTCGCCACCGTCGCCGCCTGCGGCTCGGACCCGGAATCGGGCTCCGGCTCGAAGCCGGGCGCGGCGGCCGAGGACAAGGACTCGGCGGCGCCCGGGTCGTACCCCGTCACGATCGCCCACAAGTTCGGCAGTACGGTCGTGAAGTCGGCGCCACAGCGGATCGTCACGGTCGGCCTGACCGATCAGGACGCCGTGCTCGCGCTGGGCGAGGTCCCGGTCGGCACGACGGAGTGGCTGGGCGCGTACAAGGGCGCGCTCGGCCCCTGGGCGACGGCGAAGCTGGGCGGCGGGGCCGTACCGACGCTCCTCAAGGACCCCGGCACCGGGCCGCAGACCGAGCGGATCGCGGCGCTGAAGCCCGATCTGATCGTCGCGCTGTACTCGGGGCTCACCAAGGAGCAGTACGAGACGCTCTCGAAGTTCGCGCCCGTGCTGGCGCAGCCGAAGCAGTACAACGACTACGGCATCCCGTGGGAGCTCCAGACCGAGACGATAGGCAAGGCGCTCGGCAAGGAGGCGGAGGCGAAGAAGCTCGTCGCCGGGGTGGAGGCGAAGTTCGCCGCCGCGCGCGAGGCGAATCCGGCGTTCACCGGGGCGACGGGCGTGATGGCGACCCCGTACGAGGGCATGTTCGTCTTCGGCAGCCAGGACCCGCGCTCGCGGCTGCTGACGTCGTACGGCTTCAAGCTGCCGACGGGGCTCGACAAGGCGATCGGTGACCAGTTCGGCGCGAACATCAGCAAGGAGCGGACGGATCTGCTGAACCAGAAGGTGGCGGTGTGGTTCGTCGGCGACCCGGTCAAGGACGCGGAGAAGCTGCACAAGGACCCGACGTACGGGGATCTGCCGGTGGTGAAGCAGGGGCGTGAGGTCTTCATCAAGGAGACCAGCGACTACGGGAACGCGCTGTCGATGGGGACGGTGCTGAGCCTGCCGTACGCGCTCGACCGGCTGGCGCCGCAGCTGGCGGCGGCGGTGGACGGGGACCCGGCGACGGTGGTGGCGCAGCCCGCGTCGTGATGTGACACGTGCGGTGACCGCACCCCGGCCGGGCGGGTCCTGGCCGGGGTGCGGTCATTTGCCTGATTACCTAACGAATAATCAGTAAGGGTTCATTTCTCGCAAGCCGCCTATATACCGCAAACATAATGCGGTGTCATATTCCTGCCAGATCACCCCGTTCATCTCGTTGAACCGATCAGGGGAAGGCAGGGACATGAGCAGATTCAGGTACGGAACCACGGCGCCGGTCATCGCGCTGGCCGCCTTGGGAGCGCTCGTCACCACGGGAGGCACGGCTCACGCGGAAGCGGGCCAGGACAGCATCACCATGCTGAAGCAGGAGAAGAACCAGTGGTGCTGGGTGGCCTCCGGGCTGACCATCGCCAAGTTCCAGGGCTTCGGCTCCACGCAGACGGACTTCTGCGACCGCGCTCAGCCCTCCTACGGCTGCAACAACCAGCCCGCCACGCTCGGCGACATGGCCAAGGGATGGAGCAGCCTCGGCATGACCCACACCGGGTCGGGCCTGAACAGCGCGGCCACGTTCGACCAGGTCTACACGGACGTCAAGGCGGCCCGGCCGGTCGGTGCCCGCATCGGGTGGACGTCCGGCGGGGGCCACATGAACGTGGTCTACGGCTTCGACACGGCGAACACGACGATCGCGGTGGCCGACCCGTGGCCGGACACCACCACGTACACGTGGTGGAAGTACAGCGACTACGTGAGCAACAGCTCGTCCAAGTGGACCCATTCCCGCATCGGTATCTCCCGCTAAGGCAGGCAACATGCGTGGCACCAGCGGCACCAGAATGTCCGGCGGGCGGGCGGCCCGCTCCTCCCGTCTCTCCGTCCTCCTCGCGGTCGGCGCGTCCGCGCTGCTGTCCGTCGTCGGTCCGGCGTACGCGGCCCCGGCCAAGGACCCGCTCCCGGCCGACATCCCCGACTACCGGGCCGCCCTCGACGCGGTGAAATCCACCGACGTCCTCAACACCGTCTGCCGGTTCCTGCGCACTCCGGTGCCCACGGGCGAGGCGAGCACCCGGGTGCAGACGATCCCCGACACGGCCGAGCCCTGCCAGGGCCTCCCCGCCTTCACGATCAAGGACCCGGTCGCGCGGAACGAGATCACCCCCGGTTTCGCGGCGGGAACCGCCCAGCCGCTGGCCACCGAGGCGATCAGCCTGACGGGGCTGGTCTCCTCGCTGAGCACCAGCGTCAACGGCCGCGACGCCACCGTCCTGCTCGCCCCCACCCAGGGCGGCGGCTGGCACCTGGCGGCCGTGCGCGACGGCAACAGCGAGGCCGGATACGCCGGCCGGGCCGGCGTGGGCACGCTGGTCTTCACCGAGCCGCAGATCCGTGGCTGGTACCGGCTCAGGCTCACCACCGTCGAACCGCTCAACGACCAGGCCCGGGAAGGACTGGGCGGCAAGGCGTCGGTGTCGCTCCGCGACTACCAGAAACTGGTCAAGGCCCGCTACGCCGACAAGCTGCCCGGCTCGGAGTACGACTCCAAGGGCTTCTCCAGCGGCTACGAACTCCAGCGCGCGGAGACCGGCTCCTCGCCCTCCTCGCCCTCCACCCTGCTCCTCGCCGGCGGGTCCGGCACGGCACTCGCCCTCGCGGGCGGCGCCGCCGTGTTCCTCCGGCGCCGTCGTCCCGGTACGCGCTGAACCGGCCCACGTAGGTCCCACTCTGTAGGCCCCCCGCTCCGCCCCGGCGGACGGGGGTGAACCTCTCGCATGTCGTGCTCGTGTGTTATTCCGGTAGATACGGGTCGAAGAGTGCATCCACCACTCAGACGGCTTCCCCATCCGTACCCGCTGGACCAGCACGAAGGGCTGTCATGAGTAACCACCCGTTCCGTTTCGGCGTGAGTCTGATCAACGTCGGTTCCCGCTCCGCCTGGCGTGATCGTGTGCGCGAGGTGGAGGACCTGGGGTACGACGTGCTCCAGATGCCTGATCATCTGGGCATGCAGTCGCCGTTCCCGGCTCTGGTGGCGGCCGCCGACGTGACCACCATGCGGCTGGGCACGTACGTGCTCAACGCCGGCATCGCCAGTCCCGCCTACCTGGCACGGGACGTCGCCGACACACAACGCCTCACCGACGGCCGCCTGGAGCTGGGGCTCGGCGCGGGATACATGCCGAACGAGTTCGAGGCCGTCGGCCTGCCCTTCGGTACCGGAGGGGAACGTCTGGGGAAGCTGGCGGCCACCCTGGCCGCGACGCGTGAGCTGCTGGCGGCGGAGGCGGACCGGCCCGTGCCGCCGATCATGCTGGCGGGCTCCGGCGATCGCATGCTGCGTTTCGGCGCACGGGAGGCGGATATCTTCAGCTTCTCCATCATGGCCGGGGTGACGGAGGGCGTGCCCCCCGAGGAGGCGTTCGCGCGTCGCGTCCGCGTCCTGCGCGAAGCCGCCGGCGAGCGGGCCGACCGGATCGAGCTGAACCTGTTCGTCGCCGCGGTGGGCGAGAGCGCCGAGCAGCTGGATCTCGCGATCATCCGGCAGGCCAGTGGTTTCGACGATGCCGCGCTCAATCAGCTGCCCGGTGTGCTGATCGGTTCGGCGGGTGAGATCGCGGATCGGCTGCGGCGGTACCGGGAGGAGTACGGCGTCAGCTACATCAGTGTGCTGGATCCGCACCGGGCCGCGTTCGCGGAGGTCATCAAGCACCTGCGGTGACGTCGGCGCGGAGCGCTCACGCCGGGGCTCCGCCCCGGGCCCCGGTCCTCAGTCGCCGGACGGGCTGATAGGGGTCGCCGGACCAGAAAGAGGCGGTCGGGGCTCCGCTTCGAGCCCCGACCAAGGGACAGACCTGACGGTCAGAGGGTCAGGCTCTTCGGGCGGAGGTCCGTCCAGTTCTCTTCGATGTACGTCAGGCACGACTCGCGGGTCGTCGGGCCGTGGGTCCTCGTCCAGCCCGCCGGGATCTCCGCGAAGTCCGGCCACAGGCTGTGCTGGCCCTCGTCGTTGACCAGGACCGAGTAGACGCCCTCGGGGTTCTCGAACGGGTTGCTGCTGCTCATGTCGGATTCTCCTCAGACTGTTCTTGTCACAAACGTGCGCCGGCGCGTGCCACCAGCGCTTCCAGGGCCCGGAACCACGTCTCCGCGAGGTCCCTGACATCTTCCTCGTCCAGCACTCCCGCCGGCCAGGACCAGTGTGCCGCGAGGACCGGGCCCTCGGGGCGGTCTTCCGTGACGACGTTGACGCCGAGGGCGTGGCCCTCGCGCATCGACGGTTCGGAGCCGATGTCGGCCGCTTCCTCCTCGGGCGCGTACGACCAGTCGGTCGCCTCGGGGATGCTGAAGCGTCCCAGGTAGTTGAACTCGATCCGCGGCGGTTCCAGCGCGGCGAGCACGGGGGCCGTACGGGGGTTGAGGTGGCGGAGCATGCCGTAGCCGACGCCGTTGGCCGGCAGTCCGCCCAGGTGGCGCTTGACCCGCTCAAGCGCCTCGTCCACCGCAGGGCCGCCCGCGAAGGCGTCGGCCAGGTCGACCGGGCCCGGGTCGAGTCGGACCGGGAAGACACTGGTGAACCAGCCGACGGTACGGGACAGGTCCGCGTCGCCGGTCAACTCCTCCTCGCGGCCGTGGCCTTCGAGGTCGACCAGCACCCCGCCCGTCGTACCCCGGCGGCGGAGCCAGTCCGTCAGCGCCAGTCCGAGGCCCGTGAGCAGGACGTCGTTGACCGTCGCGTCGAGGGCCGCGGGAGCCGTGGACAGCAGCGGGTCGGTGTGTTCCGGCGCCAGGCGCAGCGCCACCTCCCGTACGGTGCCGGTGGTGTCGCGCTCCGGGTCCAGCGGGCGGAGCAGCGGGAGCGGCTCGGCGCCGTCCAGGATGCCGGTCCAGACGGGGAGTTCGGCCTCCCGGGCGGGGTCCTGCGCCAGCTCGGTGAGTTGGCGCGACCACTGCCGGAACGACGTCTCCACGGGGGCGAGTCCGGCCGGTCGGCCCTCGGCGACGTCCTGCCAGGCCGCCGCCAGGTCGGGCAGCAGGATCCGCCAGGAGACGCCGTCGACCAGCAGGTGATGGGCCATCAGGAGCAGTCGGCCGGGGCGGTCGCCCGTATCGAACCAGACGGCCCTGACGGCGTCGCCCGTCTCGGGGTCGAGGGCGGCCCGGGCGGCGTGGGCCCGGTCGGCGACGAGGGCGCCGAGGGCGTCCGGGTCGTTCGCGTCGAGACCGGTCGCGTCGACGCGTTCGATCCAGCGGTCGGAGTCGAATCCGTCGGCCGGGGGGACGTCCAGGGCCCAGTGAGCCGTGTCGGTGGTGTCGGTGGTGTTGGTCGCGTCGGTCGCTTCGGTCGCTTCCGTACGGATCAGCCTCGCCCGCAGCATGTCGTGCCGGACCGCCAGCGCCCGCAGGACGGACGCCAGCTTCGGGCGGTCGAGTGTGGCGGGGGTCTGGACGAGGGCCGCCTGGTGGTAGCCCTGGAAGGGGCCGCCCAGTTCGCGCAGCCAGTGCATGACGGGGGTCAGCGGGACGCTGCCCGTCCCGTCGTCCGGGGTGCGGACCACCGGGGCCGCCGTCTGTTCCGTGGCGACGGCGCACAGGCCCGCGACCGTACGGTGCCGGAAGACCAGGCGCGGCGTGATGCGCAGCCCGGCCGCCCTGGCCCGGCTGACCAGTTGCATGGCCACGATGCTGTCGCCGCCGAGGGTGAAGAAGTCGTCGTCGGCGCTGACCTGTTCGAGTCCGAGGACGTCGGCGAAGACGGCGGCCAGGGTCTTCTCCTGGGGGGTGGCGGGCGGCCGGCCGGTGGAGAGGGCGGTGAAGTCGGGCGCGGGCAGGGCCGCGCGGTTGAGCTTGCCGTTGGCGAGCTGCGGCAGCCGGTCCAGCAGGACGACGGCCGCGGGCACCATGTAGTCGGGCAGGTGCTGGGCGGCGTGGCCGCGCAGCCGGGCCGCGTCGGGGGTGCGTCCTGCCACCGGGACCACGTAGGCGACGAGCTGCTTGCGCGGTCCGTCCTGACGGGCCGTCACCACGGCCTGTGCCGTGTCGGGATGGCGGTCCAGGACGGATTCGATCTCGGCGAGTTCGACGCGGAAGCCACGGATCTTGACCTGGTCGTCGGCGCGGCCGAGGTAGTCGAGCATCCCGTCGGAGGTCCAGCGCGCGAGGTCACCGGTGCGGTAGAGCCGGGATCCCGGCGTGCCGAACGGGTCGGCGACGAACCGTTCCGCCGTCAGCGCGGGGCGGTCGAGATAGCCGCGCGCCAGGCCGCCGCCGGCGAGGTACAGCTCGCCGGTGACACCGGGGGGTACGGGCCGGAGCCGGTCGTCCAGCACGTAGGCCCGGGTGCCCGCGACGGGGCGGCCGACCAGGGGCCGGTCGCTGTCGCGGACCCGCGCGACCAGGGCGTCGACGGTCGACTCGGTGGGCCCGTAGAGGTTGAAGACCTCCGTGCCGCGCAGCCCTCGGAGCCTGTCCCACAGCGCCTGCGGTACGGCCTCCCCGCCGACGCCGACCACCGCGAGGGGGCAGGTGTCGCCGGAGACCAGGCCGGTGTCGGCCATCTGGGCGAAGAACGACGGGGTGACCTCCAGGAAGTCGAAGCCGTGCGTGACGACGGCCGCCGCGAGCAGTTCGGGGTCGCGCCGGGTCTCCTCGGACACGACGTGCACGCAGTGGCCGTCCAGCAGCCACAACTGGGGCTGCCAGGAGGCGTCGAACGAGAACGACCAGGCGTGCCCGGCCCGCAGATGGCGCCGGCCGGTCGCGGCGACGGCCGGTGCGTAGAGGGTCTCGCGGTGGCTGTGGAAGAGGTTGCCGACGGTCTCGTGGGTGATGACCACCCCCTTGGGGCGGCCGGTGGAACCGGAGGTGTAGATCAGGTACGCCGGGTGGGCCGGGGTGAGCGGGGCCGTACGGTCCGCGTCGGTGAGGTTCCGTACGTCCGCCTCCGCGAGGCGGGTGAGGGTCCCGGGGTCGTCGAGCACCAGGACGGGCACCTCCGACTCCGGGAGCAGCGGGGCGAGTTCGCGGGTGGTCAGGGTCAGGACGGGCCGGGCGTCGGCGAGCACGTCGGCCGTGCGGGCGGCGGGGGCGTCGGTGTCGACGGGCAGGTACGCGGCGCCCGCCTTCTGCACGGCCAGGATCGCCGCGAAAGTGTGGGCGGTACGGGGCAGGGCGAGCGCGACGAACCGCTCGGGTCCGGCGCCCTGTTCGACCAGCAGGCGCGCCAACTGGTTGATGTACGTGTTGAGTTCGGCGTAGGTCAGCTCGACGCCGTCCGAAGCGACGGCGGGCGCCCCGGGAGACAGCCGTACCTGCCGCTCGAACAGGGCGGGCACGGTGGTCGGCGGGGCCGGCAGGGCGCGGGCGTTCCACTCGTGCAGGATCCGGTGGCGTTCGCTGTCGCCGAGGATGTCGATCCCGCCCAGGGGCCGGTCGGGGTCGGCGGCGACGGCGCGCAGCAGGCGGTGCAGCCGGTCGGCGAGGGCCTGCGCCGTCGACCGGTCGTACAGGTCGGTGCTGTATTCGAGGACGCCGTGCACCCCGCCGCCGTCGGCCTCCTCCACGAAGTCGAAGGACAGGTCGAACTTGGCGGTGTCCTGGCCGATGTCCTCCTCGCGGGCGGTGAGCCCGGGCAGCGCGGGGCCGCCGGAGCCGGCCGCCAGGTAGACGACCATGACCTGGAACAGCGGGTGCCTGGCGAGCGAGCGCGGTGGGTTGAGGACTTCCACCAGCCGCTCGAAGGGGACGTCCTGGTGGTCGTACGCGGCGAGGTCCGTGTCCCGGACGCGGGCCAGCAGCTCGCGGAAGCCGGGGTCGCCCGAGGTGTCGGTGCGCAGGACCAGGGTGTTGAGGAAGAAGCCGACCATGTCCTCCAGCGCCTCGTCCGTGCGTCCGGCGATGGGGCTGCCGAGGGGGATGTCGGTGCCGGCGCCGAGCCGGGTGAGCAGGGCGGCCACGGCGGCCTGGATCAGCATGAACATACTGACCTCGCCGCCACGCGCCAGTTCCCGCAGGGAGCCGGCGAGTTCGGGGTCGAGGGTGAGGTCGACGGACCCGCCCCGGTAGCTGGCCTCCTGCGGGCGCGGCCGGTCGGTGGGCAGGGCGAGTTCCTCGGGCAGTCCCCCCAGGGCCCGCTTCCAGTAGGCGAGTTGGCGGGCGGCCAGGCTGCCGGGGTCCCGCTCGTCGCCGAGGACGTCCCGCTGCCACAGGGTGTAGTCGGCGTATTGAACCGGCAGGGGCGCCCACTGCGGGGCGAGCCCGGCGGCCCGCGCCGCGTAGGCGGTGGTGAGGTCGCGGGTCAGCGGCAGCTCGGACCATTCGTCACCGGCGATGTGGTGGACGAGGACGAGGAGGACGTGCTCGTCCTCACCCAGCTCGAACACCGTGACGCGCAGCGGGGGTTCACGGTCCAGGGCGAAGCCGTGGGACGCCGTGTCGGCGAGCAGGCCCGCGAGGCTCTCCTCGTCGGCGGGGACGACGTCCACGGCGAGGTCGTACGAACCGGGGGTGAGGATCCGCTGGTAGGCGGTGCCACCCTCGTCGGGGAAGACCGTGCGCAGCGTCTCGTGCCGCTCCGCCAGGTCGGCGACGGCGGCACGCAGGGCCGTGGTGTCCAGCGCGCCGGACAGCCGCCAGACGGACGGGATGTTGTACGTGGAGCTGGGCCCCTCCACCTGGTGGAGCACCCAGAGCCGCTGCTGCGCCGACGAGAGGGGCAGCCGGTCAGGACGGGGCCTGGGGACGAGCGGGGGCCGGGGCGCGGCGCTCTGCCCGTCCGTCGCGGCCGACCGCTGGGCCAGTTCGGCGACGGTGGGCGCGTCGAACACCGTACGCAGCGAGATCTGCGTACCGAGCGCGGAGCGGATCCTGGCGACGAGCCGCATCGCGAGCAGGGAGTGGCCGCCGAGGGCGAAGAAGTTGTCGTCGATGCCGACCCGTTCGACGCCGAGGACGTCGGCGAACTGCGCGCAGAGGATCTCCTCGCGCGGGTCGCGGGGGCGCCGGCCCTCGGGCACGGCGGTGACGCCGGGGGCGGGCAGGGCGGCGCGGTCCAGCTTGCCGCTGACGCTCCTGGGCAGCGCCGTCAGCGGGACGAAGGCGGCGGGCACCATGTGGGCGGGGAGCGCGGCGGCCACGTGGGTGCGCAGGTCCGACGAGCCGGGGACGCGTGCCGCGTCCGCCGGGACGAGGTAGGCGACCAGCCGTTGTACCCCGGGGGTGTCCTCGCGGACGATCACGGCAGCGGCGGCCACGTCGGGGTGTCCGGCGACCAGGGCCTCGATCTCGCCCAACTCGATCCGGAATCCGCGCAGTTTCACCTGGTCGTCCGCCCGGCCGAGGAATTCCAGGGTTCCGTCGGCGCGGCGCCTGGCCCGGTCGCCGGTGCGGTACATGCGGCTGCCGGGGGCGCCGAACGGGTCGGCGGTGAAGCGTTCGGCAGTGAGGGCGGGCCGGTGCAGGTAGCCACGGGCGAGTCCCTCCCCGGCGAGGTACAGCTCTCCCGCCACGCCGACCGGGACCGGCCGGAGCACGGCGTCGAGGACGTGGGCGCGGATGTTGGCGAGCGGGGCGGCCCACGTACCGCTGTCGCCGCTGTGCACGTCGTCGTCGCCGTGCCCGCTGTCGCCGCTGTGCCAGCCGTACGCGTCGACGGCGGACTCGGTGGGTCCGTACAGGTCGTGGACGACCGTGCCCGGCAGGGCGCGGAGCTGCTCCCACAGGGGGGCGGGGGTGGCCTCGCCGCCGACGGCGAGGACCGCGGGCACGTGGCCGCCCGGTGCCAGGAAGCCGTGGTGGGTCAGTTCCTTGAGGTAGGTCGGGGTGACGTCGAGGAAGTCGATCTGTTGGTCGGCGAGTTGGGCGAGGAGGGCGGCCGGGTCGGTCATCGTGGTCTCGTCCACGACGTGCAGTTCGTGTCCGGCGAGAAGCCAGAGCAGCGGTTCCCATGAGCCGTCGAAGCTGAACGAGGCCGCGTGCAGGGCCCGCAGGACGGTCCGTCCGGCGGCGCGCTCGGCGGGCAGGATCAGGTCCTCGCGGTGGGAGGCGAAGAGGTTGCTGAGGCCCCGGTGGGTGCCGATGACGCCCTTGGGCCGGCCGGTGGAGCCGGAGGTGAAGATGAGGTAGGCGGCGCTCGCGGGGTGGGGGGCGGGCGTCGTGAGAGGTCCGGCGTCCGGCTCCTCCGCCTCCTCGGCGAGGAGGGTGTCCAGCAGGACACGTGCGGGACCGGTCTCCGGCAGCTTCGCCGCCAGCTCTTCGGTGGTGAGGACGCACAGCGGCGCCGCGTCCGTCAGCATGAACTCCAGCCGGTCGGCCGGGTATTCGGGGTCGAGCGGCAGGTAGGCGGCGCCCGACGCGAGGACGCCGAGGATCGCCGGGACCATCTCGGCCCTGGGCAGGGCGAGGCCGACAACCGTCTCGGGCGCCGCGCCGCGCCGCAGCAGGGCGCGGGTCACGGCGGCGGCCTTCGCGGACAGCTCGGTGAAGGTCAGTGGCCCGCTCGCGGTGACGAGGGCGGTGGCGTCAGGCCTGTCCCGTACCGCCGCGTCGAACAGCTCGGGGACGCTACGGCGCTCGATCGGCCGGTCCGTGTTGTTCCAGGTGGTCAGGGCGGCCGTGGCCTCGTCGTCGGTGAGCACCCGCAGGGCTCCCACCGCCCGCTCCGGCGCCTCGGCGACCTGCGCCAGCAGGCCCACCAGGCGTTCGGCGAGGCCGGCCGCCGTGCCGGGGTCGACCAGGTCGGTGGCGTACTCCAGGAGGAGCACGAGCGACCGGTCGCCGCCGTGGTCCACGAAGGTGAAGTCGAGGTCGAACTTGGCCATGCCGGTGTCCATGTCGTACCACTCGGTCTCCAGGCCCAGCAGGTCCGGATCGCCGTCGGGGCGGTAGTGGTAGCCGAGCATGACCTGGAAGAGCGGGTTGCGGTCCGCGACCCGCGCCGGGTTGACCGCTTCGACCACCCGGTCGAAGGGGAGATCCTGGTGCTCGAAGGCCGCGAGCGCGGACTCCCGTACCCGGGCGAGCAGTTCGGCGAAGGTGGGGTCGCCGGTCAGGTCCGTGCGGAGCACGAGGGTGTTGACGAAGAAGCCGACGAGGTCGTCCACGGCCGCGTCCGTGCGGCCCGCGATGGGGGCGCCGAGCGGGATGTCGTCACCGGCGCCCAGGCGGTGCAGCAGGGTGGCGGTGGCGGCCTGGAACAGCATGAACATGCTGACGCCCTGGGCGCCGGCCAGCTCCCGCAGGGCGCTGGCGGTGTCCGCCGGCAGTTCGACCCCTACGACTCCGGCGTGGCCGGTGGCCTGTGCGGGGCGGGTGCGGTCCAGCGGCAGGTCGAGGTCTTCGGGCAGGTCGCGCAGGGTCTCGGTCCAGTAGGCGAGCTGCCGCTGCCCCACCTCCTCCAGCAGGCGGTCCTGCCACAGGGTGTAGTCGGCGTACTGCACCGGCAGCGGCGCCCACGTCGGCGCGCGCCCCTCGGACCGTGCCGCGTACGCGGTGTTGAGGTCGGCGAGGAACGGCCGGTCGGACCACTCGTCCGTGGTGATGTGGTGGAGGACGACGGCCACCACCTGGTCGGCGGGGCCCAGGCGCAACACCTCGGCCCGCAGGGGCAGTTCGGTGCTCAGGTCGAAGGGGCGGCGCTGCGCCTCCTCGACGCGCGCGGCCAGGTCGTCCTCGGTGCAGTCGGAGACGATCAGCGCGGGACGGGCCTCGTCGGCGGGGACGATCCGCTGGTACGGCTCGCCCTCGTGCTCCTCGAAGCGGGTACGGAGCGCTTCGTGACGCCCCGTCACATCGTGGAGCGCCAGCCGCAGCGCGTCCAGGTCGAGGGTCCCGCGCAGCCGGAAGACCAGCGGGAAGTTGTAGGCGACTCCGTCACCGGTGATCTTCTCGACCAGCCAGAGCCGCCGCTGGGCGGCGGACAGCGGGACGCGGTCGGGGCGTCGAGCGGCGGGTTCCAGGACGGGCCGGGCGGGCGGTCCGCCGTCGGTCCGGCCGGCGAGGAGTTCCGGGGTCGGGGCCTCGAAGAGGTCACGGATGGCGAGTTCGGCGCCCAGTTCGGTGCGGGCGCGGCTGATGAGCCGGGTGGCGAGCAGCGAATGCCCGCCGAGGTCGAAGAAGTTGTCCTCGGCGCCCACGGCGGGCAGGCCGAGCACGTCGGCGAAGAGCCGGCACAGGATCTCTTCGCGGGGGGTGCGCGGGCCGCGGCCCTCGCCCCGGGCGACGGCGGGCTCGGGCTCGGGCAGCGCCCGGACGTCGAGCTTGCCGTTGCCGGTCATCGGCAGGCGCGGCAGGACGGCGAAGGCGGCGGGCACCATGTAGTCGGGCAGCGACTCCTTGAGGTCGTCCCGGAGCTGCCGTACGAGACCGCCGGAACCGCGTGTGGTGGTCGGGGTGTTGGCGTAGGGCGGGGTGCCGCCCTGGGGGCGGTGGAGGCCGGCGGTCAGGCGCGGGGCCGTGCCGTCGTCCCGTACGAACACCGCTTCGTAGCGGCCCAGTTCGGCGGACCAGGTGGTGAGGGTGCGGTACCCGAGGCCGGCGGCCAGGTCGCGCAGGGCTTCGGGCTCCACTCCCCCGTCCGGTACGGCGTGCGGGCGGCCGGTGTCCAGGGCGCGCAGGGCGGCCAGTTCGCCCACGGTGCGGGCGTCGGGGATGCCGGTGACGCGCAGCTGTCCGGGGCGCCGGTCGCGCAGGTGCCGTACGAGGGTGCTGTCGTCGGTCCAGCCGGTCACGGGCACGTCGGTGAACCGGAGTACGTCGTCCGCGCCGGGCGACTCCCGGTAGAGGACGGCGTCGTAGCGGTGGCGGGTGAGTTCGTTCTGGTGGCGTCCCGCCTTGGTGCGCAGGTCGACGCCGAAGCCGAGGGTGCTGAAGTAGTCGGGGTCGACGAGGAGTTCCTTCTCCAGCGCGATGCCCCGGTCCACGGCCCGCCGTACGGTCGCGGCGTCCGTGCCCTCGTCGGCGCGGGTGAGCTGGATGGCGGCCTGGAAGGCGCGGGCGAGGCGCAGGTTGCGTACGTCGCCGACGAACAGGGCGCCGCCGGGGACGAGGAGGTCCATGGCGCCGGTGATGACCTCGGTGAGGTGGTCGACGCTCGGGAAGTACTGGATGACGGAGTTGATGACGACGGTGTCGAAGAAGCCGGTGGGCAGCCCTTCGGTGTGGTGGGCGGCCTGGGCGCGCAGTTCGACCTTGGCGGCCAGCTCGGGGTCCTGCCGCAGGTCCTCGCCGATCTTGCGGATGACGGGCGCGGCGAAGTCCGTGGCCCAGTACGCCTCCGCGTCCGGCGCGAGCTGCGAGAGGAGCAGCCCGGAGCCGACGCCGATCTCCAGGATGCGGCGGGGGCGCAGCGAGCGGATGCGCTCGACCGTGGCGGCCCGCCACTCGCGCATGTCCTCCAGCGGGATGGGGGCGCCGTCGTACGAGCTGTCCCATCCGGCGAAGTCCTCGGTGAAGACGGCGGTGTTGATCTCGGTGTACTCGGCGGAGTAGATCTCCTGCCATTCGCCGATCTGCTCGCGTTCCGCCTCTTCCTTCGCCGCGCCGGTGAGTTCGGCCGGGACGACGTAGCCGATGAGGCGCTGGGTGCCGGGCGCGGACGGGTCGTCGCGGGCGATGACGGCGGCCTGGGCGACCTGGGGGTGCCGGTCGAGCGCGGCCTCGATCTCGCCGAGTTCGACGCGGTAGCCGCGCACCTTGACCTGGTCGTCGGTGCGGCCGAGGAAGTCCAGGTTGCCGTCGGGGCGGCGGCGCACGAGGTCGCCGGTGCGGTACATCCGCTCGCCCGGCTCGCCGAACGGGTCGGCGACGAAGCGTTCGGCGGTCAGGCCAGGCCGGTCGAGGTAGCCGCGGGCGAGGCCGGCCCCGGCGATGTACAGCTCGCCCGGGACACCGTCCTGGACGGGCCGCAGCCAGGCGTCCAGGAGGTGGGCGCGGGTGGCGCGGATCGGGCGGCCGACGGTCGGGGTGGCGCTGTCGTCCGTACCGCCGCCGAGGGTGTTGATGGTGTATTCGGTGGGGCCGTACAGGTTGTAGCCGTACGTGCCCTCCGTGTCGCGCAGCCGGTTCCAGACGGTCTCGGTGACGGCCTCGCCGCCGAGCAGGACCAGCGGGGGTCGGTGGCCCTCCAACAAGCCTTCCTCGATGAGGAGATGGGCGTAGGTCGGGGTGACGTTGACGACGTCGATCCGCTGTTCCTCGCAGTACGCGACGAGCGCCTCGGCGTCGCGGCGCAACTCCTCGTCACAGATGTGCACTTCGTGGCCCTCGACCAGCCAGAGCAGTTCCTCCCAGGACATGTCGAAGGCGAAGGACACGGTGTGCGCGATCCGCAGCCGCCGGCCGCCGGCCGAGGCGATGGCGGGCCCGAAGATCTCCTTCTGGTGGTTGAGCCGCATGTTGGTCAGGCCCCGGTAGGGCGTGACCACGCCCTTGGGGCGGCCGGTGGAGCCTGAGGTGTAGATGACGTACGCCGGGTGGTCCAGGGCGAAGTCGACGTGCACCGGGCCCTCGGGCAGCGCGGCGAGTTCGGCGACGACCTCGGGGTCGTCCAGCAGGACGCGCGGGACGCCGCCCTCCAGCGTCTCCGACACGGCGGAGGTGGACAGCAGGAGCAGCGGCCGGGCGTCTTCGAGCATCAGCGCGAGGCGGTCGGCCGGATGGTCCAGCTCCAGGGGGAGGTAGGCGGCGCCGGTGCGCAGGACGGCGAAGAGCGCGACGACCATGTCGAGGGAGCGCGGCAGTCCGAGCGCCACCACCCGCTCGGGTGCGGCGCCCCGGGCGATCAGCAGCCGGGCCAAACGGTCGCAGCGCGCGTCGAGTTCGGCGTAGGTGAGCGTGCGGGTGCCGAAGACGAGCGCCGTCGCGTCGGGGGTACGGGCGGCCTGGGCGGCGAGGAGGTCGGCGACGGTCTCGTCGGGGACGGGCTCGCGGCTCGCGGCGTTCTCCCGTACCAGCGTGGCTCGTTCGGCGGGCAGCAGCGCGTCGAGACGGCCGACGGGCGCGGCGGGGTCGGCGGTCAGGCCCTCCAGAAGCAGGGTGAAGCGGGCCAACAGGGTTTCGGCGTAGGGGTGTTCGATGAGGTCGGGGCGGTAGGAGAGGGTGATCCGCACCCGTTGTCCCGGCGTGACGACGAGGTTGACCGGGTAGTGCGTGGCGTCGACGTTGGCGACCGCGGTGGCGCCGTGCAGGTCGCGCAGTTCGGCGAGCCGCTCCTCGGTGTCGGCGTTGCGCAGCACGAACAGGGTATCGAAGAGCCTGCGGTGGCCGGTCTCGGCCTGGAGGACGCCGAGGCCCAGGTATTCGTGCGGCATGAGGGCGAGGCGTTCGCCCTGGATGCGGCGGAGCAGGCCGAGGACCGGCTCGGCCGGGTCGAAGGCGATGCGGGCGGGCACGGTGTTGAGGAACATGCCGATGACGTTCTCGACGTCCGGCACCTCGCTCGGGCGGCCCGCCACCGTCGTGCCGAACACCACGTCGGTACGGCCGGTGGCGCCGGCGAGGGCAAGCCCCCAGGCGGCGTTGAGGACGGTGTTGAGCGTAAGGCCGTGCTTGCGCGCGGTGTCGCGCAGCCGGTCACTGGCCTCCCCCGTCAGGTCGGTGTCGAGACTCCGCGGGATGACGGGTTCGAGGCCCCGGTCGGCCGCGGCGGGGACGAGCAGGGTGGGCTCGTCCAGTCCGTCGAGGGCGGTGCGCCAGGCGCCGGTGGCGTCCTCCTCGTCCTGCTGGTCCAGCCAGGTGAGGTAGTCGCGGTAGGAGCCGGGGCGCGGCAGGCCCTGGGCGTCGCCGCCGTTCTCGTACAGGGCGAACAGCTCGTCCAGGAACAGCCACGCGGACCAGCCGTCCCAGAGGATGAGGTGGCGGCCGATGACCAGCCGGTCGCCACGCTCCTCGCCGAGGCGGATCAGCAGCATCCGGAAGAGCAGCGGGCGGGTGAGGTCGAAGCGGCGGGAGCGCTCCTCCTCCATCACCTCACGGAGCCGGACGTCCTGTTCGGCGGCGGGAAGGGTGGCGAGGTCGACCTCTTCGAGGGGGATCGCCGGGTCCTTGACGATGAACTGGACGGGCCGGCGCAGCCCTTCACTGGTGAACCCGGCCCGCAGGCTGGGGTTGCGCGCCAGCAGCACCTTCACGGCGGCGCGCAGACGGCCGGTGTCGACGCGGGCGGCGAGGTCGAAGGACTCGTGGACGGTGTAGACGTCCAGAGCGCCGTTGTCGTACGTGGAGTGGAAGAACAGGCCTTCCTGGAGCGGCGCGAGGGGCCAGATGTCCTCGACGGCGCCGGGGGCGATCCGCTCGACGCGGGCCGTCTCCTCGGGGGTGAGCGAGAAGGAGTCCGTACGGTCCCGCTCCGCCCGCTCGTCCGTCGTCGCTCCGGTGTCCAGCGTCGCGGCGGCCACCGCGAGGGCGGCCGGGGTGCGGTGCTCGAAGATGTCGCGGGGGCTCAGGCCGAGGCCAGCTCGGCGGGCGCGGCTGGAGACAGCGATGGAGCTGATGCTGTCGCCGCCCAGGAGGAAGAAGTCGTCGTCGACCGAGACGTCCGCCAGCTTGAGGACGGCCGCGAAGATGTCGGTGAGCGCCTGCTCCCGCGCGTTCTTCGGGGCGCGGGCGGCGGCACGGACGGTGGTCGGGGCGGGCAGGGCGCCCCGGTCCAGCTTGCCGCTGGGGGTGAGGGGCAGGGCGTCGAGGACGACGTAGGCGGTGGGCACCATCGGGGCGGGCAGGGCGCCGGTGAGGAAGGCCTGGAGCGCGGGGGCGTCCGGGGCGTGGCCCGGTGCGGGGACCACGTACGCAACGAGTGTGTTCTCGCGGACGGTCACGGCGGCCTGGGAGACGCCGGGCGCACCGAGGAGGGCGGCCTCGATCTCGCCGAGTTCGACGCGGTTGCCGCGCAGTTTGACCTGCCGGTCGGTGCGGCCGAGGTACTCGACCGTGCCGTCGGCGCGGCGCAGGACCAGGTCGCCGGTGCGGTACATCCGGGTGCCGGGCGGGCCGTACGGGTCGGCCGTGAAGCGCTCGGCGGTGAGCGCGGCGCGGCCGTGGTAGCCGCGGGCCAGCTGGACGCCGGTGAGGTACAGCTCACCGGGGACGCCGGCCGGGACGGGCCGCAGGCAGGCGTCCAGGACGCGCAGCCCGGTGTTCCAGACGGGGCGGCCGATGGGCACGGTGGTGCCGCCCCCGGCGTCGTCCGCGTACGTGTGGTGCGTGACGTCGACGGCCGCCTCGGTGGGGCCGTACAGGTTGTGCAGGGGCACGCCGGTGAGCGCGTGCCAGCGGCTCGCGGCGGAGACGGTCAGGGCCTCGCCGCTGCTGAGGACCCGGCGGAGAGTAGTCGCCCAGGCGGGGTCGCCGGTGACCTCGTCGGCCGCCAGGAACGCGTCGAGCATGGACGGCACGAAGTGCATGGTGGTGACGCGCTCGTCGCGGACGAGCGCGGCGAGGTAGGCCGGGTCGCGGTGGCCGTCGGGCCTGGCGAGGACGACGGCGGCGCCCTCGGTCAGCGGCCAGAAGAACTCCCACACGGACACGTCGAAGCTGGACGGTGTCTTCTGGAGCACCCGGTCGTCGGCGCGCAGGCCGAACTCGCCCTGCATCCAAGCGAGTCGGTTGACGATGGCGCGGTGGGTGACGACCACGCCCTTGGGCCGGCCGGTGGATCCGGAGGTGTAGATGAGGTAGGCGGGGTCGTCGGGTCCGGCGGCGGTCCCGGTGGCGCTCTCGGCGGGCGAGACCTCGTCCGGTGCGTCGAGCACCAGCGCGGTCACCCCCTCGGCCCCCGGCAGCCGGGCGGCCGACGCGGCGGTGGTGACCACCGTGGCCGCGCCCGAGTCGGTGAGCATGTGCGCCACCCGGTCGGCCGGGTAGTCCAGGTCGAGCGGGAGGTAGGCGGCGCCGGACTTGAGGACGCCGAGGAGGGCGACCATCAGCTCGGTGGAGCGCGGGACGGCGACCCCGACGACCTGGTCGGGTCCGGTCCCCCGGGCCCGCAGCCGCCGGGCCAGCCGCTCGGCGCGGGCGTCCAGCTCGGCGTAGGTCAGGTGCTCGTAGCCGAAGACGACGGCCGTGGCGTCCGGTGTCCTGGCGACCCGGTCCTCGAAGGCGGCGGAAAGCGTGGTCGCCGGTATCTCGCGTTCGGCGCCCGCGAGTCGGGCCCCCGACCGCTCCGCCGGGGAGAGCAGTTCGATCCGTGCGGCGGGCTGCGCCGGGTCGTCGGCCAGCGCCTCCAGGATCAGCGCGAGCCGGCCGGCGATCGCCCGGACGGTGTCGCCGTCCAGCCGCTCGGCGTGGTGCTTGAGGCGCAGGTCGAGCCGCCGGCCCGGCTTCACGATGAGGGCGAGCGGGTAGTGGACGGCGTCGTGGAACGCGTGGCCGGTGATCCGGACCGTGCCCGAGGGGTCGCGCAGGTCGGTGTCGGCGGGGTAGTTCTCGAACACCAGCAGGGTGTCGAAGAGTTCGCCGCCGCCCGCGTGGCCGGTGAGGCGCTGGATCTCCGCGAGCCCGAGGTGCTGGTGGTCCAGGAGCTGGGCCTGCTCGTCCTGGAGCCGGCCGAGGAGCGCCGCGAGGGTGTCGGCGGGGTCCCAGGTGAAGCGGGTCGGCAGGGTGTTGATGAACAGCCCGACCATCGACTCGATGCCGTCGACCTCGCCGTCCCGGCCGGAGACGGTGGTGCCGAACACCACGTCCTGGCGGCCGGTGAGCCGTCCGAGCAGCAGGCCCCAGGCGCCCTGGACGACCGTGCCCAGGGTGACACCGTGCTCGCGGGCGCGGGCGGCGAGCCGTCCCGTGGTCCGCTCGGACAGCTCGACGCGGACCTGTTCCGGCCGCATCGGGGCACGGTCGGCGGGGGTGGTGACCAGCCGGGTCGGCTCCTCAAGACCGGCGAGGGCGGCACGCCACGTGGCGCGGGCGGCCTCCCGGTCCAGGCCGGCGAGCCTGCGCAGGTACGTGCGGTACGGAGCGGCGCCGGGCAGCGGCGCGGTGCCGGGCCCGGAGCCGTACGACGCCATCAGCTCGCGGTGCAGCACCGGCAACGACCAGCCGTCCGCCACGATGTGATGGAACGTCAGGATGAGTGCGGCGCGCTCGGGTCCGAAGCGTACGAGCGCGCAGCGCAGCAGCGGGGGCCTGGCCAGGTCGAAGCGGCGGGCGCGTTCGTCGGCGGCGACGGCGTCGGCGAGGGAGTCCCGTACGGACACGTCCTGCGCGGTCAGGTCGATCTCACGCCAGGGCAGGGCCAGGCCGCCGGTGATGATCTGCACGGGTGCGCCGTCCGGGCCCTGCCGGAAGGCGGCGCGCAGGGGGGCGTGCCGGTCGAGGAGGCTCTGCGCCGCGGTGCGCAGGGCTTCGCCGTCTAGGGGTCCCGCCAGTTCGACGACCTGCTGGACGACGTACGCGTCGCGGTCGGAGCCGCCGGCGAGGGAGTGGAAGTAGAAGCCTTCCTGGAGCGGGGTGAGCGGCAGCAGATCCCGTACGGCCAGCGGTTCCGCGCCCTGGATCTCGGCGAGTTCGGCGGCGGTGACCGCGACGAGCGGTTCCTCGCGGTCGGTGGCGCCGCCGCCCGTACGGTCGACGGCGACGGTCGCGAGCGCGGCGACCGTGCGGTGCCGGAAGACGTCGCGCGTGGTGAGCTGGATCCCCTCCTTGCGGGCCCTGATGAGGAGTTGGATCGCGGTGATGCTGTCGCCGCCGAGGGCGAGGAAGTCGTCATCGATGGTGACGGAGCGCAGGCCGAGCACGTCGGCGTACAGGCCGCAGAGCAGCGTCTCCCGGGTGTCCCGGGGGGCGCGGCCCGAGCTGAGAGCGCCGTAGTCCGGGGTGGGCAGGGCCTTTTCGTCCAGCTTGCCGCTGGGGGTGACGGGCAGCCGGTCGAGCGGGACGAACGCCGACGGCACCATGTACTCCGGCAGCCGGTCGGTGGTGTGCGCGCGCAGGGTCTTCATCAGCGTGGTGATGTCACGGAAGGGCACGGGACGGTTGGCGTGCGGGAAGGTCCCGCCGGGCCGGTAGACGGTGCCGAGCGGCGCGTCGCCCGCCGCGAGGACGACGTCGAGGCTTCCGTCGTCGGCGTGGCCGTTCCAGGTGACGGCGCAGCGGTAGCCGTGCCGGGCGGCGAGGGTGTGGAACGTCTCGGGGTCGATCCCGGCGGGGGCGGGGCCGCTGCTGTCCTCCAGGGCGCGCAGTGCCGAACTGTCCTCGCCCAGGCGTCCGTTGGGAACACCGGTGACCCGGATTCGGCGGGGGTGTTCGCGGAGGAGGGCGGTGAGCGCGTCGAGCCCGCCGGTCCCGGACGATCCGCCGAGCGCGGACCAGCGGATCTCCCGCGACTCCTGAGGGTCCGCAACGGCCGTGGACGACCCGCTTACTGCGCCCGACGGGCGCAGCACGACGTCGTACCGGTAGCGGCTCAACTCGTTCTGGTGGGCGGCCCGTTTGACGAGGACGTCCGCCTCGTAGCCGGGCAGGGTCGTGAAGTAGTCCGGATCGAGGAGCAGTTCGCCCTCCCAGCGGACGGAGCGCTCGACCGCCGCGCGCAGCGCGGTCTTGTCGCTCTCGTCGTGCCCGGCCGTGCCCCGGCTCTCGACGGCGGCGCGCAGGGTCCGCAGCAGCCGCATGTTCCGTACGTCGCCGACGAAGACGGCGCCACCGGGCGCGAGCAGGGCCGTGACCTTGCGCAGCACCTCGGCGAGGTAGTCGGCGCTCGGGAAGTACTGGGCGACGGAGTTGATGACGACGGTGTCGAAGAACCCTTCCGGCAGTCCCTCGGTGTCATGGGCGGGCCGGGCCGACAGCTCGACGCGCGCGGCCAGTTCCGGTACGGCCCCGACCTGCGCGCGCAGCGCCCGTACCGCCTCGTGGGAGACGTCGGTGCCCCAGTACGCCTCGCTGTCCGGGGCGATCCTGGAGAGGATCAGGCCGCTGCCGACGCCGATCTCCAGCACCCGGCGGCCCGGGCCGAGCGCGCGGATGCGGTCGATGGTGGCGTCCCGCCACTCGCGCATCTCGTCGACGGGCAGGGGGGTGCCGTCATACATGCTGTTCCAGCCCGCGAAGTTCTCGCGGAAGCCCTCGCCCTCGGACCCGGCGGCGCTGTAGAGCAGTTCGTGCAGGTCCTTCCACTCCTCGACCTGGGCGGTCTCGTCGTGGCCGGGCTCGGTGTCGAGCGAGGGGACGACATACGCGGCGAGCCTGCGCTCGCCGGGGCGGTCCTCGCGGGCGACCACGGCGACCTGGTCGACCGCCGGGTGGCCGCGGAGCACGGACTCGATCTCGCCGGGTTCGATGCGGAAGCCGCGGATCTTGATCTGGGTGTCGGCGCGCCCGAGGAACTCCAGGCGGCCGTCGGCCTTCCACCGTACGAGGTCACCGGTGCGGTAGAGCCGTTCGCCGGGCGCGCCGAACGGGTCGGCGACAAAACGCTCGGCGGTGAGGGCGGGCCGGCCGAGGTAGCCACGGGCGAGGCCCGCGCCGCCCAGGTACAGCTCACCGGGCACGCCCGCCGGGACGGGTCGCAGGCGGGCGTCCAGGACGTAGGCCCGGGTGCCAGGGTCGGGGACGCCGATGGGGACGATCGTGCCGGCCGGGGTGCCGGGGTCGCAGAGACCGAGGGTCGAGTTGGTGGTGGCCTCGGTGGGACCGTACGCGTTGAACATCATGCGGCCGCGCGCGTAGCGCCCGACCAGTTCCGGCGAGACGCGCTCGGTGCCGGCCAGCAGGGTGGCGGCGGGCGGCAGGTGGACGTCGTCGGGCATGGCCGCGAGGAGGGCGGGCGGCAGGATCATGAAGGTGATGCCGTGGGCGTTCGCGTAGTCGGCGAGAGGGGCGCCGGGCACCCGCAGTTCGCTGGGTACGACCACGAGTCGGCCGCCGGAGAGCAGGCCGAGGCAGAGGTCCCAGACGGCCACGTCGAAGCTGGGCGAGGCGAATTGGAGCACCCGGCTCCGCGGTCCGATGCCGAAGCGCTCGCTCTGGGTGGCGACGAGCTTGGCGACGCCGGTGTGGGAGAGGACAACTCCCTTGGGGCGGCCGGTGGATCCCGAGGTGTAGATGACGTACGCGGCGTTCAGGACGGTGAGTTCACCGCCGCGGTCGGCGTCGGTGGGGTCGTGCGCCGGGCGTCCGGCCAGTTCCGCGGCGGTCTCCGGCAGGTCGAGGAGGAGCGTGGTGATCCCGTCCGCCGCGTCTTCCCCACCCCGGGGGACAAGGTCGGCGTCGGCCGTCGTGACCAGGCAGACCGGTCGCGCGTCCGCGAGCATGTACGCGATCCGGTCGGCCGGGTAGTCGCGGTCGACCGGCAGGTAGGCGGCGCCCGACTTGAGGACGGCGACCTCGGCGACGATCAGGTCGGCGGAACGCGGCAGCGCGAGGGCCACGACCCGCTCGGGACCTGCGCCGCGCGCGATCAGGGCGTGCGCGAGGCGGTTGGCCCGCTCGTCCAACTCGGCGTACGTCAGCCGCTCTTCCTCGAAGACGAGCGCGGTCGCGTCCGGGCGCAGGCGGACCTGCTCGGCGAACATCGCGGGCCAGGTCGCGGCCGGGACGGAGTGTGCGGTGGCGTTCCATTCGACCAGCAGCCGGTGGTGCTCGTCGGGGGTGGTCAGGGCCAGTTCGGCGACCGCCGCCTCCGGCCGGGCGAGGCCGTCCGCCAGCAGGGTCTCGTAGTGGCCGAGGAGCCGGTCGACGGTCGCGTCGTCGAACAGGTCGGTGCGGTACGTCGCCTGCACCTCGCCCGGCACGACGTCCAACGCCAGGTCG
This sequence comes from Streptomyces sp. NBC_01317, assembly GCF_035961655.1. Taxonomy (NCBI): domain Bacteria; kingdom Bacillati; phylum Actinomycetota; class Actinomycetes; order Kitasatosporales; family Streptomycetaceae; genus Streptomyces; species Streptomyces sp. NBC_01317. The sequence continues at coordinate 7,151,053 of NZ_CP108393.1, read as the reverse complement.
AGCGTGCCGGGTATGTCCTCGTCGGCACTGTTCACGCCTGCCGCCCGCACCCCCGCTCCCGTACCGGGGTCCGCGTCGAACGCGGTGTTGAAGAACAGTCCGCCGCCGCGCGTCGGCGCCGGGCGCAGGGCCCCGACCAGCGCCCGCAGCGACACCCGGTGCTCCCGGGCCGCCGCGAGGGCGTCCTCCACGCGCCGTACCAGCGCGCCGAAGGTGGGGCCACCGCCGAGGTCGACCCGTACCGGCAGGTTCTCGTACCCCACCGTGAGGTCGGCGGCGCCGCTGTACCGGTGCAACAGGGCGAAGTAGGCGGCGAGCCGGGTCTCGGCCGCGGCCATGGTGTCCGTGCGCCGGGTCCGTACCGACCGGTCCCCGGAGGGGGACACCGGGTAGGGGCGGTCGGCCGGCAGCGCCGTCTCGGGTGAGAGCGGTGCGAGCACGTTCCGCCAGTAACCCACTGCTTCTTCGATACCGGACACGGTGGCCGCGCCTCCCCAGGCAGGTCGGTCCCCGGTTCGGTGGAGCCCGGGTCGGACGCCATACTAAGGTAAGGGTTACCTAATCAAAAGCACCCACCCGCCCCCGAGGCACCCCAAGGCCCCTGCACTACAGTTAAGGCCTGCCTAACCTAAGGATGTTGACGTGGAGAGAGTTCGGTGACCCGGGCGAAAGCCCCTCGTGCGGTGCTGCTCGTGGCACTGCCCGGCGCCGCCCTTCTCACTTTGTGCCTGCTGTCGATCGCGTTCGGGGCGCTGAGCGTTCCGCTCGGCCAGGTCGTGGAGACCCTGTTCGGCCACGCGCCCAGCGCGCGGATCGACAGCGTCATCTGGTCGGTACGGATACCCCGTACCGCGCTCGGTCTGGCGGCCGGAGCCGCCCTCGGGCTGTCGGGCTGCCTGATGCAGGCCCTGACCCGCAATCCGCTGGCCGACCCGGGCGTGCTCGGGGTCAGCGCGGGCGCGGCCTTCGCCATCGCGGTCTCCGTCGGGGTGTTCGGCCTCGGGTCGGTCTACGGCTACATCTGGTTCGCCTTCGCCGGGGCGCTGTTCGCGAGTGTGCTGGTGTATCTGCTGGGCGGGCTCGGGCGATCCGGTACGACACCGGTCAAACTCGCCCTCGCCGGGGTCGCGATCACCTCGCTGCTCTCCTCGCTGACCAGCGCCGTCGTCCTCACCGACGCGGACGCGCTGAACCGCTTCCGCTTCTGGGAGGCGGGCTCCCTCGCCAACCAGAACGGCGACACGCTCGTCCGGGTGCTGCCGTTCCTCGCGGTGGGCGCCGTCCTCGCCCTCGCCTCCGCGCCCGCGCTCAACAGCCTTGCCCTGGGCGACGACGTGGCGGCCTCCCTGGGACTGCGGCTGGGGCTGATACGGATCCAGGGCGTGATCGCCGTGACCCTGCTCACGGGCGGGGCGGTGGCCGTCATCGGCCCGGTGGTCTTCGTCGGACTGGTCGTCCCGCACGTGGCGCGCATCCTCACCCAGGCGGCCGGCATCGGCCCCGACCACCGGTGGCTGCTGCCGCTGTCGGCGGTGCTCGCGCCCTGTCTGCTGCTCCTCGCCGACATCGCCGGACGTCTGATCGCGCGCCCGGTGGAGATCCAGGCCGGCATCCTGGTCGCCTTCATCGGCGGCCCGTTCTTCATCGCGATGGTCCGCCGCCGACGACTCGCGGAGCTGTGAACATGACCGGTCCGCTGCCCACCCGTACCCCGGCCGCCGTCACCGCGCCCGCGCCGATTCCGCGCCGTACCGCCGGCCGTGTCCCGTTCCGGCTGGCCTTTCCCCCCGTCTCCGGGGTGGTACGGCCCCGGCTGGTGGCGGTCTGCGCCGGCCTCGCCGTCGCCACCTTCCTGGTGTTCTGCTGGGGCATGTCCGTGGGGGAGATTCCCCTCGGCCTGTCCGACGTGGTGCGGGCCGTGCTGGGCACGGGCGATCCCGGCACCCAGCTGATCGTCCAGGAACTCCGGCTGCCGCGCGCGACCACCGGGCTGCTCGTCGGGATCGCCTTCGGGATCTCCGGCGCGCTCTTCCAGACCATGACGCTCAATCCGCTGGCCAGCCCCGACATGATCGGCATCACCCAGGGCGCGGGCGCGGCGGTCGTCGCGGGTCTCGTCCTCGGCTGGGACGCGGGGTTGAGCACCCAATCGCTGGGTCTGGCGGGCGCGTTGGCCGCAGCCCTGCTCGTGTACGTCCTGGCGTGGAAGCGCGGGACCACCGGATACCGGATCGTGCTCGTCGGGATCGGCATCTCCTGGATCTGCACCAGCGTCACGGACTATCTGATGGCCCGCGGCGGGCAGTTCCAGGCGCAGGCCTCGCTCGGCTGGCTCGTGGGGAACCTCAACGGCCGCGGCTGGAACGAGGTCAGGCCGCTCGCCGTCGCGATGGCCGTGCTCGTCCCGGTCTCGCTCCTGCTCGGCCGCCGGCTGCGCACCCTGCAACTGGGCGACGACGTGGCCAAGGGCCTCGGCACCGCCGTGCAGCCGGTCCGGCTGGCCACCCTGCTCACCGGCGTCGGGCTGGTGGCGTTCGGTACGGCGGCGGCGGGGCCGGTCGCGTTTGTCGCGCTGGCCGCGCCGCAGGTCGCCCAGCGGCTGGCCCGTACCGCCTGGCCCCCGCCGGTGGCCGCCGGTCTGACCGGCGCGCTGATGGTGCTGGCCGCGGACCTGGCCGCGCGGGAGCTGATCCCCGATACGGAACTTCCCGTCGGCGTGGTCACCGGGGTGCTCGGCGCGCCGGTGCTGCTCTGGCTGCTCGTCCGCGCCAATCGTGTCGGCTCAGGAGGCTGAACCCATGTCATCGAAGTCCGTGCCCGACACCGACCCGGCGGCCATGCCGACGCCGACGCCCACCGACGCCCCTGTCACCGACTCCGGTCCCGGCCCCGACCTGCGGGCCGAGGGGGTACGGCTCGCGTACGACAACCGGGTCGTGGTCGACCACCTGGACGTGGCGATCCCGCCCGGCCGGGTGACGGCGATCGTCGGGGCCAACGCGTGCGGCAAGTCGACCCTGTTGCGGGCGCTGGCCCGGCTGCTGTCGCCGCGCGAGGGTACGGTCCGGCTCGACGGCCGCTCCCTCCACGCCATCCCGACGCGGGAGTTGGCCCAGCGGCTCGGCATCCTGCCCCAGGGCCCGGTGGCGCCGGAGGGCCTGACGGTCATCGACCTGGTGGGGCGCGGCCGTTCACCGCACCAGACGTGGTGGCGGCAGTGGTCCCAGGGCGACGAGAAGGCCGTGCACGACGCGCTGCGCGCGACCGCCATGACGGACCTGGCGGACCGTCCGGTCGACGAACTCTCCGGCGGCCAGCGCCAACGCGCCTGGATCGCCATGGCGGTGGCCCAGGGCACGCCGGTGCTGCTGCTGGACGAGCCGACGACGTATCTCGACCTGGCGCACCAGATCGACGTCCTGGACCTGATCACGGATCTCAACCGGCACGAGAACCGCACGATCGTGATGGTGCTGCACGACCTCAACCAGGCCTGCCGGTACGCGGATCACGTCATCGCCATGAAGTCCGGCGCGATCGTGGCCGAGGGGCCGCCGGCCGAGGTCATCACGGCGAAGACGGTGGAGGAGGTCTTCGGCCTGCGCTGCCAGGTCGCGGAGGACCCCGTCAGCGGCACCCCGATGATCATCCCCATGAGCCGCCACCACGAGCCCGCGCTGCCGTGACAACGCGCTGGACGGGCCCGTCACGGCCCGTCCAGCGATCGGTCCGCTTTCTCTAGGCGCCCGCGTCCGGCAGGACCGTCGTGCCGGAAGCCCCTGGGTCCAGCAGGCCCGCCCACAGCGCGTGGTGCACCCGGCCGTCCAGGACGCGGGCCGTGGCGACCCCCGCCCGTACCGCCGTGCGGCACGCCTCCATCTTCGGGAGCATTCCCCCGTCCAGGCCGGGCAGCAGGGGGTCCAGGTCTCCCGCCGTGAGGCGCTCCACGACGCGGTCGCTGTGCGGCCAGTGCGCGTACAGGCCCGGCACGTCCGTCAGGACGACCAGCGTCTCCGCCTCCAGCGCCGCCGCGATCGCGCCCGCCGCCGTGTCGGCGTTGACGTTGTAGACCTCGCCCCCCTCGCCGCGCGCGACCGGCGAGACGACCGGGATGTGGCCGTGGTCCAACAGGACTTGTACGGCCGCCGTGTCGACCTTGGTGATGTTCCCCACCATGCCGAGGTCGACCGGCTCGCCCGCCACCCGCGCGTAGTGCTTCTCCGCCGTCAGGGTGTGCGCGTCCTCGCCGGTGAGCCCGACCGCGTACGGGCCGTGCTCGTTGAGCAGGCCGACCAGTTCGCGCTGGACCTTCCCGGAGAGCACCATCCGTACGACGTCCATCGCCTCCGGCGTCGTCACGCGCAGCCCCGCCTCGAAGCGGGACTCCAGCCCGTGCCGGGCCAGTTGGGCGCTGATCTGCGGGCCGCCGCCGTGCACGACGACGGGTTTCACCCCGGCCAGGCGCAGGGCGACGACGTCGTGGGCGAACGCGCGCTTGAGCGCGTCGTCCACCATCGCGTTCCCGCCGAACTTGACGACGACGATCCGGCCGCGCAGCCGCTCCAGCGCGTCCGTACCGGCATCGGCCGGCGCGAGGACCCCGCTCACGGACGGGCGGTCAGGTAGCCGCCCATGGTGCGGAAGTAGTCCGTGGCCGCGTGCTCGACGCCGTCCTCGGTACGGACCCGCTTGATCACCAGGCCCTTGCTCCGGCCGAAGCGTGCCTCCGTACCCGCCACGATGACCACCCCGTCGCCCTCGCGGATGAAGATCCGGCCGGGGGTGCCTCCGTAGTTGGCCTGCGAGAGCGCCGCCGAGACGATCCGTATCCGCTCGCCGCGGTGGTAGGTGAAGGCGTTGGGGTACGGGTCCGACTGGGCGCGTACCAGCCGCTCCAGGTCCTCGGCGGGCCAGGTCCAGTCGATCCGGCTGTCCTCGACCGAGCGCTTGTGGAAGAAGCTGGCCCGGCTCCGGTCCTGCGGGACCCACTCCGCGGTGCCCGACTCGATCCGGTCGAGGGAGGCCCGCACGATCGGCCCGATGAGGTCGACCGTACGGTGGAAGAGGTCGGTGGCCGTGTCGGTGGGGCCGACCGGGACGGAACGCTGGAACACGACGTCCCCGGCGTCCAGTTCGCCGTCCATCCGGTGCGCGGTGACGCCGACCTCCCGCTCGCCGTTGATCAGCGCCCAGATCAGCGGCGAGAAGCCCGCGTACGAAGGCAGCAGCGAGTCATGGACGTTGAGCGTGCCGTGCGGCGGCAGGTCGAAGATCTCCGGCGGCAGCCACGTACGCCAGTTGTTGGCGACGATGATGTCCGGCGCCGCCTCGCGCAGCGTCCTGAGCAGCTCCTCGTCGTCGGGGCGGTTGCGCAGCAGCACCGGTACGCCGTGCTTCTCGGCGAGTTCGGCCACCGAGTCGTCCCAGATCTTCTCGTAGACGTGGTCGCTCTTGGGGTGGGTCACCACCAGGACCACGTCGTGAGTGGAGTCGAGCAGCGCTTGGAGCGTGCGATGACCCCAGGTCTGGTAGCCGAACATGACGACCCGCATGGTGAATCCTCCTCAGACATTGCAAGGTAAGGCTAACCTTATCTAACATGTGCCTGCTTAGGGAGGCGATGACGCGGTGAACCCACTGCACAGTGAGCCGGGCTCGGTCCAGGACATCCATGACGTACTGGGCATCGGATTCGGGCCGTCGAACCTGGCGCTCGCGATAGCGATCCAGGAGCACAACGCACGAGTCCCCGACGACGAACGGATACGGGCCGGTTTTCTGGAGAAGCAACCGCGTTTCGGCTGGCACCGGGGCATGCTCATCGACGACGCCACGATGCAGGTCTCGTTCCTCAAGGACCTGGTCACGATGCGGGACCCGACGAGCGACTTCAGCTTCCTGTCGTACCTGCGGGAGCAGGGCAGGCTGGTGGACTTCCTCAACCAGAAGACGCTGTTCCCCCTCCGTATCGAGTTCCACGACTACTTCGAGTGGGCCGCCGCCCGCGTGGACGACGTGGTGGAGTACGGCTCCGAGGTCGTCTCCGTGGACCCGGTGACGGTGGACGGCGAGGTGCGCTGGTTCGACGTGACCAGCCGCGACCCCGGGGACCCGGAGGGGCGGATCGTGCGCCGGGCGCGCAATCTGGTGGTCGCCACGGGCCTGGAGCCGCATCTGCCGCCCGGGACCGTGCTGTCGGACCAGGTGTGGCACAACAGCCAACTCATACCCCGGGTGGCGGAGTTGGCGCGCAGCGGCAAGCAGGTGCGCCGGGCCGTGGTGCTGGGCGCCGGGCAGAGCGCCGCGGAGGCGGTCGACTATCTGCACCGCAGCTTCCCGGAGGCCGAGGTCTGCTCCGTCTTCTCCAAGTACGGCTACACCCCCGCCGACGACAGCCCCTTCGCCAACCGGATCTTCGACCCGGAGGCCGTCGACATCTACTACCACGCGCCGCGCGGCGTGAAGCGGTCGCTCTTCGACTACCACCGGGGCACCAACTACTCGGTGGTGGACATGGATCTGATCGAGGCCCTCTCCCGGACCATGTACCAGGAGAAGGTCCAGGGCCGGGAGCGGCTGCGGATGCTGAACGTCTCGCGCATCCGTGAGGTCGAACCGCGCGGGGACCAGCTGGACATCACCGTGGAGTACCTGCCGACCGGGGAGCGGGAGGTGCTCACCGCGGACGTCCTCGTCCACGGGACGGGGTACCGGCCGCAGGATCTCGGCGAGCGCCTGGGCGGCGTCGGCAAGCTGTGCCTGCGCGACGACGAGGACGCGCTCCTCGTGGGGCGTGACCACCGCGTCGTCACGGCCGCGAACGTGAGCGCCGGGATCTATCTCCAGGGCGGCACGGAGCACACCCACGGGATCACCTCGACCCTGCTGTCGAACACGGCGGTACGGGCCGGCGAGATCCACGAGGCGCTGCTCGCGGAGCGCGGGAGCCGGGAGCCCGCCCCGGTGAGGAGCGGCACCGTCTGAGGACGGTCCTGCGGGGGCCGGACGGCGGTGTACGGAACGTGGCTCCGGCGCAGGGGGCTGAGCCGGGGCCCGGAGGCGGCCCGGCGCCCCTACGGCCCCTGCGGCTCAGGCGGTCGGCAGCTCCGACTGCTCCCGCAGCCGCTCCAGGGCGACCAGCGCCACGTCGTCCTCCAGCCGGCCTTCGACGTGCTCCAGCAGATCCTTGACCAGGCGCTGGAGCAGTTCGTCGGGGTCGCACCAGAGCAGGGCGTCGAAGCGCTCGTGCGCCGGGTAGAACGCGCCGGTGCTGTCCCGGGCCTCCAGCAGGCCGTCGGTGTGCAGGAGAAGCGTGTCCCCGGACTCCAGCGGGAAGCTGTCCAGTTGGTAGTCCTCGATGTCCCCCGCCAGGCCCAGCGGCGGCGCGGGGTGCGGCGAGCGCAGGAGCGTCGTGACCCCCCGGTGGGAGCGCAGGGGCGGCGGATGGCCGCAGCTGATCATCCGTACCACCGGGGCGTCGTCCGGGATCTCCAGGACCAGGGCGGTGATGAACCGCTCGCCGCTGTCCCGGTCGGTCTTGCCGACCTCCCGCAGATGCCGGCCCACGCTGCCCTCCAGCGAGGCCACCAGCTCCGGCAGGGTGGCGTCGCGGTGGGCGGCCTCCCGGAAGGCCCCCAGCACGGCCGCGGCGTCGTCCACCGCCGGCAGGCCGTTGCCCCGTACGTCCCCGATGATCAGGCGGACCGCGCCCGGGGTCCGCTCGGCGGCGTACAGGTCACCGCCGATCTGTGCCTGCGCGGCGGCCGAGCGGTAGACGGACGCGATCCGCAGGCGTCCGATCCGGCGGGGCAGGGGGCGCAGCACCGCGCGCTGGGCGGCGTCCGAGACGGATCTCACCTGGACCAGCGCCTTGAAGTCCAGGTCCCGCAGGCGCCAGAACAGCACGACCAGACCGCAGACGACCAGCAGGTCGATCAGGTGGATCGGCAGGATCGGTGAGTCCATGAGGCCGTCACGGATGTCGAGCGAGGCGGCGGCCACACACGCCAGGGCGGTGATGAGGGCCGTCCACCGGGGACCCACCAGCCCGGCGGTCAGCGCCGGCACCGCGACGAGCAGCGACGCCAGGTGGATGTCCATGGGGACCAGGAATCCGACCACCGTCACCGCGCACAGCACCGCCAGCGGCAGGACCGTGGGCGCCTGCCACAGCAGACGGAGCAGGAAGGCCTTCCCCGCCGTGGCTCCGGACCAGCGCGCCAGAGGGCCCGGGCGGGCACGCGTGGGGGTGGGAGTTGTCCGTTCTCTCAAAAGGGTGCCTCAAGCGGGGAGCGGGAGCGGGCCGGTCGCGGAACAGGGGTGTCGGGTGGGCTGTTTGTCCTGTTTTTGACCTGTCCAACTGTACGCATATCGCACAGAACATCCAGAGCCGTGTCCCGTCAGGCCGAACCCGGCTGGACGATGCCGGACTCGTACGCCAGGATCACCACCTGCGCGCGGTCCCGGGCACCGAGCTTGGCCATGGCCCGGTTGACGTGGGTCTTCACGGTGACCGGGCTGACGTACAGCTGGGCGGCGATGTCCTGGTTGGACAGCCCCCGTCCCACCCAGGTGACCACCTCCCGTTCGCGCGGGGTCAGCCCCGCCAGCCGCTCCGCCGCATCCGGGTTGGGCCGCTCGGTCTGCGCGAGGAAGCGGGAGATGACGCTCTTCGTGGCGGCGGGCGAGAGGAGCATGTCACCCGTGGCGATCACCCGGATCGCGTCGAGGAGTTCCTCGGGGTTGATGCCCTTGCCCAGGAAGCCGCTGGCCCCGGCCCGCAGGGCCTCCGCCACGTACTCGTCGTTCTCGAAGGTGGTCAGGATCAGCACCCGGACCCCCGCCAGATCCTCGTCCGCCATGATCAGCCGGGTCGCGTCGAGGCCACTCATGCCGGGCATGCGGATGTCCATCAGCACGACCTCCGCCTGGCTGCTGAGGGCCAGTGCGACCGCCTCACGGCCGTCGGACGCCTCGGCGACGACCTCCATGTCCGGCTCGGAGTCGATGAGCAGCCGGAACGTACCCCGCAGCAGCGCCTGGTCGTCGGCGAGCAGCACCCGGATCGTCATGCCCGGCCGCCACCGAGGAGGCGCACGCCGGTGATGAGGCAGGGGGCGGTGGGATCGGCGGGGCTCGGGATCCTGCCGGTGGGATCGGTGGGACCGGGCTCGGTGACGTCGGGCACCTGGGCGCTGTCCGCGGCGCCGAGGACCCTTACGGCCGGGGACGCGGCGGTCGCGGGCGCGGCCGCCCCGACGCTCAGCGGCAGTTCGGCCGTGACGCGGAACCCGGCCTCCGGCGCGGGCCGCGCGCCGGCCGTCACCGTGCCGCCCGCCGTCCGCGCCCGCTCGTGCATCCCGATGAGGCCGTACCCGATGCCGTTCCCCGTACCGGCGTCCCGTCCGTCGTCCTCGACGGTGATCCGCACCTGGGCCGCCGTGTAGTCGAGCCGCACCCGGGCGCGGGCCCGCCCGGCGTGCTTGTGGGTGTTGGTCAGGGCTTCCTGGATGATCCGGTACGCCGTGAGGTCGGCCGTCGCCGACAGCGTCCCCGGCTCCCCCGCGCACACCAGCTCCACCGGCAGCCCGGAGTGGCGGAACCGCTCCAGCAGGTCGTCCAGATCGGCCAGCCCCGGCGCGGGCTGCGTCGAGGGCGCCTCGCCGGGCTGGCGCAACAGGCCGACCGTGGCACGCAGTTCGTCCAGAGCCGACCGGCTGGTGTCCCGGATGCGTTCGAGGGCCGTGTACGCGTGCTCCGGGTCGGTGCGCATCAGATGATGGGCGACCCCGGCCTGGGCGTTGACCAGGGTGATGTGGTGGGCCACCACGTCGTGCAGCTCGCGGGCGATCCGTACCCGCTCCTCCGTCACCCGGCGCAGCGCGACCTCCTCACGCGTCCGCTCGGCGCGCTCGGCCCGTTCCGTCGCCGCCGCCAGGACCTCCCGGCGGCTGCGGACGCCGTCGCTGATGGCGACGGGCAGGCAGGTCCAGGGGAGCACACCGAGGTTCATCGGCAGGTTGTCCACCCCGGGCCGGGCGAACAGGGCGACGGCGGTCAGCGCGAGGACGACCGCCCCCGCGACCCGCCACGCGGTACGGCGGCCGGTGTGCGCGGCCATCACGTACAGCGCGATCACGGTCGCGGTGGGGTACGTCTTCTGGAAGTCCGGCTCGATCAGGAACAGCCGGGTCACGTCGAGGGCGGCGGTCACCAGCACGACGGGCACCGGCCAGCGGCTCCCGGCGAGCAGCGGCAGACAGGTCAGCACCACCAGGCCCGCCGGGACGGCGATGGCGGAGTCCGACGCCCTGAGCGCGACGCTGAGGGTGATCGACAGGAGCACGACGACGGTCCCGAGGGCCACCACGGCGTCGTGCAGCGCCGGGCGCGATCTGACCCGGCTCCACACCATGGGGATCACTCGTCCTCCTTCGCCGTACGGGACCCCGCCGCGGGCTCAGCGCCCGACCGGCACATCCTGCCTGTCGTCCCGGTCCTGCCGGTCCGCCGCCGTGTCCGGCACGTCGTCCGGTGTCCCCTCGATGGAGAGGTGCGGCAGCAGCTTGTCCAGCCAGCGCGGCAGCCACCAGTTGCGCGCGCCGAACAGATGCATCAGCGCGGGCACCACCACCATACGCACGAGCAGCACGTCCAGAAGAACGGCGAGCGCGAGACCCAGGCCGAACTCCGCGACGATCCGCTGGCCGCTGAACATGAAGGCCGCGAACACACACGCCATGATGACGGCGGCGGCCGTGATGATCCGTCCGGTCTCGGCCTGCCCGATCCGTACCGCCCGCGCGTTGTCCCGGCTCAGCGTCCATTCCTCGTGCATACGGCTGATCAGGAACACCTGATAGTCCATGGACAGACCGAACAGGATCGCGATCATCATGACCGGCGCGAACGCCTCCACCGGTCCCGCCGCCCCGGCGCCGAGCGCCTCGGACAGCCAGCCCCACTGGAAGGCCGCGACCACGGCGCCGAAGGCCACGCCCATGGTCAGCAGGTTCATCACCACACCGATCAGGGGGACCAGCACACTGCGGAACGCCACCATCATCAGCAGGCAGCCGAGGCTGACGATGATCACGATGAACAGCGGGAGTTTGGACACGATGACGTCGGAGAAGTCGACGCCGCTCGCCGTGCTGCCGCCCACGTAGACCTGGAGGTCGGTGTTCTGCTCCGCCCTCGGGACCACGGTGTCCCGCAGGTGTGTGATCAGGTCGGTGGTCTGCACGGACTGGGGCGAGGTGGTCGGGACGACCTGGATCGTGCCCACGTCCTGGCCGGGCGCCAGCGGCGGGGCCACCACCCGCGCGACGCCCTTCACGTCGGAGAGGTCGGCGGCCAGGGACTCCAGCGCCGTCTTGTCCTGGGCGTGCGGTGCCTGGGCCACCAGCAGGAGCGGTCCGTTGAAGCCGGGTCCGAAGCCGTCGGCCAGCAGGTCGTACGACTGACGGCTCGCGCTCGACGAGGGGTCGTTGCCCGCGTCCGCGCTGCCCAGCCGCAGGGAGAACACCGGCAGCGAGACGACGACCATCACGAGCAGGGCCAGCACCGCCTTGCCGCGCGGCTTCGCCAGGACGGCGGAGGCCCAGCGCCCCCAAACTCCTCGCTGCTCGTCGTGGACGGGGCCGTGTTCGCGCAGGGTCCGCCGCTGCTTGCGGCTCAGCACCCGGTGCCCCATGAGCCCGAGGAGGGCCGGGAGGAGGGTGATCGAGGCGAGGACGGTGAGGGCGACGGTGAGCGCGGAGGCGGCCGCCATGCCGTTGAGGAAGCCGATGCCCAGGGCGTACTGGCCCAGCAGGGCGACCACCACGGTCAGGCCCGCGAAGATCACCGCGCGCCCCGAGGTGTCCAGGGCCCGCGCCGCCGCGTCCTCGACGGAGGATCCGGCCATCAGCCCCTTGCGGTGCCGGTTGACGATGAACAGCGCGTAGTCGATGCCCACACCGAGCCCGACCAGGGCGGCCACGGTGGTCGCCACGTCCGGGATGGAGAGGGTGTGGCTGAGCACGCCGGTGCCCATGATGCCGGCGCCGACCCCGGCGACCGCGGTGAGGATGGGCAGGGCCGCCGCCCACAGCGAGCGGAAGATCAGCAGCATGATCAGCAGCGCCGCGATCACCCCGACGATCTCACTGGTGGGCTTGAGTTCGTTCTCGGCCGCCTTGAAGGCCTGCCCGCCGTACTGCACGTCGACCGTGTCCGTACGGGCCTGCTTCACGAGCGAGATGACGTGCTCGACCTGCGCCTTGTCCACGTCGTTCGCGGCCTTGTCCAGCGTCACCGCCGCGTACGCGGTCGCCCCGTCCTCGCTGATCTGTCCCGCGCCGCCCCGGGCGTACGGGCTGGTGACCGAGGCCACCCCGGGCGCCCTGGATATCTGGTCCAGCACCCCCGTGAGGTCCTGGCGCACCGCGCTGTCGGTCACCTTGCCGTCGGTGGTGTGCCACACGACGGTGTCCCGGTCGCCCGAGGCGGCCGGACTGTTCTTCTTCAGCAGGTCCAGGGCCTTGCTGGACTCGGTGCTCGGCGCGGACAGCGTCGTGCTGAACGCGCTGCCCACGCTGTTCGACACCGCGCCCAGTCCGACCAGCACCCCCAGCCAGATCAGTGCGGTCAGTAGCCGGTGCCGGTAGCACCAGCGGGCAAGGGCGGACATCGGTCCTCCAGGAACAACGTGCGGCTGAAACTGCGGAAAGCTGGGAAGGAGCTGCGCGGACGCAGCGGGGCGCCGGGCAGGCTCCGCGCCGAGCCCTCCTCGCGCCTGTCCCACACTTCCGCAGTACGGTCCGTACGTCGTCCTGCCACCGCAGGCGCCCCGCCTGCTGCGAACGCAGCAGACCACGCCCGTGCGGCGCTCGCGGCGGCCGAGGCCGCGCGGCACGCGGTCGCCGAGGTGAACGCGCTGCTCCGGGGCCGGCTGGTGGTGGGCATGGTCACCGCGTGCACCGTCCCCCGCTGTTCGACGCCCTGTCCTCCTTCCACCGGGACCACCCCGGGGTCGGGATCAGCCTGTTCGAGGACACCTCGGACCGCCTCACGGAACGGGTGCGCGGGGGTACGGCGGACCTCGCCCTGATCGGTACGGCCGACAGCTCACCCCCGGGCCTGGAGGCCCTGCCGATCGTGAGCGAACGGCTGATCGCGGCCGTGCCCCCGGGCCATCCGCTGACCGCGCGGGCGCGGGTCACCCTGGCCGACGTCAGCGCGTACGCGCTCGTCTGCCTGCCCGAAGGCACCGGCATCCGGGCGGTGTGGGACCGGGCCTGCGCGGCCGGGGGCGTCCGGCCGGACATCGCGCTCCAGGCCGGTGCGCCGAGCGCCGTCGCCGATCTGGCCTCGCGCGGGCTCGGGGTCGCCGTGCTGTCCGAGTCCATGGTCGTACGGGACGACGGGCTGGAGGCCCGCGTCATCGACGACATCGGGACGCGCGCGATGCTCGCCCTCGTCCACCGGACGGACGGGAGCGCCGCGCTCCGGGAGCTGCTGACGCACTGCCACCGCTCGTTCCTCCCGGCGGTGCGGGCCACCTCGGCGTGAAGCGGGGGAAATTGGCTGGAGGCACCCCGGTGGTGAAGGTCATCATGGCCGGATGAACACTCCCGCGCCGCACGCAGAGGCCCTGATCGTGGTGGACGTCCAGTCCGCCTTCGTCTCCGGTGACGGGGCGGTGCCCGACGCGGCCCGGCTGGTGGACCGTACGACCGACCTGATCGCGCGGGCCCGCGGGAGCGGCGCGCTGGTCGTCCACGTACAGAACGACGGAGCGGCCGGCGCGGACGACGAAGCCGGCACGCCCGGCTGGGAACTCCACCACCCCGTGACGGCGGGCCCCACGGAGGTCGTGATCCGCAAGACCAAGGACGACGGCTTCGACGGGACGCCGCTGGGAGGCCTGTTGACCGAGGCAGGGGTACGGACGCTCGCCGTCTGCGGCGTGATGTCCGAGATGTGCGTCCTGGCGACGGCCCGTACCGCCCTGGCGCTGGGATACCGGGTGGTCCTGCCGCACGACGCCCACGCGACGCAGGACATCCCGGCGAAGCCCGGCCTGGGCGACCGCGTCCCGGCCGCGACGGTCTCCCGCGTCGCCGAATGGGCGCTGGGCGCCGGGGTGGAGATCCCCCCGCACGCGGCGGACGTCACCTTCGCACCCCTCCCCTAAAAAGGGCGGCGCGGAAGGGCGGCGGCGGGGGCGGACCCGTCCGTTGCGCCAGACAGGGCATTCTGCCGGTTTCCCGGCGTTTCTCCGCCGGGTTTTGTCGAATATGTGACATTTAGTCAGATGATCGCATGCAGTACGACAATCATCCCGGCTTGAAGGAGCCTCCCATGCCCACGTCGCCCTCCCTCCGCTCCGCCCGCTCCCGTTCCGCCGCCGTCCTCGGCGCGTTCGCTCTCGCCGGCGCGTCCCTGGCCGGGGCGTCGGCCGCGGTCGCCGCTCCCGGCGACAGCGGGGACCTGAGGATCCACCGCGCCGGGACCCCCGCCGGCAACACCGGGGACGCCCTGAAGGTCTGCAAGTTCAACCTGAGCGCCTTCAACTTCGAGACGGTCCCGCTGGTGACCTTCACCATCACCGCCGAGCCGCCCACCCCCGCCCTGCCCACCCTGACCGGCGCCATCACGCTCGCGGCCGGGAAGGGGAACACCTCGGACTACTCGCTCCCCAACGGCACGTACCAGCTCAACTGGACCTTCCCCGGCGGGGTGCCCAAGAAGAAGCTCTTCAAGGTCGAGTGCCCGCTGGGCAGCGGTGAGCTCCCCTTGCCGGTCGGGGCCGTGGCCGCGGGCGGCGGCGGGGTCGCGAGCCTCGAAGGCGGCGACGACTCGTCCACGGGGCTGACCCCGTGGCTCGTCACCGGTGCGGTCGGAGCCGCGGGCCTGCTCCTCGTCCGCCGCGCCCGCCGCCGCGGCCATGGCGCCGCGTAACACCGGACATCGACGCCGGAGAGGGCCGAGCCGCGCCTGCCGCCTCACCCTCACGCTGAGCCTGACCGCCTCGCTGGTGACCGGTGTGGTGTGGGCGTGCGGCGACGCCCCCGCCGATCCACCGTTCACCGGGACCGTCGTGCTCGCCGCGCCCGCCGCGGAGAGCGCGAAGGGCGCCGGCCGGCGGCCGGGGCGGGCGGCGGCGGTCCCGCGCCGCCCGCCCCGCCCCCTGCCGCCCTCGCCGGCGGTACGGCTCGCCGTCCCCGCCCTCACGATCGAGGCACCGGTCATCCAGGTGGGTCTCGACCGGCTCGGCCACCTGGGCACTCCGTCTCTGGAGCGGCCCCGGGAGGTCGGCTGGTACCGGGGCGGTCCCACGCCGGGCGAGGCGGGGACCGCCCTGATCGTGGGCCACCGGGACACCAGGACCGGACCGGCCATCTTCCTCAACCTCAACGCCCTGCGCCCCGGCGACCTCGTCAACATCGCCCGGGCGGACCGGCGGACGGCGGTGTTCAGCGTCGATGCCGTGAAGACGTACCGCAAGGACAAATTCCCCGACCGGGAGGTGTACGGCAGGACCGGGCGCCCGGAGCTGCGCCTGCTGACGTGCGGCGGGAGCTTCGAGAAGAAGACCGGCTACGCGGCCAACATCGTGGTGTTCGCGCACCTGACGGATGTGAAACGCGCGTGACCCGGGCGTACGCGATCCGGCCGCGCGGGCCCGGCGGCACCCGCACGCCGCCGGGCCTCCGCATCTCGGTGTGCTGGTCACCGCGTTCCGCTTATGGCCGCCAGCAGGAACGCCGATGGGCAGGCCGGAAGGCCCTGAGCGGCCCGCTCCTTGTACCGGATACAGCCGCGCGACACCGCACGCGGCGTTCCGTACCGCTTCAGGAGATGCCCCTCATGACTGTCAGAAACGAAGAGCCGGCCGCCCGCCAGGAGAAGTCGTCGGGCGAGCTGACGGACCAGGTCGCCCTCATCACCGGGGGCACCGCGGGAATAGGCCTGGAGGCCGCCCGCCTCTTCATCCGTGAGGGAGCCCACGTCGTCATCTCCGGCCGCAGCCCCGAGCGCGGCGCCAAGGCGCTCGCCGACCTGCCGGAAGGCCCCGGCACCGTGCGCTTCGTCGCGGCCGACCTCGCGGACCTCAACTCGGTCCGCGCCCTGGCACAGGAGGCCGGCCCGGTCGACATCCTCGTCAACAACGCCTCCGCGCAGCCCGTCGCCCCGACCCTGGACCAGAGTGTCAGCGCGTTCGAGCAACTTTTCGACACGAACGTCCGCGGCACCTACTTCCTCACCGCGAGCCTGGTCCCGGCCATGCTCGGCAAGGGCGCGGGCAGCATCGTCAACGTGACCACCATGGCCGCGTCGATGGGCGTTCCGGGCGCCTCGGGCTACAGCGCCACCAAGGCCGCGCTGAACTCGTTGACCCGTACCTGGGCCGCCGAGTTCGGCTCCGCCGGCGTCCGGGTCAACAGCGTCGCCCCCGGCCCGACCGTCACGGAAGGCGTCCTGGTCGAGTGGGGTGACGGAATCGCCGAACTGGGCAAGACGCTGCCACTGCGCCGTACCGCCAAGCCCACCGAGATCGCCGAGGTCATCCTCTTCCTGGCCTCACCCCGCTCCAGCTTCGTCACCGGCGCCACCCTCGCGGCGGACGGCGGCGCCACCGCGGTCTGAGTCGTCCCCGACGACCGGGCTCATCGCCCCCGAGAGCGCTACTGTCGGGATCACGTGCCATCGGAACCACGTGCGACAGGAAAGGGGCTCTCGGGGGCGATGGAGATCCGGGAGATGCGTGCGTTCGTGACGGTCGTCGACGAGGGCGGGCTCTCGGCGGCGGCCCGCGTCATGCACGTCAGCCAGTCGGCCCTCTCGCAGACGATGCGCTCACTCGAACGCCAGGTCGGCGGTCAGCTGCTCGTCCGGGGCCCCGGCGGCGCGCACCCCACCGAACTCGGCGCGGCCCTCCTCGGGGAGATCCGTGGCCTCGTCGAGCGGCACGACCGGCTGATGAGCACCATCGACCGGCCGGCCGTGCCGCCCGAACGGGTGCGCGTCGGCGTGCCGCTGGAACTTCCCCCGGACCTGCTGCCGACGGCGATCGCCGAGGTGGGCGCCACGTACCCGAACACCTCGGTCGTCCTCCAGCACGCCCGGAGCACGGCCCAGCTCACCGCCCTGCGGGCCGGTGAGCTGGAAGTGGCGCTGGTACGTGACCACCCCACGGACCCGTCCCTCGACAGCGTGCTCGCGGTGGAGGAGGCGATGGGGGTGGTCCTCACCGCCGCCCGCGCCGAAGAACTGGTGGACGCGGGGAGCGTACGGCTGCACCGGCTGAGGGGCATGTCGTGGGTGAGCTTCGCCCGCGTGGACGCGCCGGCGTGGCACGACCAGGTGATCGCCACCTTGCGCAGCCACGGGGTCACCGACACCTACAGCGCGAGCGAGGAGGGCCGTCCGGTGCCCCGGGAGGTGAAGTTCGCCGCGGTGAACGGCCCGCGGACGTTCGCCTTCGCGTCGCCGCGCTGGGTGCACCCGCTGCCCGACGGGCTGGTGTGGCATCCCCTGACCGGCGATCCGCTCGTCCGCCACACCTGGGCGGTCTGGCGGGCGGACGCCACGGAGCGGGGGCTCGCCGCACTGGTCGCCGCGCTGGACCTCAGCGCCCGCTGACCGTACCGGCGTTCCTCGCCTCTCGCCGGATCACCCCTTGTTGGATCACCCCTTGTTGGATCACTCCTTGGTGGATCACTCCTTGGTGGATCCGGCGAGCATCCCGGACACCAGCGTCCGCTGCGAGAAGAGGAACAGCACCAGCACCGGCAGGATCGCGATGATGATGGCCAGCGCGAGTTCGGGGATCGTGATGTTGAGGCCGGCCCCCGCGACGGGGTTGAACGACGGCGTGGACGACAGGAGTTGGTTCAGTCCCACCTGGACGGGGAACTGGTCGCTGTTCGGCAGCACGAGATACGGAAGGAAGAAGTTGTTCCAGTTGCCGACGAAGCTGAAGAAGGCGACCAGGCCGATGACGGGCTTGGCCAGCGGCAGCGCGATGAGCTGGAAGATCTGCCATTCCGAACACCCGTCGATGCGCGCCGCCGAGAGGATCTCGCGGGGCAGGCTGGTGGCGAAGTAGATGTAGACGAGGTACACGCCGAACGGGTAGAAGGAGAAGGGCAGGATCACCGACCAGGCCGTGCCGATCAGGTGGAACCGGTTGAGCTCCAGGAAGATCGGCAGCACCAGGGTGGCCGACGGCATGATCATCGTGACGAGGGTAACCGTCAGCAGCAGCTTGCGTCCCCGGAACCGCGTCAGCGCCAGCGCGTACCCCGCCGGCACACTGGTGAGCAGGGTCAGGATCAGCGAACCGCCCGAGTAGACGGCCGAGTTGCGCAGCCACAGGAGCAGCGCGCCGTCCTGGAAGTCGACCAGGTGGTGCCAGGCCGTGCCGATCTGGGCGAAGGAGCCGAAGGAGAGCGGCGAGTCGTGGGTCATCTGCCCCGCCGTCTTCGTCGGCGCCAGCAGCAGCCAGACGACGGGCAGGACGAAGAAGACGAGCAGCGCGGTCAGCAGCACGCAGACGACGAGGACCGACAGGGCGCGGGAGGGCTTGCCGCGCTGCGGGCGGGTGGGTGGGCCAGATGCGGTGTAGGTCATTTCTCATCCAACGTGAACATGTCCGAGCGCCACACGAGCAGCCCGGCGACGATGACACCCAGGGCCAGCAGGAAGACGGAGATCGCCGCGGCGCCGTTGAAGTCGCCCTGCTGGAAGGCGAAGACGTACGCGAGCTGGTTGGGTGACCAGGTGGGGCTGACCCGGCCGAGGCTGGCCGTCTGGAGCAGTTGCGGCTCGACGAAGAGCTGGGTGCCGGCCGCGAAGGCCAGGATCGTCATGTAGGCGATCCACTGCCTGATCATGGGGATCTGGATGTGCCAGGCCGTTTTCCACGGGCCGGCGCCGTCCATCCTGGCGGCTTCGATGACCTCGTCGGGGATGTTGTTCAGCGCTCCGTACATCACGACGATCCAGCCGCCGGCGCCGGTCCAGAAGGCGATCAGGACAAAGATCACCGGAAGGTCGCCGGGGCTGAGGACGGCGGCGAAGCTGTCCTTGCCCATGGCGTCCAGCAGCCAGGAGACGGGGCTGACCGCCGGGTCCAGCATGAACAGCCAGACGAGCACACTGGCGACCCCGGCCAGTGCTCCCGGGATGTAGTAGAGGAAGCGGAAGACTGCGGACAGTCCCGGCTTCATCCGGCCGCGCAGGACGACGGCCACCAGGACCGTCAGGACGACCAGGATGACCAGCCACATCACCAGGTAGAACAGGATGTTGGTGAAGGCGGGGACGAACCGGTAGTCCCCCATCACCTTGGTGAACTGGTTGATGCCGGTGAACTGGCCCTTGTCGTTCGTCAGGGACAGGTAGAACGAGTAGACGGTGGGGAAGACCCCGAAAGCGAGCAGCAGGATCGCGTAGCCGGCGACGAACAGGTAGCCGGCCACCCCTCCCCGCCGCCGCGACGCGGCGCGGCGGCGGGGAGGGTTCGTGACGTGCTGAGTGTCCAGCACGGTCATTTCGTGGTCACCTTGTATCCGACGGCCTTGGCCTCGTTCGCGATGGCCGTCTGCCAGGCGGGCAGGGTCTCCGACAGGGTCTTGCCCGAGGTCAGCGCGGGCAGGACCACGCTCGACCAGGCGGTCGAGTCACTGAACTTGGTGTTGGACCAGCCCGTCCAGACCTGGCCGGCGGCCGTGCGGAAGACGTCGCTGATGTCACCGGCGAAGTACTTCTTGTTGTCGGGGTTGGCGAGCCAGGCGTCGGCCGCGGGGGCGTACGCCGGGTAGGTCGGCGCCTTGGCCTGGTTCTCGTCGGACGTGGTCAGCCAGCTGACCAGGTCGGCGGAGGCCTTGAGGTTGGCGCTGTGGGAGGAGACCATCCACAGCCCGCCGCCGACGTTGCCCGTCGAGGCGGTGGTCTCACCGGGCCAGGTCAGCGGGGCCGCGGCGGAGATCTGTCCGGCCGGCGTCTTGAAGGCGGCGTTGAACAGGTACTGGCCGTACCAGGACGGGCCGTACGCCATCAGGACCTTGCCACCGCTGTCCTTGGCGAAGCCCTGGCTGAAGAAGCCCTGGGTGCTGATGGTCTTCTTGGCGATGAGGGTGTCCAGCAGCTTGGACATCCGGGTGCACTTCTCGTCCCCGAGGGCGACCCGCAGGGTGTTCGGCGCCGTCAGGTTGAAGGCGGGGCACTGGCTGGACCAGAAGTACGACTCCTGGGAGTTGGTGTCACCCACCGACCCGACGAGGTAGCCGGGGTGGTCCTTGGCGAGCTTCTCGCCGATGGCCTGGTACTGCTCCCAGGTGGTGGGCACCTCGTAGCCGAACTGGTCCATCAGCTTCTTGTTGTACCAGAGCACGACCTGGGCTATGTCGTTGCGCATGCAGTAGGTGTGGCCGTCGACCTGGCACGGCGCGAGCGAGCCCTTGGCGAAGTTGTCCAGGGTCTTCTGCGGGACCAGGTCCTGGTCCAGCGGCGCGGCGAAGGGGATGGCGCCGGGCTTGGTCGGCTCCGCGGCCCAGGTCACGTCGGTGGGCGAGCCGAACACGACGTCGGGCCAGCCCTTGCCGGTCCGGTCGAAGAGCTGCACCTTCGTCTGGAGGTACGTCGATCCGTCGGCGCCTCCGTCGTACGTGACGACGTTGAGCTTCGCGTCCGGGTGCTGCTTCTGGTACGCCTCCACCTGCGGCAGCCGGGTCGAGTCGGTCCAGACGGTGATCTTCGACGCGTCGTCCTGCTTGACCGGCTTGAAGGCCTTGGTGGTGTCCGACGACGAGGACTGCGTGGCGTCGGCACAGCCGGCCAGCAGGGTGACGGCCGACAGGGCCAGGGCCGCGACCGCCTTCCGGGTGATGGTGCGGCGGATGCCGGCTCCCGAACCTCTTGAAGACGTCATTGTCTTGCCTTTCTGCGTTCTTACGTGTGTCACGAGTGCTTCTCGACAAAGGGGTGGAGGGCGCTGCCGTACTCGAAGTCGAGCGGCAGCGCGATCCCCGGACCGGTGGGTGCGTGGACGAGTCCGTGCTCGTCCACGTGGCGTTCGCGGGTCACCGTCGTCCGGGTGACGAGGGACTCGTAGTAGGTGGTGTTGGAGATCGCCATGCAGAGGTGGTGGTTCGGGATGTCCGAACCGTGCACCTCGGCGCGGAGCAGGTGCGCGTCGGCGAGGTGGGCCGTACGCATCGCTCCGGTGATGCCACCGCGCAGGGTGGTTCCTGTGCGTACGCCGAAGGTCGCCGCCCCCGAGGCGATGAAGTCGGCGGAGTTCATGTGGGCGCCGTCCGAGGTCTCGGCGACGAGGAGCGGGACGGAGACGGCCTGGCCGAGCCGCCGGTAGGCGCCGACGCTGAATTCGCGCATCGGCTCCTCGTACCAGAGGTAGTCGGCCTCGGAGAGGGCGCGGCCCAGCCGGACGGCGTCCGGCAGGTCGAACCCGGCTGACCCGTCGTACATCAGCGGGACGTCGCTCCCGACGTGTTCGCGCAGCGCCAGGCAGAGCGCGGCGTCCTTGCGGGCGTCGCCCCAGGCGTGCAGCTTGATGCCCTGGTAGCCCAGCTCCAGGCACTGGTCCGCGACGTCGAGGAACTCCTCGGTGGTCGCGAAGGTGCTGGTGGAGGCGTACGCGGGTATCGCGTCGCGGAACCCGCCGAGGAGCTGCCAGACGGGCTGGTCGCTCACGCGTCCCGCGAGGTCCCACAGGGCGATGTCGATCAGGCCGAACGCGGGCAGCGGCAGCTCGTGGATGCGGTCCAGTTCCCAGACGCGATGCCAGAGCCACTCCCGCCGGAACGGGTCCTGCCCGACGAGTTCGTCCCGGAACACCCGGTCCACGAGGTCGGCGAGGAGGACGGCCGCGCCGGGTCTCGCGAACACCGCCACTCCCTCGGCGCCCTCGTCGGTGCCGATCCGCAGGACCGCGCCGTCGCCCACTGCGGGGCTGCCGGCCAGGCCCTGCCGCCAGCTGAACGGCGGGTCCGCGGCCGGGACCCGGATCGGATGGGCTTCCACATGCGTGATCTTCATACTGGCTTTCGTTTCGGTGGGAGGGGGAGACGGGCGGGACGCTCGTCTCCCCCTCGGAATCACAGGATCAGAAGTCGCCGTACGCCTGGAGCTCGTACAGGCTGCCGCCGTTCCAGTTGGACCCGGTGACCGTGAGCCGGAGGTAGCGGGCGGAGACCGGCGCGTCGGGGAGGGAGATGTTCGTCCGTCCCGAGGTGGCCGTCGCGGTGTGGTCCTCCAGCGTCGACCAGGTGGTGCCGTCGGTGGAGTACTCGACGCGGTACTTGTAGCCGTTCTGGAGCTCGAACGTGGTGACCACACCCGAGACCGACGCCGTCCTGCCCAGGTCGACCTGGATCCAGGACGGGTCCGGGAGGCCGAGGCCCTGGGCCCAGCGGGTGGAGAGGTCACCGTCCACGGCGAGCCCGGGGGTGTTGGGCTCGGAGTACGAGGACACCGTGACCGGCTTGTCGAGGGCCAGGTTGACGTAGGCCGGCAGGGTCGCGTCGGCGGCCGGGCTCGGTGCGGAGGCGTTGAGCGCGCCGTCCACGGCGACCACGGTGAAGCTGTACTTCTGGCCGGAGGTCAGACCGGTGAGCCGCAGGCTCGTCCGGTCGGTGACGGCGATCCGCTTGCCGTCCTGGAAGACCTCGTAGGTGACCACACCGACGTTGTCGGCCGGGGCCGTCCAGGTGAGGTCGGCCGTGCCGGGCACCAGCGGGGAGACCTTCGGCGCGGCGGGTGCGGCCGGGGCCTGGGTGTCGGTGTTCGGCGGCTGTACGGAGCCGTACGCCTGGAGCTCGTAGAGGCTGCCGCCGTTGCCGTTGGAGCCGGTGACCGTCAGGCGCAGGTACCGTCCGGCGGTCGGCCTGGCTGCGGACGAGTAGTTCGTCGCCTCGGTGGTGGCCGAGCCGGTGTGGTCCTCCAGGGTGACCCAGTGGACCTCGTCCGGGGAGACCTCGACGCGGTACTTGTAGCCGTTGGCCTTCTCGAAGGTGGTGATCGCACCGGTCACGTCGTACTGGGCACCCAGGTCGACCTGGATCCAGGAGGGGTCCGGGAGGAAGAGGCCCTGGGCCCAGCGGGTGGAGAGGTCACCGTCGACCGCGAGCCCGGGGGTGTTGGCCTCGGAGTACGAGGACGCCGTGACCGGCTTGCCCTTGGCGATGTTGACGCCGGCCGGCATGGTCACCACGACGGGCCTGCTCGCCCTGGACTCGTTGCCTGCGGCGTCGCGGGCGGTCACCGTGAAGGTGTACTTCTTGCCCGCGGTGAGGCCGCTGACGCGGGCGGTGGGCTTGGTGGAGGCGCTGACGACCTTGCCGTCCAGGTACACCGCGTACCCGGTGACACCGGTCTTGTCCTGCGACGCGGCCCAGCTGAGGTCGGTGACGGTCGGGAAGCCGGCCTTCGCGGTCGGGGTGCCGGGCGCGGTGGGCGCCGTACGGTCCGTGGTGGCGGGGTCGGGGTCCAGGTGGCGGTACTCCGGCTGGAGCCCGGCGTTCTCGATGATCGAGGCGGGCAGCTGGGCGCAGCTGTCGACCTTGGTGTTGTCGGCTATGGAGGAGCCGATGGTGTTCGCCTGGGTCGAGTAGGTGGGCTGGGTGGTGAAGTTGCGGTCGGCGGTGATGTCCAGGCCGTGGTTCATGAACAGCCACTGGTACGAGACATCGCAGAACGCGTTCTGCGTCGTGCGGAAGTACTGGCTGCCCTCGTCGTGGTAGACCGCCCCGTAGGCGGGGCCGGGGATGCCCTTGATGTAGTTGCCCGAGACGACGCTGCCGGGGTTCGAGCTCAGTGTGTAGATGGCACCCCCGTCGGCCTGGAGCTTCATGATGTCGCTGATCTCGTTGTCACTGATGACGTTGTTCTTGGCGGGCGTCGGTGTGTCGTAGATGGGGACGCCCGAGTTGCCGGGGTAGTTGGTGTCGCCGCCCTTGTCGGTGAGGCCCCAGCCCCAGCCGAGGGAGATCCCGCTGTAGGGGAGGTCGTAGACCTTGTTGTGCGTGATGACGGTGTGGTCCGTGTAGCTCGCCATGATGCCCAGCGAACCGGTGTACTGGTCGGCCACGTTGGTGACCACGTTGTTGCTGACGGTGGTGTTCTTGGTGATCGACCGGGGGTCGCTCGGGTGGTGGTCGATGACGTCGGTGCCACCGATCTGGATGCCCGTCCCGGCGATCTGCCGGAAGACGTTGCCGGTGATCGTGGTTCCCTGCGTGCCGGTGTTGAGGTTCAGCCCGACCGCGCCGAGGTGCGTGAAGGTGTTGTCCAGGAAGGACACGTCGTGGCCGTAGCTCACGTTGACCGCGCCGGGCGTCTTCTGCCAGTGCAGCCGGGTGGAGTCGAAGTCCGGGTTGTCCTTGCCGACCATGCGGAAGCCCGCCTGGCCCTCGATCAGCCCGTCGTCCGAACTGGGCGCGAGCCAGGTCGAGTAGGAGAACGTGATGCCCTTGAACGTGACGTCCGTGACCGGCTTGGAGAGCGTGCCGTTCAGGTCCACCAGGTCCTGGACGCGCGGCACGGTCACCTTCGCGGTCGCGAGGTTCTGGCCGGCCTTGGGTATGTAGAAGACATCGCCCGCGCTCTTGTCGAGGTACCACTCCCCCGGGGTGTCCAGCAGCTCCCTGGCGTTCTCCAGCCAGGTCGGGTTGGTGATCTCCTGGCCCTGCTGGAGGTTGGCGTTCTTCCAGCACGGCTGCCGCATCGTCACCGTGGTGCCGACGATCGAGTCGACCGGGCAGCGCATGAGCTTCCAGCCCCAGCGGCTGGCGACCTCGATGTCCGACTGGTTCTTCCAGCCGGCGAGGCTCGTGTCGGTGATCTTGTAGCCGGTCGCGGTCTTGGTGAAGCCGCCGGGGTCCTTGGCGCCGCGGGCGCGGGTGGCCAGCTCGCCGTTGACGTACAACTGGCGGGTGTCGATGTTCCCGACATGCGCCTTGTAGACGTTCTTCGCGGCGTCGGCGACGCTCCAGCCGGTCACGGACGTGCCGCCGCTGATCACGGGGTGGGCGCCGGGCGCGGCCTCGTACGTGATGGTGTGGCCGTTGGTCCCGGAGTCCGCGCTCGTCAGGGTGAAGGTGTCGGTGAGCTGGTACGTACCGTCCAGCAGCTCGACCTCGATGTCGCGCTTCATCCGGTCGTTGAGCGCGCGCACCTGGTCCCTGGCGTGTGTCAGGGTCTTGTACGGGTGCGAGGCCGTGCCGGAGCCGGCGTCGCGGCCCTTGCCCGGCGAGACGTAGATCTTGAGCGGTGCCGGCGAGGACTTCGCCGTGCCGGCCGAGGCCAGGCCGACGGGCATCGCCACGGTGACGACCAGCGCGAGGCCGGTCATGAGGGTCATTCTCCGCTTCACGGTGCGGAGAGTGCCGGGAAATTTCGACACTGAAATTCCAATCGACTGCCAGGGACGAATGGGGTGGTGGCGTACGGGGCCGGAGGGTGCTCCGGGTCGTTCCTGCGGGGTTCTGGACGGCCTGCGTGCGTCGTCCGCGAGACGTCTTCTACGAGGCCGAAGTCTGTTGTCGCTCCCCCGGCGCCGGCGGGGTGACCGCCGGGCCGGTGGTGTGGTCCGGCTGGTTGAAGAGCCGGTCGCGGATCTTGCGTTCGAACTGGGTCTGGGTGGTGGAGATGTGCTCGGCCATGAGCCGGACCGCGGATTCCGCGTCGCCCGATCCGATGGCCTCGGCGATGGCGAGGTGCTGCGCTCCCGCGATCCGGAGGGAGCCCGGCACGTCGCCGTGGAAGAGCAGGACGTCCGACTGCGCGGCGAAGCTGCGGATGTTGGCCACGCTGGAGCGCAGGAAGACGTTGTGCGCCGCGATGCCGACCGAGTCGTGGAACAACGCGTCCGCGCGGGCGAACGTCTCGACGTCGTCCACCGTCCCCGCCTCCAGGGACGTGCTCGCCGCCTCGCGGATCGCCCGGACCTCGATCGGGGTGGCCAGGGTCGCCGCGCGTCTCGCCGTCTCGGACTCGATGAGCCGGCGGTAGTCGAGGAGCATGAGGACGTGTTCCATGCTCGTCGGCTGGAAGTGGGCGAGCCGGTCGTCGCCCAGCGCGCCCGGTGAGGACGCCACGAAGATGCCGGCTCCCCTGCGGACGCTCAGCCGGCCGATCGCCGCGAGGACCTTGACGGCCTCGCGGGTCACGTTGCGGGTGGCCCCGAGGATCTCCGCCAGTCCTTTCTCGGTCGGCAGCCGGTCGCCGGGAAGCAGGTTCTGCTCGGCGATGTAGTTGAGCAGCTGTTCCGCGACGAGTTCGTACCCCGGGCGGTAGCGGTCGGACGCGTCGTCCGTACCGCCGGACGCGGGACCGGCAGGGCCTGACACCACGCAACCTCCTCAAGTTCAGATGAATCAGATCTATCGGCGCGGTCACTATGACACCGGCGTGGGGCGAAGGGAAGGTTTGCGCCAAACTCCGTTCGGCGAGTGGCTGATTCATTCGAGCAATCCAGACAAACCACCCATGGGCGCCGCAACCGTTGCCTGTTGGCCCGCCGATACATAGGGTCCATCCCGTCCGATGAACCAGATACATCGAGTCGGACCAAAAACAGCCACTGCCACTGCCACTGCCACCCAGGGAGGACGGGCCGTGCCCCAGCCCACCACTCGGCGATTCGCCTCGGTCATCCGCCTGCGCCCGGAGAAGGAGGCCGAGTACCGCGCGCTCCACGCGGCGGCCTGGCCCGGCGTCCTGGCGGCGTTGAAGCGCGCGCACATCGCCAACTACTCGATCTTCCTGCGCGGCGGGGTGCTTTTCAGCTACCTGGAGTACACGGGGGACGACTACGAGGCCGACATGGCCTCGATCGCGGCGGATCCGGTCACGCGGGAGTGGTGGGAGCGCACCGATCCCTGCCAGCGGCCCCTGGAGGACGCGGCGGAGGGTGAGTGGTGGGCGCCGGCGGAGGAGGTCTTCCACCTCGGCTGACGGGCGCGAGCCGCTAAGATCATCCGTTCATGGGCCCGAGTACGGAACACGAGACGACCACAGCCGTCCCACCGGGGCGGGTGATCCTGTCCGACCGGCGGACGCAGCGCAGTTGGCCGGTCGAGGTGGCGCCGTACCGGCTCGGGGTCTTCGCCGTCACCCAGGCGTCGTACGCCGAGGTCACCGGCCTCGCTCCGAGCACCGCGCGGGGCGGCCGGCTGCCGGTCGAGGGGGTGTCGTGGTGGGACGCGGTCCGCTACTGCAACGCGCGGTCGGAGCGGGAGGGGTTGACGCCCGCGTACGACCTCCCGGCGCTCCCGGCCCTCCCGGACGACGCCGCGACCGCCGCGACCGCCGCGACCGTCGCGTGGGACACGTCCGCCGACGGGTACCGGCTGCCGACCGAGGCCGAGTGGGAACACGCGTGCCGGGCGGGCACCACCGACGCGCGGTACGGGCAGCTCGACGACATCGCGTGGCACCGGGGCAACTCGCTCGACCGGGTGCACGAGGTGGGCGGCAAGCTGCCCAACGCGTGGGGCCTGTACGACATGGTGGGCAACGTGTGGGAGTGGTGCTGGGACCTCTACGACGCGGAGGTCTACGCCTCGTACCGGGTGCTGCGGGGCGGCGGCTGGTTCGACGAGCACTGGAGCTGCCGCGCCTCGGTGCGCCGCCGCAGCCACCCGACGTTCCGGATCGACGACGTGGGATTCCGGGTGGCGCGGTCCGTGGTGGGCTGATGCGCGGCGCGTGCCAGCCCACCCCCGGGGCGCCCTACAAGTTGATCATGTGCCCGGACAGCCCGTGGACCGCTTCCTGGATGGCCTCGCCGAGCGTCGGATGGGCGTGCACGTTGCGCGCGACCTCGTGCACCGTGAGGTCCCACTTCTGCGCCAGGGTGAGTTCGGGGAGCAGTTCGGTGACGTCGGGACCGATCAGGTGGGCGCCGATGATCTCGCCGTGGCGCGCGTCGCTGAGCAGTTTCACGAAGCCCTTCGCGTCCCCGAGGCCGTGGGCCTTCCCGTTCGCGGTAAACGGGAACGTCGCCACCTTGACGTCGAATCCCCGCTCGCGCGCCTGCGCCTCCGTCCAGCCGAAACTGGCGATCTGGGGCTGACAGAAGGTGGCGCGCGGAATCATGACGTAGTCGAGTTCCATGGTCTCCGCGTCGGCGAGGGTCTCGGCGGCGATGACCCCCATCGCCTCGGCGGCGTGCGCGAGCATCAGCTTGGCGGTCACGTCGCCGATCGCGTAGATGTGCGGCACCGAGGTCCGGCAGTGGCCGTCGACGTCGATCGCGCCGCGCTCGGTGAGCGCCACTCCGGTCGTCTCCAGGCCGTACCCGTCGACGTTCGGCACAAATCCGATGGCCTGGAGGACCTTGTCGGTCTCCAGGACCCGGGACGAGCCGTCCTTCGCGGTGACCGTGACCTGCACGCGCGGCCCGGACTCGTCGATCCTGTCGACCCGGGTCGACGTGAGGACCTCGATGCCCAACTTGCGGTAGCGCCTGGCCAGTTCGGCCGACACGTCCACGTCTTCCAGCGGCGCGATCCGGTCCAGGAACTCGACCATCGTGACCTGGACGCCGTAGTTGCGCAGCACGTACGCGAACTCGATGCCGATCGCCCCGGCCCCGGCGATCACGATCGACTCCGGCAGTTGGTCGCTGAGGATGAGTTCCTCGTACGTCACCACCCGGTCGCTCACGGCGGTCCCGGGAAGGAGCCGGGTGGAGGCCCCGGTGGCGATGATGCAGTTGTCGAACCCGATGACCCGCCTGCTGCCGTCCGACTGGGTCACATGAAGGGTGTTCGGGTCGGCGAACGTGCCGTGCCCGTCGACCTCGGTGATCCCGTTCTTCTTCATCAGGTAGTGCACGCCCTTGACGCGGCCGTCCGCCACCCGCCGGCTGCGGCGGAACGCCTCGCCGTAGTCGAGGGACACCTCGCCGTCGAACCGGATGCCGAAGGTCTTCGCCTCCTGCGTGACGATGTGCGCCAGCTCGGCGTTGCGCAACAGCGCCTTGGTGGGGATGCAGCCCACGTTCAGACAGACACCGCCCCAGTACTTCTTCTCCACGACCGCGACGCTCCGACCCAGCTGCGCGGCCCGGATGGCAGCCACGTAACCGCCCGGACCCGCCCCGAGTACGACGACATCGAAGTGCTCGCCCTGTTCGTCCATGAGGTTCACCGTAGACCAGATCAATCGAAGCTTTCATGTCCCGTTACGCCGACCTGTCCACAACGCCGAAGTAGGGCGGACACCTTTCGGCGGGCTCGTCGCGGACGCTTTCCCGTGAGGGCGGGTGTGCATACACTGACCCCCGCCGGGGCACCCGCTGACCTGGGGCAATGTCGCCCTGGGGCCGGTCGGAGCAGTGAGGGGCGTATCCCATGTTCTATTACGTGCTCAAATACGTGCTCCTCGGGCCCCTGCTGCGGCTGCTCTTCCGCCCCCGGATCGAGGGGCTGGAGCACATCCCCGCCGACGGGGCCGCGATCGTCGCGGGCAACCATCTGTCGTTCTCCGACCACTTCCTGATGCCCGCCATCCTCAAACGGCGCATCACCTTCCTCGCGAAGGCCGAGTACTTCACCGGGCCCGGGGTCAAGGGGCGGCTGACCGCCTTCTTCTTCCGGAGCGCCGGGCAGATCCCCGTGGACCGGTCGGGCAAGGAGGCCGGGCAGGCGGCGATCCGCGAGGGGCTCGGGGTGCTCGCCGAGGACGAGCTGCTCGGGATCTATCCCGAGGGCACCCGCTCGCACGACGGACGCCTCTACAAGGGCAAGGTCGGCGTCGCGGTGATGGCGATCCGGGGGAAGGCCCCGGTCGTGCCGTGCGCGATGGTCGGTACGTTCGAGATCCAGCCCCCCGGACAGAAGGTCCCCCGCATCAAGCGGGTCACCATCCGCTTCGGCGAGCCGCTGGACTTCTCGCGGTACGAGGGCCTGGAGGACCAGAAGGCCGCCATCAGGGCCGTCACCGACGAGATCATGTACGCGATCCTCGGGCTGTCCGGCCAGGAGTACGTCGACCGGTACGCCGCCGACGTCAAGGCGGAGGCCGCGAAGGCCGAGGCCAGGAGCGCGAGGAAGTTCCCCCGGCTGCGCCGCTGAGAGCGGATCCGCCACCGGCGAAACCCTCTGGGGCCAGCTGACCGGGCTCGGCGACCGGATCGGCTCGGCGGTCGTGATCTCCAGCGGTGCGGTGTACGAGGACGACCGGGGCCGGGGCTTCGACACCCAGGGCGAACCGGACGGCGCCCCGCACTACCCCGTACCCATCCCGGAGACGCGGCGGACCGTGGCCCCCGGCGAGGCGACGTACGCCACGCGGAAGATCCAGCTGGAACGCGACCTGCTCGCGGCGGGCGAGTCGCTGCCGGTGACGCTGTTGCGGGCGGGCGCGATCCATGGACCGTACTCCCGCACCCCCCGGGAGCTGTTCTTCGTCAAGCGCGCGCTCGACGGGCGCCGACGGCGTGTCCTGGCCTACGGCGGCAGGAGCCGCTTCCACCCCGTGCACACGTCCCACCTCGCCGAGCTGATCCGGCTGGCCGCGCTGCGTCCCGGGTCCCGGGTGCTCAACGCGGCGGACCCCACGGCGCCGACCGTCACCGGGATCGGCCGCGCGACCGACGCGGTGATGGGCCACGAGAGCGAAACGGTCCTGGTGGAAGGGCCCGCCCCGGTGGGCCTCGTGGGCTCGACCCCGTGGTCGGTCGCGCACCCGATCGAGTACGACATGACCGCCGCCGAGCGGGAGTTGGGCTACCGGCCCGTCACCGACCACGCCGAGTCCCTCCCGGCGACGGTCGAATGGCTGGTCGCGCGGCTGCGGGAGCGGGAGTGGCAGGATACGTTCCCCAAGCTGGCCGCGCAGTTCGCTCCGTACGGCGGTCTTTTCGACTACGCGGCGGAGGACGCCTGGCTGGACGCGTACGGAGAGGGAGCGCAGTGAGCGAGACCCACGAGAGTCACCGGACTTACGAGACCTACGACAGGCTGACCGGGCTGCTGGACGAACACGGGGTGGTCTACCGGGTCATCGAGCACGCGGAGCAGGGCGCGACCGAGGAGGTCAGCGCGCTGCGGGGCAACACCCTGCGGCAGGCCGCCAAATGCATCGTGGTGATGGTCAAGACCGGCAAGAAGACGAAGCGTTACGCGCTCGCCGTCGTACCGGGCGACCGCCGGGTGGACCTGGGCGCGCTCAAGGCCCTGTGGGGCGGCACCTACGCGGGCTTCGCGACGCCCGAGGTGGCGGAGCGGCTCGCGGGCAGTGTCAGCGGCACGATCCTGCCGTTCTCCTTCGACCCGGAGCT
Organism: Streptomyces sp. NBC_01317; assembly: GCF_035961655.1. Lineage (NCBI taxonomy): Bacteria > Bacillati > Actinomycetota > Actinomycetes > Kitasatosporales > Streptomycetaceae > Streptomyces > Streptomyces sp. NBC_01317. The sequence continues at coordinate 7,119,753 of NZ_CP108393.1, read as the reverse complement.
GGAACTGGTGGTGGATCCGGTGCTCCTGGAGGAAGAGGAGATCTTCTTCAACGCGGCCCGTCTGGACCGGTCGTTGGCGCTGCGTACCGCCGACTACCGGACCGTCGCCCGGCCGCACACCGCGCCGATCTCCCGGCCCGCGGCACCGCCGGCGGGCTGACCCGGCCGTACACGGGGCACGAAGAAGGGGCGGCCGGTGGATCCGGCCGCCCCTTCGTGTTGATCAGTAGCTCAGCTCAACCCCGCCTGCCGCCTTACGGCTTGGGCGTGGCGTGCGGACCGCAGGTGACGTCCTTGCCGCCCACCGCGCCGGTGAGCAGGTACGCCTCCACCCGGTCGTTGACGCACGGGTTCACCAGGTTGGTGATGCCGTGCGAACCGGCGTCCTTCTCGGTGATCAGTCGCGAGCCCTTGAAGCGCTTGTGCAGCTCGACCGCGCCGGGGTACGGCGTGGCCGCGTCGCGCGTGGACTGCGCGATCAGCACGGGCGGCAGGCCCTTGCCGGTCCTGACCTCGACCGGGGTCTGCTGCTTGACGCCCCAGGTGGCGCACGGCAGGTTCAACCAGGCGTTCCCCCACGTGAGGAAGGGGTAGTCCTTGTTGAGGCGGGTGTTGTCCCGGTCCCACTTCTGCCAGCTGGTGGGCCACTTCGCGTCGGTGCACTCGACGGCGGTGTAGACCGCGTTGCCGTTCTCCGAGGCGATGTTGCCCTTGGTGTCGGACAGGTCGGGCGCCGCCGCGTCGACGAGCGCCTGCGTGTCACCGGCGAGGTACTTGCTCCAGGTCGAGGCGACGGGCACCCAGCTGGAGTCGTAGTACGCGGCGCTCTGGAACAGTCCGTCCAGCTCGGCCGGGCCGACGAGGCCCCCGAAGGGCGCCTTCTTGGCAGCGGCGCGGAGCTTGTCGTACGCCTGCTGGACCTTGGTGGCGGTGGAGCCGATGTGGAAGGTCGCGTCGTTCTGCGCCACCCACTTCTTCCAGTCCAGGAAGCGGCCCTCGAAGGCGACGTCCTGGTCGAGGTTGGCCTCGTACCAGATCTTGTCCTTCGACGGGTTGACGACACTGTCGACGACCATGCGCCGCACGTGCGTCGGGAAGAGCGTGCCGTAGACGGCGCCGAGGTACGTGCCGTACGAGACGCCCACGTAGTTCAGCTTCTTGTCACCGAGCGCGGCGCGGATGACGTCCAGGTCGCGTGCGGTGTTCGCCGTCGTCATCTGCGGGAGCATCCAGCCGCTGCGCTTCACGCAGCCGTCCGCGTACGCGGCCGCCAGCTTGCGCTGCGCCTTCTTGTCCGCCTCGCTGTGCGGGACGGGGTCGAGCTTGGGCGCCTTGACGAACTCCTGCGGGTCGATGCAGGAGATGGGCGTCGAACGGCCCACCCCGCGCGGGTCGAAACCGACGAAGTCGTACGCCTTGGCCGCGTCGGCCCAGATGGCGTTCTTGGTGACGACACGGCGCGGGAACGCCATGCCGGAACCGCCGGGACCGCCCGGGTTGTAGAGCAGCGAACCCTGGCGCTCGTCCTTGGTGCCGGTGTTGCCGATGCGGTCGACGGCGAGCGTGATCTGCTTGCCGTCGGGCTTCGTGTAGTCCAGCGGGACGCTCACGTAACCGCACTGGATGGGCTTCTCCAGCGACCAGTCCGCCGGACAGTCCGCCCAGGCGATGCCCTTCTTGGCGGCCCTGTCCGCGGCGACCTTCGCGCCGTAGGACGCGCTGTACGACGCGCTGTGCGACGTGGAGTTCCCCGTCTGCCGGGCGTCGGCGGTGGCCGCCGGTGCGGCGACCGCGCCCGCTATGAGCGCGCCGGCGAGCAGAGTGCCGGCCGAGCCGAGCACTGCTGTGCGTCTCAAGTGGAACCTCCCCCTGTGTGATGCGCTGTCTGCCTGCGACAACGCGTTCGATCGGACTCCGGGATCCTCGCTCCTGTGACACAGCTGAGAACAGGCCTCATGGCCCATTCTTTACCTAACCCATAACCGGTGTCGGTGGCCCGCTCAGCGGTACGCGGTCAGGCGCAGCGCCTCGTCCAGTACGCGCCGCAGTTCCAGGGCGTCCGCCGCGACGGCGGTGACGAGCACGCCGGGTCCGGCGAGCGGGGTGAGGACTGCGGTGTCGCCGAGCAGGAGGGGTTGCGCGGGTTTCTCCTCGAACTCCGGTCCCGCGACGAGGAGTTGGCCGACGGCGCGGTGTCCGCCGAGGACCGCTCCGCCGTCCCAGCCGCCGGGCGCGCCGGGCCCGTGGCGCAGTTCCTGGTCGAGGAGGGGGCGGCCGGCGCGGCGGACGGTGAGGCGGGTGAGGAGGGTGCCGGGCTCTTCGCCGTGGCGGCCGAGGATCTGTTCCTCGCGGAGCACCAGGCGGGCGGTGGCGGCGAGTTCGACGGTCGTCCGCATCCGCAGGTCGCTGCCCCGGGCCGAGACGAGCTGTTCGGGCAGCCAGTGCAGTGCGGCGCCCTCGTCCACGGTGAGGCGCACGTCGTAGTGGGCCGGTTCCGCGGTGTCCGCGTCCGCCGGGATCCGGCCGGGCAGCGCGATGGTCGCCGCCGCCGCGTCCACGGTCAGCCGGGCCCCGTCCCGTACGCGCGCCTCGATCGCGAGCCGGTCGCCGCCCAGGGGCGCGCTCATCGCGCCGACGACGGTGACGCGGTGGCCGGTGCCGGTGCCGGTCGCGCGGGTACGGCGTACCGCCAGCGGCCCGTCGCTCGCGAGGACGGGCAGTCCTGCGCGGGTCGCGACGATCCGGGCGGTGGCGCGGACGCTCATGCGGTCCAGGCGGCAAGCCGCGCCCGCACCCACGCGGCGACCGGCTCGACGCCTTCCTCGCCGGTCCTCAAGGAGGTGAGAACGACAGGGAGTTCGCCGCGCTGCTCCTTGGCGTCGCGGGCCATCCGGCCGAGATCGGAGCCGACGTACGGGGCGAGGTCCGTCTTGTTGATCACGAGCAGGTCGGCGGTGGTGACGCCGGGGCCGCCCTTGCGGGGGATGTCGTCGCCGCCGGCCACGTCGATGACGAACACCTGCGCGTCGACCAGTCCCTTGGAGAAGGTGGCGGTGAGGTTGTCGCCGCCGGACTCGACCAGGATCAGGTCGAGCGGTCCCACCGCGTCCTCCAGGTCCTCCACCGCCTCCAGGTTGGCGGAGATGTCGTCGCGGATCGCGGTGTGCGGGCAGGCTCCGGTCTCGACGGCCTGGATGCGCTCCGGGGGCAGCACGGCGTGCCGGAGGAGGAACTCGGCGTCCTCACGGGTGTAGATGTCGTTGGTGACGACGGCGAGGGAGAACTGGTCGCGCAGCGCGCGGCAGAGCGCGGCGACGGTGGCGGTCTTGCCGGACCCGACGGGCCCGCCGAGGCCGATGCGCAGGGCGCGCCGGGTGCCGTCGGGCCGGGCGGCGTCGGCGCTGACGGCGGCGGGGCCGGAGAGGCTGTGGTCGAGGTGCATGGGGCGACTCCTTGGCTTCTGGCCCCTGGGGGCCTCGTGTCCCGGGGGCTTCGTGCCCTTGAGGGCTGCGTACTCCTGGAGGCTTCCTGTCTCTGCGGGTGTCCGCCCCCTCAGGAGGCGAACAGTCTGACCGGCCAGGCCGCGTGGGCCTCCGCCGCGATGTCCGCCAGGGGGCCCGAGGCGGCGGGCAGCGCGTCGAGGCCCTCGTCCGCCGCGCGTGCCGCGTACGCGACGGCCCGCGCCGCGACCTCGTCCAGTTCGGGTGCGAGGCGGGCCAGGACGGCGGTCGCCTCGAAGGGGTTGAGGCTGAGGAGGCGTACGGCGGCGGTGGCCGGCCCGCTGACGGTCTCGTACGCCACACAGTGCGCGGCGTCCCCGGGCGTGAGTCCGGCGGAGCGTGCGGTGACGCCCAGGACGACCGGTTGGTGCGCGCCGCGCGGCCGGGCGGCGGCGAGCGCGTCGAGTTCCCGGCCGGGCCAGGTGGCGCGGGCCGCGCGCATCAGCTGGCGGCCGAGTCTGCGGGCCGTGGCACGCAGGGCGGGTGAGGGGGTACGGGCGTCCGCCGCCTCGTCCAGGTCGAGCGGGTCGAGGCCCCCGGCGGCGGCCGCGGCCAGCGCCGCCGAGGTGAGTCCCGTGGTGTGCAGGCGCCCCTGGCAGAAGGCGGCCAGATCCCGGGCGTCGCGGATCCGTCCCGCCTTGACGGCGGCCTCCGCCCCGCCGGAGTGGGCGTGGCCGCCGGCGGGGAAGCGTCCGTCGGCGAGGACGAGCAGGGCCGCGTGACTCATCCGGTGCTCCTCTCGGCGGTCGGTAGCGGTTGGCAGGACGTCAGAACAGGAAGTACCGCTGCGCCAGCGGCAGTTCCGTGGCCGGGGCGGGCTCGACCGGTTCGCCGTCGATCGTGACGGTGAACGTGTCCGGTTCGACCTCCACGCGCGGCCGGGCGTCGTTCTCCCGCATGTCGGCCTTGCTGAGCCCTCTGGTGTTGCGGATGGGGACGAACCTCTTGCCCAGAGCGAGCCGTTCGGGCAGTCCGTCCTCGATCGCCGCCTCCGCGACGAAGTTGAACGACCCCGCCGCCGCGGCCCGGCCCAGCGCGCCGAACATCGGCCGGGGCAGCACCGGTTGGGGGGTGGGGATGGACGCGTTGGCGTCGCCCATCTGCGCGTACGCGATCTGCCCGCCCTTGATGACCAGTTGGGGCTTGACGCCGAAGAACGCCGGGTCCCAGAGGACCAGATCGGCGAGCTTGCCGGTCTCCACCGAGCCGATCTCGCCGTCGAGGCCCTGGGCGACGGCCGGGTTGATCGTGTACTTGGCGACGTACCGCCGGACCCGGTGGTTGTCGGCCCGCCCGTCGCCGGGCAGCGCGCCCCGGCGCTTCTTCATCACGTGCGCGGTCTGCCACGTCCGCATGACCACCTCGCCGACCCGCCCCATGGCCTGCGCGTCGGAGGAGATGATCGAGATGGCTCCGAGGTCGTGCAGGATGTCCTCGGCCGCGATGGTGGAGGGCCTGATCCGGGACTCCGCGAAGGCCAGGTCGCCGGGCACGGCCGGGTTGAGGTGGTGGCACACCATCAGCATGTCGAGGTGTTCGTCGATGGTGTTGACGGTGTGCGGCCGGGTCGGGTTGGTGGAGCTGGGCAGCACGTACGGCTCGGAGACGACCGTGATGATGTCCGGGGCGTGCCCGCCGCCCGCGCCCTCGGTGTGGTACGCGTGGATCGTACGGCCCGCGATGGCGGCGAGGGTGTCGCCGACGAACCCCGCCTCGTTCAGGGTGTCGGTGTGGATGGCGAGCTGGGCGCCGCTCTCCTCGCAGACCCGCAGGCACGCGTCGATGACGGCGGGGGTGGCGCCCCAGTCCTCATGAATCTTGAACCCGAGGGCCCCGCCCCGGAGTTGGGCGTGCATGGAGTCGCTCGACATGGTGTTGCCCTTGCCCAGCAGCCCGATGTTGACGGGGAAGGTCTCCAGCGCCTCGAACATCCGGGCGAGGTGCCAGGCGCCCGGGGTGACGGTGGTGGCCTTCGTGCCCTCGGCCGGTCCCGTACCGCCGCCGACCAGTGTGGTGACACCGCTCGTGAGCGCCTGGTCGACGATGGTCGGCGAGATGAAGTGGACGTGGGCGTCGATCGCGCCCGCCGTGAGGATCTTCCCGTTGCCCGCGATCACTTCGGTCTCGGGCCCGATGACCAGGTCGGGGTGGACGCCGTCCATGGTGTCGGGGTTGCCGGCCTTGCCGATCCCGGTGATACGGCCGTCCCGGATGCCGAGGTCGGCCTTGACGACGCCCCAGTGGTCGATGATCAGCGCGCCGGTGATCACCGTGTCGGGCGCGCCTTCCGCCCGGGTCGTACGGGACTGGCCCATCGACTCGCGGATCACCTTGCCGCCGCCGAACACCGCCTCGTCACCGGCGCGTCCGGGGCCGCCGCTGCGGTCCTCCTCCACCTCCACGAACAGGTCGGTGTCGGCGAGGCGGATCCGGTCGCCGGTGGTGGGGCCGAAGAGATCGGCGTACCCGGCGCGGGAGATGTCAGTCATCGAGGGGACCTCCGGTCTCACCGCGCAGGCCGGGGACGACCCGCAGACCGGCGAGGGGGACGAGTGCGACGGCGACGGGGATGCCGGGCTCGAAGCGCACGGCCGTACCCGCGGCGATGTGCAGGCGCTTGCCGCGCGCGGCGGCGCGGTCGAACTCCAGCCCCGGGTTGGCCTCGGCGAAGTGGTAGTGCGAGCCGACCTGGACGGGCCGGTCGGCGGTGTTGAGGACGGTCAGGCGGGTGACCTCGCGGCCCTCGTTGAGGACGATCGGCCCGTCGCCGTGCAGGATCTCTCCGGGAATCATCGGCGTCCCGCCCCTCAGACGATCGGGTCGTGGACGGTGACGAGCTTGGTCCCGTCCGGGAAGGTGGCCTCCACCTGCACGTCGTGGATCATCTCGGGGATGCCCTCCATGACGTCCTCGCGCGCGAGGACCGTGCGCCCCGACTCCATGAGTTCGGCGACGGTACGGCCGTCCCTGGCGCCTTCGAGGAGGTGCGAGGTGATCAGCGCGACCGCTTCGGGATGGTTGAGCTTCAGTCCGCGGTCCCTGCGCCTGGCCGCCACGTCCGCGGCCACATGGATGAGCAGGCGTTCCTGCTCGTGCGGGGTCAGTTGCACGCTTCCACCTCACAGTGTCGGCCCGGTGACGGCTCCAGGGTCCCTGGCACGTTAAGGCCGAAGTTTTTCGGGCGCGTTAACTGGAGCCCTCGACAGGGCCGTGGGAGTGAGTGCCGTATACAACGGCGCGGTACGACGGCGGCGCGGGCGCCCGCCCCCTCCCGTCCCACCGTCAGCCGCCTGTCGGCGGCCCGTCAGCCGCGCGTCAGCGGCCGTGGGGCGGCTCGTCGTGCCGCCCGCGCAGCTCGGCCGCGATACCGAAGCGCGCGCGTTCGCCCGGAGCGGACGGCAGGGTCCCGACCGACGTGACCGACGTGATCACCTGCTCCTCGGCCGCCTCCTGCTCCTTCTCCAGTCGTTCCAGGTCAGCGGCGGAGACCAGCGCCACCAGCGGCTTGCCGTGACGCGTCACGACCACCCGCTCGCCGCCGTACACGACGCGGTTGATCAGTTCCGCCAGCTCGGCCCGGGCTTGCGTCACCGGAATCTCGTAGGCCATGCTCCCCAGGGTACGGGACGTACGTCCTGTACATTTTTTACAGAAAGGGAGATCCGTGATGCCCGGCCTTTCCGCCCCCGGCCCCGCCGCCCCCGGACTTTCCGCCCGCTATGTACTGCCGGAGTTCAGCGAGAGGACGAGTCACGGGACCCGCACGCTCGACCCGTACTCCAAGCTCTTCGAGGAGCGGATCATCTTCCTCGGCACCCCGATCGACGACACGGCGGTCAACGACGTCATCGCGCAGTTCCTCCACCTCGAATACGCCGCGCCCGACCAGGACATCTGCCTCTACATCAACTCCCCCGGCGGCACGATCGGCGCCATGACCGCCCTCTACGACACGATGCGGACGGTCATGTGTGACGTGGAGACGACCTGCCTCGGCCAGGCGGCCTCCACCGCCGCCGTCCTGCTCGCGGCCGGCACGCCCGGCAAGCGGATGGCGCTCCCCGGCGCGCGCGTGGTGCTCCAGCAGCCGGGCGTGGACGAGCCCGTCCGGGGCCAGCCGTCCGACCTGATGATCCAGGCCGGCGAGCTGCTGCGGACGCGCGACCTGCTCGGGTCGCTGCTGACGCGCCACACCGGGCAGAGCGAGGAGCGGGTACGGGACGACCTGGAGCGGGACACGATCTTCGACGCCGCCGGGGCCAGGGCGTACGGCCTGGTCGATCACGTGGTGCGGACCCGCAGGACCTCCCTGGGCCTCGCCGGCCCGGCCGGCGGGCGGTGACCCGCGGATGCTGCCGGAGCTGCCGCCGCTGCCCGCGCTGACCCGCGCCGAGGGCGAGTTCGTCGACGCCTTCCTCCAGGTGGTCGATCTGCTGGGGCGGATCAACCCGGCGCGCGAAAATGACACGTACAGCGCATTGCGTGCCGCCCAGGCGCTCCCCTCGCGCGCCGCCGAGCTGCGGGACGCCCTGACGACGATGCACGCCAGAGGGGAGACCGAGGTGCACGCCGGGACCCTGGCGCGGGCGTTGCGGGTGCTCGACGGGGAGCGCCGCGCGGGGCGCGTCACCATGCCGCCCGGAGCGCCGACTTGAGGGAGTGTTCCCGTACGGGCGCGTCCGTACGGGAAAGCCTCCCCCGTTCGGCGTAGGAGCAGACTGGACAACCGCGGGGACGCGAGTTGCGCAAAGTGACCATAAGCGCAACGAGGGGTGACACTCCGTCGCAGGTGCGGCCCTCGTCGGGCTCGCGCCGTCGGGGCCAAAACTCTCGCGTCCACCCGTATGGGTCAGACGTGATGAGATTCACATATCGTCGTTTCGCCTCGGAAATCCCTCGGATCCGCGTCAAGATCCCTGGGACGACAAGCCCCCGCCACCCACGGCGGGGCGGTCCGGGCGGACGCCGAGTCCTGCCGCCGCTCCGGATGCCTGGTCGACACGAGTGGATCGGCAGGAGTGGAGGACCCGAGCAGTACGGGCCGGCCCGCACATGGGTCGTCCCTCGGGGTGAAGCCGCTGACGCGGCCGGGCGACTTCGCCAGCCCGAACCCGACAGGTCATCCTTCACAGGCGGCTGACGAAGGGTTGCGCATGACTGCGCAGACACATGTCCCGTCCTTGTTCTCCCGGGCGGGGGCCGTCTCGGCCCTCACGCTCGCCGCGGTCGGCGGCTCGCTGCTGGTACCGGGCGCCGCGTCCGAGGCCCAGGCCGTGCCCCACGCGGCGACGGCGCTCAAAGTGGCAGCTTCCAAGAAGGGATCGCCGTACAAGTACGGGGCCTCGGGACCACGCCGCTTCGACTGCTCGGGGCTGACGGTCTATTCGTACAAAAAGGCGGGCAAGAAGCTGCCTCGTACGGCCCAGCAGCAGTACAACAAGACGCGCCACATCTCGGCGTCGAGCAGGAAGAAGGGGGATCTGGTGTTCTTCCACTCTGGGAGCAGCGTCTACCACGTCGGGATCTACGCGGGCAAGGGCAGGATCTGGCACTCGCCGAAGCGCGGCTCCGTGGTGCGGCTGGAGCGCATCTGGTCCAGGAGCGTCTGGTACGGGCGGGTGCGCTGACGGGGCCGGGGCGGGAGACGGCGGGCCGGCTCAGGCGGTACGGGGGCGGGGACAGGGCCCTCGGAGCCGCGGGGGCGGATTCAGCTCTGCGCCGGCGCCGTCCAGGGCAGGGCGATCCAGACCGTCTTCCCGCCTTCCTCCGTGGGGGTGACGCTCACCCGTCCGCCGCACTCGGCGGTCAGTGAGCGGATGATGACCATGCCGCGGCCGTTGTCCTGCTGCACGGCGGCGGGCAGCCGCCGCGGCCACCGCGGATGGCTGTCGGTGACGCCGACCCGCAGCCGCTCGTCGCGCTCCAGCCGTACCTCCACGGTGAACGTCGGCGACGTGCCGAAGGTGTGCTGGACGGCGTTGGTGGCCAGCTCCGAGACGATCAGCCGGACCGTGTCCGCCAGATCGGCCTTGCCCGGCAGCCCCCATTCCCTGAGAAGGTCCGCGACAAATCTTCGGGCCTCGGGGACGGAGGCCGCATCACTCGGCAGGGTGACGGATGCTTCCTGATGGTCTGCCATGGCGACGCTGTCCCTTTCCCGCCGGGCCGGACTTCGGCACAGAACTGATGCTGCGCCGGCGGCCTCGGACTGTGCTTCGCGCCAGAGTGCCACTTATCGTGCCGTTCGGGGCGCTGATCCACCGAGATATGTGGAATTCTGTCGCTCGAAGCGGTGAACTCTGCTACGTCAGAACGTATTTGAGGGCTCTTGTCCAGAGGTCAGCGACCGGGGCCCGGTGCGGTCCCGGCGGTCTCAGCCCACCGGGGCCGCGGTGGCGATGATCGTCTCCACCGCCGCGTCGAGCTGACGGTACGTCATGTCGGCCCGGGCCGTGAGCCTGATCCGCGAGACGCCGTCGGGCACCGACGGCGGGCGGAAGCATCCCACGGCCAGGCCGGCCGCGCGGCAGTCCGCCGCCCAGCGGACGGCGGCCTCCGGCGAGGCCGCCCGGACGGACACCACGGCGGCGTCGGGACGCACCGCGCTCAACCCGGCCTCGGTGAGCCGCCCGTACAGGGTCAGCGCCACCTCCCGCGCCCGCGCCGCCCGCTCGGGCTCGCGGCGCAGCAGCCGCAGGCTCTCCCGCGCCCCGCCCACCGCCGCCGGTGCGAGTCCGGTGTCGAAGATGAACGTCCGCGCGGCGTTGACCAGGTGGTCGATGACCCGGGCCGGTCCGAGGACGGCGCCGCCCTGGCTGCCCAGGGACTTGGAGAGCGTGACCGTGGCCACGACGCCCCCGGCCCCCGCGATCCCGGCGGCGGCCGGCGCGCCGCGCCCGCCCGGGCCGAGCACGCCCAGGCCGTGCGCGTCGTCGACGAGCAGGGCCGCGCCCCGGGTACGGCAGACCTCGGCCAGCTCGCCCAGCGGCGCGGCGTCGCCGTCCACCGAGAACACCCCGTCGGTGACGACGAGGGCCCGGCGTCCCGGGTGGGCGTCGAGTGTCTTCCGTACGGCCTGGGGGTCGGCGTGCGGGACGACAGACGTCTCGGCGCGTGAGAGGCGGCAACCGTCGATGATGGAGGCGTGGTTGCCGGCGTCGGAGACGATCAGCGAGCCGGGGGCCGTGAGCGCGGTCAGGGCGGCGAGGTTCGCCGCGTAGCCGGACGACAGGACGAGCGCCGCCTCGAAGCCGCAGAACTCGGCCAGTTCGTTTTCCAGGTCGGCGTGGAGCGCGGTGCTGCCCGTGACCAGACGGGAGCCGGTGGCGCCGGCGCCCCAGCGCAGGGCCGCGTCCGCGGCGGCGGCGGTGACCGAGGGGTGGCGGGTGAGACCCAGGTAGTCGTTGCCGGCCAGGTCGACCAGGGGCGAGTCGGCCGGGCGGGGGCGGAGCGTACGGACCAGGCCCGCGCGTGCGCGCCGGCGCGCCTCGGCGTCGGTCCAGTCGAAGGGATCCGGGGGCGGCGCGGACGCATGACCGGCCGCCGGGCGGGCAGGCTCGACCGGTGCGGACGTGGGGCCGCCGGTCCGGGGGCGCGGGTCCTGCGGGTCCGGGTGATCCTGCGGGTCCTGGCGGTCCTGCTGCACGGGAAGGGTCCTTTTTGTAGGCTGCGCACAGACCCTAACCGGGACCGGATCGGGCAAGGGTGTGGCCATACACACACTTCGATCGGGTGGTGTTGTCGGGTTCCTCCCTGGCACCGGAGCCTCGCCGTGCGCGAGGATCAACGCCATGGATCTGCTGAAGACGCTGGTGGAGAAGGGCCTGCGGCGTGAGCTGCCGACCCGCGAAGAGGCCCTCGCCGTACTGGCGACCTCCGACGACGAGCTGCTCGACGTGGTGGCCGCGGCGGGGAAGGTGCGCCGGCAGTGGTTCGGGCGTCGGGTGAAGCTGAACTACCTGGTCAACCTCAAGTCCGGTCTCTGTCCTGAGGACTGCTCGTACTGCTCGCAGCGGCTCGGGTCGACGGCGGAGATCCTCAAGTACACCTGGCTGAAACCCGACGAGGCGTCGAAGGCGGCGGCCGCGGGGGTGGCCGGCGGGGCGAAGCGGGTCTGCCTGGTGGCGAGCGGCCGGGGGCCGACGGACCGCGATGTCGAGCGCGTCTCGGGCACCATCAAGGCGATCAAGGAACAGAACGAGGGCGTCGAGGTGTGCGCGTGCCTCGGGCTCCTCTCGGACGGCCAGGCCGAGCGGCTGCGGGCGGCGGGAGCCGACGCGTACAACCACAACCTCAACACGTCCGAGGGGACGTACGGGGACATCACCACGACGCACACCTACGCGGACCGCGTGGAGACCGTGAACAAGGCCCACGCGGCGGGCCTTTCGGCCTGCTCCGGGCTGATCGCGGGCATGGGCGAGAGCGACGACGACCTGGTCGACGTCGTCTTCTCGCTGCGCGCGCTCGACCCGGACTCGGTGCCGGTGAACTTCCTGATCCCCTTCGAGGGAACGCCGTTGGCGAAGGAGTGGAACCTCACCCCGCAGCGGTGTCTGCGGATCCTCGCCATGACGCGGTTCGTCTGCCCGGACGTGGAGGTACGGCTGGCGGGCGGGCGCGAGGTGCATCTGCGGACGATGCAGCCGCTCGCGCTGCACCTGGTCAACTCGATCTTCCTCGGCGACTACCTCACGAGTGAGGGCCAGGAGGGCAAGGCGGACCTGGACATGATCGCCGACGCCGGGTTCGAGGTGGAGGGCGCGGGCACCACGACGCTGCCGGAGCACCGGGGCGGCGGGGGCTGCGGGCCCTGCGACGGGGCGGACGAGGGCGCGGGTACGGGCGGGTGCGCGGGTACGGTCCCGGCGGCGCGGGCCGACGTGGCTCCGGCGGACACCGTACGGACGGATCTGGTGGCCGTACGGCGCCGGGGTGCCGGTACGGACCTCGCCCCGAATGCCTGAGACCGCGCCGTCCTGGCTCGGCCCGGACGAACTGCTCGCGCTGGACCGGGCCCACGTCTGGCACCCGTACGGCCCCATGCCGGGCCGTGCGGAACCGCTGGTCGTGGAGTCCGCGTCGGGGGTACGGCTCCGGCTGGCCCGGCCCGCCCACGGGCAGCGCGAGTTGGTCGACGGGATGTCGTCCTGGTGGTCGGCGATCCACGGCTACAACCACCCCGTTCTCAACGACGCGGCACACGGCCAGCTGGACCGGATGAGCCATGTCATGTTCGGCGGGCTCACGCACGAGCCGGCGGTACGGCTCGCGGCCAAGCTGGTCGAGATCACCCCGGAGCCGCTGCGGCACGTCTTCCTCGCCGACTCCGGTTCGGTGTCGGTCGAGGTCGCGGTGAAGATGTGCCTCCAGTACTGGCGTTCGGTGGGCCGGCCGGCCAAGCAGCGGCTGCTGACCTGGCGGGGCGGGTACCACGGGGACACCTGGCAGCCCATGTCGGTGTGCGACCCCGACGGCGGGATGCACGAGCTGTGGTCGGGGGTGCTGCCGCGCCAGATCTTCGCGGACGCGCCGCCGGTCGCGTACGACGAGACGTACGCGCGCGGTCTGCGTGACCTGATCGGCCGCCACGCCGGTGAGCTGGCGGCGGTGATCGTGGAGCCGGTGGTGCAGGGCGCGGGCGGGATGCGCTTCCACTCCCCCGCGTATCTGCGGGTGCTGCGGGAGGCGTGCGACGCGCACGACGTGCTGCTGATCCTGGACGAGATCGCGACGGGTTTCGGCCGTACGGGCACGCTGTTCGCGGCCGAGCAGGGCGGGATCTCGCCCGATGTGATGTGCGTGGGCAAGGCGCTGACCGGCGGCTACCTCACGATGGCGGCGACGCTGTGCACGGAACGGGTGGCCGAGGGCATCGCGCGGGGCGACGTACCCGTCCTGGCCCACGGCCCGACCTTCATGGGCAACCCCCTGGCCGCGTCCGTCGCGCTCGCCTCGATCGACCTGCTCCTCGCCCAGGACTGGCGGGCGGAGGTCGAACGCATCGGTACGGGCCTGCGCGAGGGCCTCGCCAAGGCGGAGGGGCTGCCCGGCGTCCTGGACGTACGGGTGCTGGGCGCGATCGGGGTGGTCCAGCTGGACCATGAGGTGGACATGGCGGCGGCGACCCGGGCGGCGGTACGCGAGGGCGTGTGGCTGCGGCCGTTCCGCGACCTCGTCTACACGATGCCGCCGTACGTCACCGGCGACGACGACATCACGAGAATCTGCCGCGCGGTGGTCGCGGCGGCGGAGGAGGCCTGACATGCCGGTGCTGGTCGTGACGGGAACGGGCACGGAGGTCGGCAAGACGATCGTCACGGCGGCCGTGGCGGCGACGGCGCTCGCGCGGGGCCGCACGGTCGCGGTGCTGAAGCCGGCCCAGACGGGAGTGGCCCCGGAGGAACAGGGGGACGCGGCGGAGGCGGCGCGGCTCGTGCGAAGGGCCGGGGTGGTGACCGTGGTGGAACTCGCCCGGTTCCCGGAGCCGTTGGCGCCCGCCACCGCCGCGCGGCGGTCGGGGCTGGCCGCGGTGTCTCCCGACGAGATCGCCGACGCGGCCCTGAAACTCGCCGTCGAACACGACCTGGTGCTGGTCGAGGGCGCGGGCGGACTGCTGGTGCGGTTCGACGGGACGGGCGGCACGCTCGCGGACGTGGCCCGGCTGCTGGGCGCGCCGGTGCTCGTGGTGGCCGCGGCGGGCCTCGGCACGCTGAACGTGACCGCGCTGACGACCGAGGCGCTGCGCGCCAGGGGTGTCGACCCGCTCGGGGTGGTGATCGGCAGCTGGCCCGCCGACCCGGACCTCGCGGCGCGCTGCAATCTGGCGGACCTCCCGGAGTCGGCGGGGGCGCCGCTGCTCGGCGCCGTACCGGCGGGGGCGGGCGCGTGGGATCCCGTGGACTTCGGGGCCCGGGCGCCCGGCTGGCTGGCGCCCGAGCTGGGCGGGGAGTGGGACGCGGCGGCGTTCGGCACGCGGTTCGGCGCGCGACTCCCGCGCGGCACGGGCCCCTCCGTACGGTGAAGACCGTGCCGGCGCCACCGGCCCCGGCGGGGACTTGAGGGGACGATGGCGCCGGCGCACGCCACGGGGCTGTTCCCGCGGCGTGCGGCGCGCGGCTGTGCGGCTATGCGGACCCGAGCCGCTTGAGATCAGCGGCGTACTTCCTGATGAGGGACCGCGAGAGGTGCGGTATGTCCTCGGCCGGCCCGATCCCGGCGGCCCGGACCGCGGCCCGGAACCGGGTGGAGGGGATCACGGACCCGGGCACGGCCTCCTCGGGATGCTCGAATCCGTGGAGGAGCGGCAGCGCCGAGTACTGCCGCTGTTTCTCGGGCAGGGCGCGCATGGCCGTCTCGAACCGGGCGAACCAGTCCCCGTAGTCGTCCACCCGTTCGATCCGGTCGCCCGCGTCGTCGAGCCAGTCGACGAACACGTCGAGCGAAACTCCGTCGTCGTGCGGATTCACCAGGCTGAAGGTCTCGTACCCGTCCGTGGTCCGCCCGCCCAGGGCCACCACGGCGGCGGCGGTGAAGTCCACCGGCAGACCGTCGTAGTGGGCCCGCGGGCGGCTCTCCCCGGAGTCGGCGCGGTAGAAGGAACGCGGCGCGATGCCGGTGGCGATGACACTGAACAGCAGGCGGGTGAACATGTCGGGCACGTTCAGCTGCCCGCCGAACCGGCTGTGGGCGAGGATCATGTTCGACCGGAACGTGGTGACGGGGAGACCGCACAGGTCGTGCGCCTCGCGCAGCAGCACCTCACCGGCCCACTTGCTCGTCGCGTAACCGCCGGCGTAGCCCTCGTCGATCGGCTGGACCGGGAGGGCGGCCCGGACGTCCGAGTCCTCGTCCAGGGCGGGCAGTCCGGGACGGGAGGTGGCGACGGCCACACTGGAGATGTACGTGAACGGTTTGACGCGGCTCGTGAGTGCCAGACGGATGAGCTCCGCCGTTCCCACGACGTTGGCCTCGAACAGGTGGTTGTACGGGAGAACGTGGTTCACCAGGGCGCCGGCGTGGACGATCAGGTCCACGTCGTCGGACAACCGCCGCCAGGTCTCCTCGTCCAGGCCCAGCCGCGGTTCCGCGATGTCGCCCGCCACGACCTCCAGGTGCCCGGCGGCCAGGTCCTGGTAGGTGCTGACCAGGTCGGCGTCCCCGCTGCTGAAGGCCTCGTCGAGCCGCTTCCTGGCCGCGGCCGCGTCCCTGCCGCGCACGACGGCGATCAGTCTGCCGCCCGTCCGGGCCAGCTGTTCCAGCCATTCCAGGCAGAGGAACCGGCCCAGGTAGCCGCTCGCCCCCGTCAGCAGCACGGTCCGGGGCGCCCCGGCCGGACGCGGCAGCGCCTTGGCGCCGGTGAGGGTCCGCGCGTCGATGAACTTGTCCAGGGTGAGGTCCTTGGCGTGGACCTCGGTACCGTCCTCGCCGTGCACCGACGCGAAGGAGATCTGCGTCGGGCCGCTCTCGCGCTTCGCTTCGATGTACGCGGCCAGTTGCCGCAGGTCGTTCGCCGGGCTGATGACGACGTCCACGGGAACCTTGATCCCGAAGATGTCGTGGAGCAGCTTGGAGAAGGACACCGCGGAGAGGGAGTCGCCCCCCAGGTCACGGAAGTACGCGGTGGGGCTCACCTCGGCCATGGAGCCGGCGAGCAGCGCGCGGGCGGCCCGCCGGACGGTATCCAGCACGGACCCCTCCGTACCGGTACGGCGCAGTTCGCGCAGTTCCTCGGTCTCCCGCGCGGCGATGTCGGTGTACAGGTCCTCAAGTGGTTTCCGGTACCGGTCGAGCAGCGGGGGCCACAGCAGCTTCCGGTGGTCGGAGAGCAGGCCGTTCGCCTGGCTGAAGGGCTCGGTCTCGATGAGGAAGTCCCGGGGGATCTCGTACGAGTTCAGCTCCGCGTCCTTCGCGACGCGCTGGAACGACTCGCTGAGGTGCTGCTTGAGGGTTTCCCTGTCGTCGCCGAACCGTTCGAGCGTGTCCGGGGTGGGGACGACCACGGCGAGCAGATAGGACCGTTCGCTGTTGCCGTGCACGAAGATCTGCCGGACCAGGGGGCTCGTGGCGAAGACGGCTTCCAGCCGGGAGGTCGCCACGAACTCGCCCTGCGACAGCTTGAGTACGTTCTTGCGGCGGTCCACCACGACGTGCCGGTCGGGGCCGATCTCGGCGACGATGTCGCCGGTCTTGTAGAAGCCGTCCTCGTCCAGGATCTCCGCCGTCAACTCGGGCTGTTTGTAGTACCCGGGTATCAGGCCCTCGGTCTTCAGCAGGAGCTCGCCCCGCGGGTGGGGGGTGTCGGTCCGGTAGTACCCGAGTTCGGGCACGTCGACGAGCTTGTAGTCGGTCACCGGCGGGCGCAGCAGCTCGCCGTCGACCGAGACGGCAGCGGCCTCCGTGGAGCCGTAGATGATGTGCAGGGGGAGTTCCAGAAGGGATTCCACAAAAGCCTTGAGCTCGGCGGACAGCGGGGCGGAGCCGCAGCTGACCCACGTGAGGCGGCCGCCGATGAGATGCTCGCGCATCTCCGCCTTGACCTCCGACTCGACCGCGTCCTGGTCGGTGCCGTCGAGGGTCCGCCGGTCGAGTTCGCTCCGGTATTTCTGGAAGAGCATTTCACAGACGCGGGGCACAAGCGAGAGTTCGTTGGGCCGTACCAGGGCGATGTCCTCGAAAAAGGTGGACAGGTCGCTGCTGGCCGTGAAGTAACTGATCCCGCCGCGCGCCAGGGTGTTCTTCAGTGAGGAATGTCCGGCGACATGGCTCATCGGCATGTAATTGATATTGATCGCGTGTGCGTCGGAGAACAGCTTGGACCAGACACCGCCCCACATGGCGCCTGCCAGCCGTTCGGTGTACATGGCGCCCTTGGGCGTCCCGGTGCTTCCCGACGTGTAGATGAGCATGGACAGGGGGTCGTCGCCCTCGGCGGAGGCGTACAGCGGGGCTTCTGGCAGTGCGGACCCGCGCGCGAGCACCTCGGACAGGGGGACGACATCGATGTCGCGGCCGGCCTGCCTGAGGCGGTCGTACGCGGAGGTGAACCGTTCATGCTGGTCGCTGACTTCGGGGTGGTAGTCGAAGACGACCAGGCGCCGGGCCGACGCGCCGCGCAGCACCAGTTCGACGGCCACGTCGAGGCGCTCGACGCTCGACGCGACGATGTGCGGGGCCGTCTCGGCGACGATGGAGGCCAATTGGGAGACCGGGGCGCTGGTCTGGAGGGGAACGGCGACCGCGCCGAGGTGGACGCAGGCCAGATCGAGCGTGGCGTAGTCACCGCTGGCGAAGCCCAGGAGGGCGACCCGCTCACCCGGGAGCAGGGGGTGTTCCGGATTACCGTGCCATTCACGCGCCACGGTGCGGACGCGGTCCCACAGCTCGCTGTAGCTGGTCGTCTCATAACGGGGCAGGAGGCGGAGAGAAACACGTCCCGTGCCCGGGTCCCGGGTGAATTCCTTTGCGCGTTCACCGACGGCGGGCCGGTCCGCGTAGCGTTCCATCACATCTGCCAACATGTGCGCAAGCCGCATTCTGGGTCTCCGCATCGCATCAATGGCCGGCATTTCTGGCTGACACTCGAAGGAGATGCTAACCAGAGCCGAACGAGGTATCGGAACAAACAATCGACGATCCGTCAGGTCGGTGCGGAGCGGTACGGGCTACCGCGGACCGTTCGACAGCGCGACGACCGCGTGGGCGGCCGAGGCGAGGGTGACGTGACGGTGCCAGCCGCCGAAGGAACGTCCGGAGAAATCGCGGATGCCCACCCGGTCGGCGATCTCCGTGAAGTCACGGTCGACCTTGTCGGTGAGCTTGCCCAGTCGCACCAAGGAGGCAGGCGTCCTGGCTGTCATGGTGGTCAGCCACAGTTCCGTGGGCCAGTTCCTGCTGTCGTCGCCCGTGCCGAGCAGGAGCAGTTCCTCGTGCGCCTCGGGGTGTCCCGCCCCGGCTGGTTGTTCCCACCGGTCGGGCGGGCCGACCCGGACCGCGGCGGCCAGATTCATCCGGTTCGCGGTCCGGGGATCGTGGCTCGGCGCCGCGGCGGGCCGCCGCATGTCCTTGGCGAGGCTCATGATCTCGTACGCGGACAGCACCTTGCCTCCGTGGCCGGGCAGGACGGAATCCCGTACGGCCAGACGGAGATCGCCGTTGACCCGCCCGAGGAGCGGCATGCCGGCGGCGCCGAGTCTCTCGAAGACCGTCATCGCGTGTACTTCCCGGACGTCGAGCACGACGGGCCGCACCGGCAGGTCCCACCGGGTCACGGTCTCCAGGCAGGCCTCGATCACGCACTCGCTGCGTGTCTCCACACCCACCTCGTCCGGAATTGACACCTGGCTCCGCCGGACGTCGTCCTTGAGCCAGGCCTTGGGCAGGTGAAGGCGCCAGTTGACCGGGGTGCTCATCTCCTCCGAGACCGCCCAGACCCCGACGGCCCGCTGCGCGTTCAGCACCTGTCCCAGGAGAGGGGAGAAATGCTTGTCCACGCCGACCGAGTGCCGTCCCGTCTTGGGGATGATCATGGGCTGCACCACCCAGGCCCGCGGCGGTGCCACACCCACCAGGTGGTGGGCGAGCGCCTGGCGGACGGGCGTCCAGTCCCAGGTGGAACCGCTGATGAAATGGTGGAGGTTCTGCTCCGAGACCTGCTCGCCGAGCAGCGCCGCGAGGTTGCGTATCGACTTGCGCCCGCGGGCCTCCACCAAGCCGCGTAAGTACTGCATCCCTTTTCTGTACTGGTCGCTGCGGGGCAGCGAGGTGAACAGTATCGAGCCGAGTTCGGCGAGGAGCACATCGTGGGAACTGGACTGGAACGACACGGGGGCGCCCGCTGCCCCGCGCGTGTCGTACAGGTCGACGCTAACCATGGTTTCCCTCACTCTTGCCAGGCCAGGAGTGCTTCGAGGTCGCTTCGATCAGGTGCGGAAGCGGATCAGGGTGCGAACCGGCATCGTGTCGCGCCGTCAGGGCGGCGCGGCTCGTCATGGCGCTTGTCGCCCCGGTCCAGACAGTAGGGATCAGAGGGGGCGGAACCATCACACCCGACGCGAGAGTGTCATGTTACCGGATAGTAGTTCGGTTAGTGCGTGGCCCTCCGCCGTCACGTCCGGCTCGTGCGACGCCGGCGGGTTCCGCCCGCGCGTCCAGGGCGGCGACCAGATGGGCCACGGAGGCCAGCGTGATGTGGCGGTGCCAGCCAGGGAACGACCGCCCCCCGAAGTCCCGTATCCCCACCCGTTCGGAGACGGCGGCGAAGTCGCGCGCCACGACACCGGGCAGCCGGGTGAGCCGCAGCGCGGGGACGAGGGAAGGAGCACGGGCGTTGGTCAGCCACAGCCGGCGGCGGACGCGCCCGACGGTGCTCCACTCCCCCAGCAACAACATCCCGTCACTCCGCGCGGGGGGTCCCGCTATGGGTATCGCCACGGCCGTCGTGGGGCCGTCACCCGGGTTCACCTCGCGACGGAGGCGGGGCAACGACTCGGCGAGTTCTCCCGCCGCGCGCTCCTGGTCCCCGTACCGGGGCAGTACCGCCCGGTCGAGCCGCAGCCGCGCCTCCGGGCTCACCCGGACGACGAAGGGGAGTCCGAGCGACGAGAGGAAGCGTGCGACGGACACGGCGTCCACGTCCGCGACGTCCACCACGACCGGCCGGCCCACCTCGTCGCCCAGGGCGACGAGGTGGGCCACCGCCTCACGTACGCACTCCTCGACGGTGCCCGCCGCGGCGTCGGCGGGCACACCGGCGCGTTGCCGCAGCGGGTCGGCCAGCCAGCGGGCGGACAGGCACAGTTGCCAGTCGACAGGGACCGCGGACCGTGCGGACACGAGCCATGTGCCCACCGCGTACTGGCCGTTGACGGTCCGCCCCCGCGGCAGCGACCGCTGGTCGACGCCCACGGAGTGGGTGCCGGCCTTGCGGATCAGGGTGGGCCTGATCACCCAGGCCTCGGGCGCCTGGGTCCGCAGCGCGTGACGGGCGAGGGTGCGCCGCACCGGCATCCACGCCCAGGGAGACGCGCTGATGAAATGGTGCACGTTCTGTTGCGCCGCCGGACCGTCGAACTGCGCCGCGATGCTGCGCAACGTCTTGCGCCCCCGCACCGACAGCAGACCGCGGACGTACTGTTCCGCCTTGACCCGCTGCCCACTGCGGTGCAGCGAGCCGAACAGCCACTCACCGAGCCCGGCGTCCAGGACCGAGCGGGCGGCCGACTCCTCGGCCGGATGCGCGTGTTGATGTCGGTCCCGCGTCACGGCTCCCCCGAACCCTCAAAAGAGGACTGATGTCCGGTTTCTTTATACAGGGGCGGTGGAACAGCACAAATCCCCGGTGCTTCGAGCGCTGCCGGGGAGAAAAAAGGTCGGGCTGACGGTTCGGCGGGGCCTCACACCCGCCGGGCGGAGCGGATCACGGGGCTGCCGGCCTCCAGGAGGAGGCGTTCGGCGCGGTACGGCGAGGTGTCGAGCTTCGCCAGCACGCCGGCACTGGCGATGTTGGGAAGGATGAGCTCGAAGAGGCAGGAGATCTCTTCGGACAGGTCACGGTCCGGCAGCGTCTCGGTGACCAGCTGCACCCCCGTCCACGCGCCGACGAGCAGCCGCGCGGTCGCGTGCGGATCGACGTGCGCCAGCAACTCGCCGCGGTTTCCCGCCTCGACGAGCAGCTCCTCCCCCACCCGTATCCAGTCGGGCCAGCGGGTACCGAAGAGGCCCCGGGCCTTGATGTCGACGGAGAGCCGGATCGAGGCGCTGAGCAGGGGCTCCCTCGGGAGGCGGTACGCGAGGAGCAGCGCGAGGTCCACCCATTCCTGGAGCTTGAGCGCCTGGGGGGCGAGCCCGTTCATGGTCACCGCCTCGTCGAGGACGGCGCGCGCCAGCTGCTCCTTCGAGGTGAAGTGGAAGTACAGGCCGCCGCGGGTGAGTTGGATCCGGTCGATGAGGCCGCCGATGCTGGTGGCGTCGTAACCGAACTCGTTGAACATCTCCGCCGCGGCCTCGAGGATCATTCTGCGGGTGTGGATCGCGCGTTCCTGCTTCGCCACCCCTTACCTCCCCCTTGCTCGTTCTTTGCCATTTCATGAACTGGCACGTACGTTCACCCCAAAACCGACCGGAGAGCCGGTACTTTAACAGCATCACGTGCTGAGTTGCATATCGGTTCGACCAAGGGGGGACCTTGTCCGACGACACTCTCATTGCCTGCTTAGCCACCTCGCCGCCGCCTCTCCTCGCCGCCTACGCCCACCTGAAGCACGAGGAATCCGTACTCGTCACGGGCTGGAGACGCACCGGCGACGAGGAGTTCATGGTGGGCGTCAGGTGGCCCGCCGCCTTCGGGGACCTGCCGTACGATCCGCGCCTGCTCACCCAGACCATCCGGCAGAGCGGTCTGCTCGTCGCGCACGCCGTGTACGAGGTTCCACTGACGCACCAGACCATGCTGGACACCCTCGACTTCACGGTCGCGCCCCGCTTCCGCGCTCCCCTCGGGCAGCCTTCGGAACTCGATGTCCGGGTCACCGTGGAGGAGACGGCGGGGAACCGGCGGGCCGGCAGTTCGCTGCACATGAGGATCCACCTGATCCGGGACGGCGTCACGGTGGCCCGGGCCGAGACCGAGTTCCGCTGGATCTCGCCGCGGGTCTACCGGCGGGTGCGCGGGGACCGGCTCACGTTCGACTGGGGGTCCTGGCCCGTGCCGGCGCCCGTGGCCGCGGAGCTCACCGGTCGGGCCTCCGCCGCCGATGTCGCCCTCGCGCCCGGGGACGGCCCGCGTCGCTGGCTGCTGCGCAACAACACGGGCAACCGCCTCCTCTTCGACCACCCCGTGGACCACGTACCGGGACTGACGCTGCTGGAGGCCGCGGACCAGGCCGCCCAGGCCCTGCTGGCCCCGACGCGCCTCGTCGCCACGCGGATCACGACCACCTACTACCGGTACGTCGAGTTCGACGAGCCCTGCTGGATCGAGGCCGCGTTCCTGCCCGCCCCCGCTCCCGGCCTGTGTGCCGTCCAGGTCACCGGGACACAGAGCGGGAAGGAGGCGTTCCGGGTCAGGCTCGGCGGGGTGGCGCGGGAAGGCGGTGACGCCGTGCCCCCGGGGGACGCGGTGACGCCGGGGGACGCCGTGACGCCGGGGCTCCGGGCCTACTGATTGACGAAGCCGCCGTCCACCGGCAGCACCGCGCCGGTCAGGAACGCGCACCGGTCACTGAGCAGCCAGGCCGCCGCCGCCGCGATCTCCTCGGGTTCCGCCGTACGTCCCTGGGGAGTCAGCGAGTTGACGTGGTCCTCCAAGCCGGGATTGCGAGCGAACCAGTCGGTGGTGATCTCGCTCCGGGTGGTGCCGGGGGCCACCGCGTTCACGCGGATGCCCCGCTTGGCGTACTCGTCGGCGGCGGCCCTGGTGAAGCCGATGACGGCGTGCTTCGAGGCGATGTAGGGAGCGGCGGCCGGGATGGCCACCAGGCCGCCCACACTGCTGTTGTTGACGATGGAACCCCCGCCGTGCTCCAGCATCGCCGCTATCTCGTGGCGCAGGCAGTTGAAGAGACCGCGGACGTTGGTGTCCATGACGGTGTCGTAGACATCGTCCGCCATCAGATGCAGGGGGGTGCGGTCGCCGCCGATCCCCGCGTTGTTGAAGGCGAGATCCAGGCGTCCGTACTCCGCCATGGCGAGGTCCACCGCCTTGGCGGCGTCCTCGGGGACGGACACGTCACCCGCCACGTGGACCGCTTGTGCCCCCTTGTCCCTCAACTCACCGACGAGGGCGGCCAGGCGGTCCTCGCGCCGGGCGGTGAGAACCACCGCGGCGCCCTCCTGGGCGAACAGGCGCGCGGACGCCGCGCCTATGCCGCTGCTCGCACCCGTGATGAGGGCGACTTTTCCTAAGAGAAGATCATTTGTCATGGCCGAATCCTCTCAGACCCCGTGCGGGCGTGTGGGCGAAGTCCGGTGGGACCGCGGCGTCACACCGCCGGCTCCGCGGTTGCCCGCGGCAGCCAGCGCAGGGCCAGGAACCCGAGGACGAACAGGATCAGGCTCGCCACGCCGATCGCCACGTGCATGCCCGTGACGAAGGCCTCCTCGGCATCCGCGATCGTCCCGGCCGCGAGGCCCGGGGTGTCGAGCGTCTCGTCGAGCGTGCCCGCGACGTCGGGGCCGAGCAGCCGGAAACACACCGCCGCGAGCGAGCCGAGCAGCGAGATCCCGAGCGCGTTGCCGAGTTCGTTGCTCATCTCGGCGAGGGCGCCGGCCGAGCCGGCGCGCTCCATGGGCACGGCCGCGACGGCTGTCTCCGCCACCAGGCTGAAGGAGAACCCGTAGCCGACGCTGGCGACGATCGTCGAGGCGATGAACACCCACACCCCGCCCGTGACGCTCGTCAGCAGGAGAATCAGCAGACCGACCGCCATGAAGAACAGGGACGCGACGAACGCCGCCTTCTTGCCGACCCGTTCGACGACCACGTTGGCCCCGATGCACGCCCCCGTGAGCACGAACGCCCCGGGCAGCGCCGCCATCGCCGCGGTGAGGATGCCGTATCCCAGCACCGACTGGAGATAGACGCCGGTGAGGTAGCTCGCGGCCGACCACGCGACGAGTGTCACGGTCCCGGTGAGGATGGCGATCGTGAAGACGCGGTCGTGGAAGAGCTTGAAGTCGACCAGGGGGTACTCGAGGGTGCGCTGCCTGCTCACGAACCACCACAGGGTCCCGATGCCCAGGACACCCGTGACGGCCTGGGTCAGCGAGAAGCCGTGCGCGGCCGCCGATTTGACGGAGTAGACGGCCAGCAGGATGCCCACGGACGACAGGGCGACGCTCAGGGGGTCCACACGACCGGGGTTCGACGTGCGCACCTCGCGCAGCAGGACCGGAGCGAACGCGAGGAACAGCACCACGATCGGGATGTTGATCAGGAAGACCGAACCCCAGGAGTAGTGGTTCAGCAGCACCCCGCCGAGGATCGGCCCGACCACGAAACCGGCCGCGAAGGTCGCCGCGAAGATGCCGATCGCCTGGGCGCGCTGCTTCGCGTCGTGGAAGAGGTTGCTGATGATCGCCAGTCCCGAGGGCAGCAGCGTCGCGCCGCCGAGTCCCATGAGCGCCCGGAAGGCGATGAGCATCTCCGGGGTCGACGAGAACGCGGCTCCGACCGATCCGACACCGAAGACGATCGACCCGATCACCAGGAGCCTGAGCCTGCCGTAGCGGTCACCCACGGTGCCGAACGTGATCAGGAACGAGGCCACCACAAATCCGTAGATGTCGAGGATCCACAGCGCCTGGTCGGTACTCGGCGTGATCGCGGACGTGATGCTCGGCATCGCGAGATAGAGCACGGAGCCGTCCATGGCGACGAGCGCGACCAGGCAGAGCACAATGGTGAGGCCGAGCCACGCACGCCTGTCGGCACGCTGCTGGACTAAGTTGACGGTCACGGAAAACCCCTCAGGAGGTGGTGTGGTGGTGTTCGGTCCACTCGATGCGTACAGCGTACGCAAGCCCGTTGGGGATGGTACCTCATGACCACCAAGTCGCAAGGCAGGAAGTCGAGTTCCCCCGCTCTGACCCGGGACGCCATCATCGAGGCGGGGGTTCGCATCGCGGACGCGGAGGGCATCGGCGCCCTCTCGATGCGGCGTATGGCGACGGAACTCGACTCGGGTGTGATGTCGCTCTACCGGCACGTCGCGAACAAGGACGCGCTGCTCACGGCGATCACCCGGGTGGCGTGCGACGAGAACCCGTACCCGACGCCACCGCCGCCGAACTGGCGTGACGCGATGCGGGTCGCCGCCGAACTCGACTGGGAGGTCTACCGCAGGCATCCCTGGGCGCTGGTGACCTCGTCGTCGGCGCGGCACTTCTCGGACACCTCCTGCCGCGACTGGATGACGTCCGTACTGAAGGAGTTGACCGACGACACGGCACTCGCGCACTCGCTCGCGATCGCCGTCTGGTCCTATGTGCAGGGAGCGTCGATCCAGCGGGTGGCGCAGCAACTGCTCCCCGGTGACGACGCTCCCTCGCAGTCGCCGCTGACGGCGACGGAGGAGGACTTCGCCCTGGGGCTCGAAACGTTCCTCGACGGCATCGAGCAGCGTTGCCGGGCAGGTCGCCGGGTGCCCGGTACGGACGGGGAGGAGTGTCCGGCGTCGAGCGTGGTCGTTGACACGGCATGACCACACTTCAGCTGAACCGCGTCGCCACCGGCACCGAACCGACCGCCGAGGACCTGGCGCCGCTCGCCTTCGCCGGCTACGCCCACTTCACCGCCGTGCAGGTGCGCGGGGGCCGGGTCCGCGGACTCGACCTCCATCTGGACCGACTGCGGTCCGCCTCGGTCGAGTTGTTCGGCCGGGCCCTGCCCGACGACCGGGTGCTGTCCTGCCTGCGGGCGGCGGTGGAGGCCGGGCCCGCCGACCTCTCGCTGATGGCGACGGTCTACTCGCCGGCGGGTGAGTTCACGGTGGCCGGGGCCGACGACGAGCCCCGGGTCCTGGTCCGCACCGGGCCCGCCGCGTCGGGCCCGGAGGGTCCGCTGGCGCTGGCGGCGGTCGAGTACGAGCGGTTCCTCCCGGCCGTGAAGCATGTCGGCGAGCTGGCCAAGACGTACTTCCTCCGGCGGGCCGTCGACCAGGGCTTCGACGACGCGGCGTTTGTCGACCGCCGGGGCCGGCTCAGCGAGGGGTCGATCTGGAATCTGGCGTTCTGGGACGGCACCTCGGTGGTGTGGCCGGTCGCCGAGATGCTGGGCGGCGTCACGATGGGCGTCGTCCGCAGGCAGTTGGACCGCCTGGGTGTCCCCCAGCGCGTCCAGGAGATCACGCTCGCCGACCTGCCCGGGCTGACCGGGGCCGTGGTCATGAACTCGTGGACCCCCGGAGTGGCGGTGCACCGGATCGCCTCCGTGCACCTGCCCGAGGCGCCCTCCTTCGTGGAGCTGCTCCACCGCGCCTACCGGGCCGAACCACTCACGTCGCTGTAGCGCGCGGGCCTGAGCGCCCGGCCGCGGTCCCAGGATTTCCCGTCGTACGGTCAGCAGCCCGACAGCGCGTCACAGGGCTGCCCCGTCCCCCGATCACCCGGCCAGGCCTCGTCCATGGCCGGTTCCGCGTCCTTCGAGGTCACCGCGGAACTGCCCGCCGCGACGGTCCCCGCCCGTACCGCCTCCGCCGCCAGGTGGGGCAGCGTCAGCCGCCAGAACGACGTGACGGCCCGGCGGGAGTACCAACGGGCGTCGTCGCGGCCCAGCACCTCCAGCCCGGCGACCACCGCCGTGATGGCGTGAACAGCGTCGTCGAGCATCACGTCGGCGGCCAGGCTCCCCTGCCTCCTGGCGACGGTCAGCATCAACTGGACCCAGTCCTGCCACTGTTGCAACAGGAGCGCCCCGCCCCGCCAGGTCGCGTCGCTGCCGAGTCCGAACCCGGCCCTCAGCAGCGGATCGCAGGAGAGCCGGGCGGCCAGTGTGTGCGACGTGTCGACGAGCAGCTGCAACGGCGCCGGGTGCCGCAGCGGGACATGTCCCGTGATGTGCAGGAGGATCCGGGCCGCGGCGGCCTCGACCGCCTCGCCCAGGGCCTGCTTGTTCTTGAAGTGGAAGTGCAGCGCACCGTGGCTCACACCGGCCCGGGAGCATATCTGCGTGACGGAGGAATCCGCGAACCCGCCCCGGCCGAAGACCTCCGCGGCTGAACGGATCAGTTCTTGACGTGTACGTACGGCACGGTCCTGCTTGGCCATGGACACTCCGGGAGAAGGGTCGGCGGGGGGGGGTGAACCACACGAGAACTTGCCATGGAGCGACGACGTCGCCAAAGCATTCGGGGCCTTTACGGCTCCGCATGGCGAAGCGTTGACGGGCAGCATCGCACACGGCCGGCGCGGGCCCGCTGGATGACGGCCGCGTAACGACCTGACATATCAGCCGTCACCTGACGGAATACCCGTCACCTGACGGAGTACGGCCAAGCATGTTGGCGCCGTCCTCGTTTCGTCACATGATTTAGCCCGCTGCGGAGATCCGCGGGGCACGGCCCGGATTCGGCCCGGTACGGCGGCTCGTGCCGCTCCTACCGGATTCCCGCGCTTTCCGTTACTCCGTTTCTCCGTTACTCCGTTACTCCGTTCTCTGCTCTCCGTTCTCTGCTCTCCGCTCTCCCTGCTCCGCTCTCCTGTTCATCGATACCAGGCATGGAATGCCCGTTCTCTCTGCCCTCGGCGCGACCGCACACCACGCCCGTTCGCGATTGGAGAATTCAATGGACAACGCTCTGCTCGATGTTCGGCTCAGACCGGCGCTCCAGCAGCCGCCGTGGGAGGACGCGTCCCACGTTCTTCGCGTACGAAACGAACTGGCCGCCCGTCCCGGGCTCGTGGATGCCGAGGGCATCGCCACGTTACGGTCCCTGCTGGCCCAGGTGGCCGCGGGCGAGGCCCACGTGGTGCAGGCCGGCGACTGCGCGGAGGACCCCGCCGAGTGCACCCCGGGCTACGTCGCCCGCAAGGCCGGGCTGCTGGACATGCTCGCGGGCGCCATGCAGATGGAGACGTGCCGGCCGGTGGTACGCGCCGGCCGGATGGCCGGTCAGTTCGCCAAGCCCCGCTCTCTGCCCACCGAACGGGTCGGGGACCTCGAACTCCCCGTCTACCGGGGGCACATGGTCAACAGCCCGGAGCCCGATCCCGACCTCAGGCGCCCCGACCCGGAGCGGCTGCTGGCGGGCTACCGGGCCGCGTACGACGTCGTAGGCCACCTGGGCTGGCGCGACCAGGACGGGAGCACCCGTATCGGCGCGCCCATCTGGACCAGCCACGAGGCGCTGCTGCTCGACTACGAGATCCCCATGCTGCGCCGGGACGAACAGGGGCGGCTGCTGCTCGCCTCCACGCACTGGCCCTGGATCGGCGAGCGGACCAGACAGGTGGACGGTG
Organism: Streptomyces sp. NBC_01317; assembly: GCF_035961655.1. Lineage (NCBI taxonomy): Bacteria > Bacillati > Actinomycetota > Actinomycetes > Kitasatosporales > Streptomycetaceae > Streptomyces > Streptomyces sp. NBC_01317. The sequence goes on along the minus strand of NZ_CP108393.1, from coordinate 7,091,299 downwards.
CCCACGTCGCCCTCCTCGCCGAGGTCATCAACCCGGTCGCCTGCAAGGTGGGCCCCAGGATGGCGGTCGGCGAACTGCTGGCCCTGTGCGAACGGCTCGACCCCGGACGGGAGAGCGGCAGGCTGACCCTCATCGCCCGGATGGGCGCCGCGGCCGTGGCCGACCGGTTGCCCGCCCTGGTCGAGGCGGTCCGCGCCGCGGGACACCCGGTGATCTGGCTCAGCGACCCGATGCACGGCAACACCGTCAGTACCCCGGACGGGCTCAAGACCCGCTTCGTCCAGACCGTCGTCCGTGAGGTCAGGGACTTCCAGCACGCGGTCAGGGGCGCTGGCGGTGTCGCGGGCGGACTCCACCTGGAGACGACCCCCGACGACGTGACCGAATGCGTCCAGAACGAGTCCCGGATCCACCAGGTGGGAGCCAAGTACACGAGCTTCTGCGACCCGCGGCTCAACCCGGCCCAGGCCCTCTCCGTGATGTCGGCCTGGTGGAGCACCGGTCGCTCTGCGCTGGAGGACACCCGCTGAGGTCCGGTCCGCGGAGAGAGGTCCGCCCCCGGGCGACCCGCTCGACAACGCCCGGACGAAGCCCGGTCGACGCCCGGACGCCCCGACGCCCAGATGACGCCCAGGAGAGGAAGGTCATGGCGGGGATACCCCCCATCGAGCCGTACCCGATGCCCGTGGCAGGCGACCTGCCCGGCAACACCGCCACGTGGACCGTGGACCCGGAACGCGCGGTGCTGCTCGTGCACGACATGCAGCGCTACTTCCTGCGGCCGTTCCCGCCGGCCGTCCGCGATCCGCTGGTGAGGAACGCCACCCTGCTGCGCGAGCGCGGCCGCGCGCTCGGCATTCCCGTGGCGTACACGGCCCAGCCGGGCGGCATGAGCGACGAACAGCGCGGGCTGCTCAAGGACTTCTGGGGCCCCGGCATGCGCGTGGACCCCGCGGACCGGCAGGTGGTCGAGCCGCTGGCCCCGGAACCGGGCGACTGGGTGTTCACCAAGTGGCGCTACAGCGCGTTCTTCCGCTCCGGCCTGCTGGAGCGGATGCGGGAGCACGGGCGTGACCAGCTCGTCGTCTGCGGGGTGTACGCCCACGTCGGTGTGCTGATGACCGCGGTCGAGGCGTTCACCAACGACATCCAGCCGTTCCTGGTGGCCGACGCCGTCGCGGACTTCTCCGCGGAGTACCACCGGCTGGCCATCGAGTACGCGGCGCTGCGCTGCGCCGTGGTCACCACCGCGGGCGAGGTCCTGGCCTCGCTCGGAGCATCCGCCGCCACGGCCGGCCGCGGGGCCGTCGCATGACCGGGGCCGAGGAGACGGCACCGACGGGCGCGGAGCTGCTCGACCGGGTGCTGGGGCCCGTGCCCCCGCCCTTCGCGCTGCTCCACCGCCCGGAGTCGACGGGCGAGGGAACGCTGGACATCCTGGTCGGTGAGATCTCGACGCACGCCGCGCTGGCGGACCTTCCCGTGCCGGGGGCCTCGTCGCCCCCCGGCGGTGCCCGTCACCAGGTGCTGGCGCTGGTCCCGTACCGGCAGATCACCGAACGTGGCTTCGCCTGCGCCGACGACGACGAGCCCCTGGTCGCGATGACCGTCACCGGCCAGGGACTGCTGCCCGTGGCCGAGTCACTGCGGCGGCTCCCCGACCTGCCGATCACGCTGGCCGGCGGCCACTTCGACGTGGACGACGACACCTACGCCGATACGGTCCGCAGGGTCATCGCCGACGAGATCGGCGAGGGCGAGGGCGCGAACTTCGTCATCAAGCGCTCGTTCGTCGCCGACATCACCGGCTACACACCACACAGCGCCCTGTCGTTCTTCCGGCGGCTCATGCGCGGCGAGACGGGCGCCTACTGGACGTTCGTCGTCCACACCGGCACCCGTACCTTCGTCGGCGCCACCCCCGAGCGGCACATCAGTGTCTCCGGCGGCAACGCCGTCATGAATCCCATCAGCGGCACCTACCGTTACCCGCCGTCCGGCCCCACCCTGCCGGAGGTGATGGACTTCCTCGCCGACCGCAAGGAGGCCGACGAGCTGTACATGGTCGTCGACGAGGAACTCAAGATGATGGCCCGGATCTGCGAGTCGGGCGGCCGGGTGGTCGGCCCGTACCTCAAGGAGATGGCCCGGCTCGCGCACACCGAGTACTTCATCGAGGGCCGCACGGCACGCGACCCGCGCGAGATCCTCCGGGCGACGATGTTCGCCCCCACGGTCACCGGCAGCCCGCTGGAGAGCGCGTGCCGGGTCATCAACAAGTACGAGCCGCAGGGCCGGGGTTACTACAGCGGTGTGGTCGCCCTCATCGGGCACGACGAGCACGGCGGCCCGACCCTGGACTCGTCCATCCTCATCCGTACCGCCGACATCAGCGACCGGGGACGCATGCGGATAGGCGTGGGCGCCACGCTGGTACGCCACTCCGATCCCGCGTCCGAGGTGGCCGAGACCCGGGCCAAGGCGGCCGGGCTGCTCGCGGCTCTGCGGACGGACGGCCCGGTCCCGCTGGCCGAACACCCGGCCGTCCTGGCCGCCCTGGAACGGCGCAACGCGACCATCGCCGGCTTCTGGCTGGCCGAGGACGCGGCGCGGCTCCGGCCGGAACCGGTCCTGGCGGGCCGGCGTGTGCTGGTCGTGGACGCCGAGGACACCTTCACCTCGATGATCGACCACCAACTCAGCTCCCTGGGGCTGTCGGTGACGGTCCGGCGCTTCGACGAGCCGTACTCCACGGACGGCTACGACCTCGTTGTCATGGGCCCGGGCCCGGGCGACCCCCGTGAGACGAACCACCCCAAGATCGCCCACCTGTCGTCGGCGATCGGCGGACTGCTCGACGAGCGGCGGCCGTTCCTCGCCGTGTGCCTGAGTCACCAGGTGCTCAGCAGGCGGCTCGGCTTCCCGCTGGTCCGCAGGAAGGTGCCGAACCAGGGGGTGCAGCGGGAGATCGACCTCTTCGGCGCCCGGGAACGGGTCGGCTTCTACAACACGTTCGCCGCCCGCGCCGCCGAGGACGGGGCCACGTGCGAGGGCGTCGGCCAGGTGGAGGTGAGCCGGGACCCGGAGACCGGAGAGGTCCACGCCCTGCGCGGCCCGCACTTCGCCTCGCTCCAGTTCCACGCCGAGTCGGTACTCACCGAGGACGGTGTGCGCCTCGTCGGGGCGCTGCTGGCCGACATGCTGGCCGAGGTGCCGGCCGACTGACGGCCCGTCGCCGACCGCGCGCCCGCACGCCCGCTCGACATGCCCGGAGGACCCCCCTCATGAGTGTCCGTCCCCCCGACCGCGCCGGCCCGTCCCGGCCGGCCCCTCCCCTCGTCCCCTTCACGGCCCGGGTCCCGGGCTCGAAGAGCATCACCAACCGGGCCCTGCTGCTGGCCGCCGCGGCCGTCGGCACCACCAGGCTCCGGGCCCCGCTGGTCAGTGACGACACCCTCGCCTTCCGTACGGCGCTGACCGACCTCGGCATCCGGGTGGACGCCGCCCCGCACGACGCGTACTGGGACGTCACCGGAGGGGGCGGCGGCCCCACCGGGCCCGGCCGGGTCTGGTGCGCCGACGCCGGAACGGCGGCCCGCTTCCTGCCGCCCTTCGCCGCGGCGGGAACGGGGAGCTTCCTCTTCGACGGCTCCGCGCAACTGCGCGCGCGTCCGTCGCGCCCGTTGACGGACGCCCTCACCCGCCTCGGCGCCACCGTCCGGACGGCGCCGGGGAGTTCCCTGCCCCTGGTGGTGGACGCCGCGGGGCTCGACGGCGGCCGGATCGCCCTGGACGGTTCACTGAGCAGCCAGTACCTGAGCGGGCTGCTCATGGCCGCGCCTCTCTTCCGTACCCCGCTGGTGATCGACGTCGCCGGACTGGTCAGCCGCCCCTACATCGGCATGACCCTCGCGCTGATGCGGCACTTCGGGTCGGAGGCCGCCGAGGGCCCGGACGGAAGGATCGAGGTCCGGCCCGGCGGATACCGGGCCGCCGACCTCATGGTCGAGCCGGACGCCTCCACCGCCTCCTACCTGTTCGCGGCGGCCGCGGTCACCGGCCGTACGGTCACGGTTCCCGGCCTCGGCACCGGCAGCCTCCAGGGCGATCTCCGGTTCGTCGAGGTGCTGCGCCGGGCCGGCGCCCGGGTGGAGGTGACCGGGGACGCGACGACCGTCACCAGCACCGGGCGTCTCAGAGGCGGCTTCGACATCGACATGGGCGACATCTCGGACACGTTCATGACCCTGGCCGCGATCGCGCCGCTGGCCGACGCCCCCCTCACCATCCGCGGCATCGGGCACGCCCGGTTGAAGGAGTCGGACCGGATCGCGGTCGTCGCCCGGAACCTGGCGGCGTGCGGGGTGGTCACGGAGTCCGGCCCCGACTGGCTGACCGTCCACCCGGGCAGGCCGGACGCGGCGCTGATCGCCTGCCACCGGGACCACCGGATCGCCATGGCGTTCTCCGTCCTCGGCCTGGGCGCGCCCGGTGTCCTCACGCTCGACGACCCGGGCTGTGTCGGCAAGACCTTCCCCGGCTTCCACGCCGAGCTGAACCGGCTCTGCCCGGAGTACGAACCTCCCGCGTACGACGCGGGCGGGGCCCTCGCGACCAGCGGGGCGGCGACCCCGGCCCCACACCGGCAGTGACAAGAACCGAGGAGGACCGTTGAGCAGATTGCGGTGGCTGACGGCGGGAGAGTCGCACGGCCCCGCGCTGGTGGCGACGCTGGAGGGGCTGCCCTCCGGGGTCCCCGTCACCACGGACATGGTGGCGGACGCGCTGGCACGGCGGCGGCTCGGCCACGGCCGGGGCGCGCGGATGACGTTCGAGCGGGACGAGGTCACCTTCCTCGGTGGCGTACGGCACGGGCGCACGCTCGGCTCCCCGGTGGCGGTCATGGTGCGGAACTCCGAGTGGCCCAAGTGGGAGAAGGTGATGGCGGCCGATCCCGTCGCAGGCGCGGAACTGGCGCCGCTGGCCCGCAACGCCCCGCTGACCCGTCCCAGGCCCGGGCACGCGGATCTGGCGGGCATGCAGAAGTACGGCTTCGACGAGGCCAGGCCGGTCCTGGAACGGGCGTCCGCCCGGGAGACCGCGGCCAGGGTCGCGCTCGGCGCGGTGGCCCGCTCGTACCTGAAGGTGACGACCGGGATCGATATCGTCTCGCACGTCGTGGAACTGGCCACGGCCAAGGCCCCCGTCGGTGTCCGCCCCCTCCCGTCCGACGTGGCCCGGCTCGACGCCGACCCGGTCCGCTGCCTGGACCCGGAGGCCGGCCGGGCCATGGTCGAGGCCGTCGACCTGGCCCAGAAGGAGGGCGACACCCTGGGCGGGGTGGTCGAGGTCCTCGCGTACGGCGTACCGGTCGGCCTCGGCTCGCACGTGCACTGGGACCGCCGCCTGGACGCCCGGCTGGCCTCGGCCCTGATGGGCATTCAGGCGATCAAGGGCGTCGAGGTCGGCGACGGCTTCGGCCTGGCCCGGGTGCCCGGTTCCGTGGCACATGACGAGATCGTGCCGACGGCCGACGGCATCCGGCGGGCCACGGGCCGCTCGGGCGGCACCGAGGGCGGCCTGAGCACGGGCGAACCGCTGCGCGTACGGGCGGCGATGAAGCCCATCGCGACCGTGCCGCGCGCCCTGGCGACCGTGGACGTCACCACGGGCGAGGCGGCCCGGGCCCACCACCAGCGCTCGGACGTGTGCGCGGTGCCGGCCGCGGGCATCGTCGCGGAGGCGATGGTCGCGTTGGTGCTGGCGGACGCGGTGGCGGAGAAGTTCGCGGGCGACAGTGTCACCGAGACCCGCCGCAACGTGCGGGGCTTCCTCGACCACCTCGCCGTCCGGTGAGCGGCCCGGCCGTGGTGCTGGTCGGTCCGCCGGGCGCGGGCAAGACGACGGTGGGCGCGCTGCTGGCCGAGCGGCTGGGCGCCGCCTTCCGCGACACCGACCGCGACATCGCGCGGGGGGCGGGCAGGACCGTCGCCGAGATCTTCGCCGACGAGGGCGAGGCGCGGTTCCGCGCCCGGGAACGGGAGGCCGTACGAGCCGCTGTCCGGGAGCACACCGGGGTGCTGGCGCTGGGTGGCGGCGCGGTGCTGGACGCCGGGACCCGGGCGCTGCTGGCGGCGCTGCCGGTCGTCTTCCTCGACGTCGGCCCCGCCGAGGCCGTGCGGCGGATCGGCCACGACGGCACGCGCCCCCTGCTGGCGGGGGATCCGGGCCCGCGATGGCGCCGGCTGGTGGAGCGGCGCCGCCCGCTCTACACCGGGGTCGCCCGGGTTGTCGTCAGCACCGGGGGCCGCACCCCCGGGGAGGTCGCCGGTGTGGTCCTGGACGCACTGGAACAGCCGCTGGACGGGTGAACCCCTGGCCGGGACGTGTGAGCGCCCCGCAACGGGCCACCCTCCCTGTAGGGCCGTTCGATCTCCGGCCGGCCGCGGCAGGGAGGGGAACGATGACCGAGGCACTCCTGCTGGTCGGGGCGGTACTGCTGTCGTTCGCCTGCGGCGCCTTCGTCGCGGCGGAGTTCTCCCTCACCACCGTCGAGCGCGGTGAGCTGGAGCGGGCGGCGGACGAAGGCCGGCGGGGGGCCGCCGGCGCCCTGGAGGCCGTACGGAGCCTCACCTTCCAGCTCTCGGGCGCCCAACTCGGCATCACCGTCACCAATCTGGTCGTCGGCATGCTCGCCGAACCGTCGCTCGGCAAGCTCCTGCGCGGGCCCGTCGAGGACGCCGGGCTGTCCCGTTCCGTCGCGTCCTCGGTGGCCCTGGTGATCGGCACGGCCCTGTCGACGGTCTTCCTGATGGTCATCGGCGAGCTCGTCCCCAAGAACTGGGCGATCTCCTCCCCGCTCGCCGTCGCCACGGCGGTGGGCACTCCTCAGCGGTACTTCACCCTGGCCTTCAAGCCCTTCATCTCCCATCTCAACAACACCGCGAACCGCGTCGTGCAAGCTCTCGGCATGGAACCGACCGAGGAGCTGGCCACCGCCCGCAGCCCGCAGGAGCTGGTCGCCCTGGCGCGGCACTCCGCGAAGGAGGGCGCGCTGGAGGCGGACACGGCGGAGTTGTTCGTACGGACCCTGAGCCTGTCGTCGCTGACGGCGGAGAACGTGATGACGCCCCGCGTGCAGGTGATCGCCCTCGACGTGCGGGCGACGGCGGAGGACGTCGCCAACGCCACGCGCGCCACCGGGCTCTCCCGCTTCCCCGTCTACCGCGACAGCCTGGACACCGTCGTCGGCATCGCCCACATCAAGGACGTGCTGGCCGTCCCGGCGGAGGAGAGGCCCCGGCGGCCGGTGTCCGAGCTGCTGCGCGAGCCGCTGCTGGTCCCCGAGTCGCTGACGGTGGACCAGCTCCTCGACCGGTTGTCGGCGGGGATGACGATGGCCGTCGTGATCGACGAGTACGGGGGTACGGCCGGGGTGGCGACGCTGGAGGACATCGTCGAGGAGGTCGTCGGCGAGGTCAGGGACGAGCACGATCCGCACGAGACCTCGGACCTGGCGCCGGTCGGCGAGGACGCGCGCGGCCGGCGGCTCTGGTCGGCGGACGGCGCGGCCCGCTCCGACCAGCTGGAGACGATCGGGCTGCGGATGCCCGAAGGGCCGTACGAGACTCTCGCCGGGCTGGTGGCGGCCTCGCTGGGGCGGATCCCGGCCAGGGGCGACCACCTCGACGTGGCGCGGTGGCAGCTGGAAGTGGTGGACGACACGGGCCGCCGGGCGGCACGGCTGCTGCTGCGGGCGCCGCTTCCTACGGATGACGACGAGGGCGGCGACGGTGACAAGGGCACGACCGGCGGCGACGGCGACGCTCCGCCCACCCCGGACGAGCGGGGCGGCCGATGACCGCCGTCCAGCTGATCGTGGGACTGCTCACGATCGCCCTCAACGCCCTCTTCGTCGGCGCCGAGTTCTCCCTCATCTCCGTACGGCGCAGCCAGATCGAGCCCGAGGCCGAGGCGGGGAACCGCCGGGCGCGCAGCGTCCTCTGGGGGCTGGAGCACGTGGCGGCCCTGCTGGCGGCGGCGCAGCTCGGCATCACCCTGTGCACGCTGGTGCTCGGCATCGTCGCCGAGCCCGCCATCGCCCATCTGCTGGAACCGCTCTTCGACGCGGTGGGCCTGCCGCACGGACTGATCCACCCGTTCTCCTTCGCAATCGCCCTCATCCTGGCGACCTATCTGCACATGCTGCTGGGCGAGATGGTGCCGAAGAACATCGCCCTGGCCAGCCCCGTCCGGCTCGCGCTCGCGCTCGGCCCGCCGCTGGTCGCCGTCGCCCGGGGGCTGCGTCCGGTGATCTTCACGGTCAACGCCTTCGCCAACAGCCTCCTCAAGCTGCTCAAGGTGGAGGTGAAGAGCGAGGTCGCGGCGACCTACTCGGACGACGAGCTGTCCCGTCTGGTCACGGACGCCGGTCATGCCGGGGTGCTCGACGAGCGGTCGGCCGAGCGGTTGCAGGACGCGCTGGAGCTGGGACGGCGGCCGGTGCGGGACGTGGTGCTGCCGCTGGAGCGGGTGGTCACGGCGGAGGTCGGTGTCACGCCGGAGACGCTGGAGGGGCTCGCGGCCGAGTCGGGGTTCTCGCGCTTCCCGGTGGTCGACCCCTCCCGGCGGATCCTCGGCTACCTCCACGTGAAGGACGCGCTGGACGCGGCCCCGCGCGACACACCGTTCGAGGTCTCCGCGATGCGGGCGATCGCCCGCGTGAAGGACACGACCCCGATGGACGACGTGCTGAACGCGATGCGCCGCAGCCGTACGCACCTGGCGGCCGTCCTGGACGAGGACGGCAAACTGGAAGGGCTCGTGACCATGGAGGACGTGCTGCGGGAACTGGTGGGACGGCACGCGTAGGGCGGGGAGCGCCGCCCTCGCACGCGCGGTACGGGAGACGCCGGAAGGACCCGCCGTACCGCGCGGTACGATCACTCCGCCATGGAGATGAACGCCAGCTACACCAGCCTTGTCGCGGTCGGTGACTCCTTCACCGAGGGCATGTCCGACCTGCTGCCCGACGGTTCCTACCGGGGCTGGGCGGATCTGCTCGCCGCCCGCTTCGCCGCCCGTGACCCCCGCTTCCGGTACGCGAATCTCGCCGTACGCGGCAAGCTCATCGGACAGATCGTCGAGGAGCAGGTGGAGGTCGCCGCCGCGATGTCCGCCGACGTGGTGACCCTGGTCGGCGGTCTGAACGACACCCTGCGGCCGACGTGCGACATGGGCCGGGTGCGCGGGCTGCTCGAAGAGGCCGTGGAGAAGCTGACCCCGTCCTGCAAGCAGCTGGTGCTGATGCGCAGCCCCGGCCGGAACGGCCCGGTGCTGGAACGGTTCCGCCCGCGCATGGAGGAGATCTTCGGCTTCATCGACGAGCTGGCGGAACGGCACGGCGCGCTGGTCGTGGACCTGTACGGCGCCCCGGCGCTCGGTGACCGGCGGATGTGGGACGTGGACCGGCTGCATCTGACCCCCGAGGGCCACCGCCGGGTCGCCGAGGCCGTCTGGCAGACACTGGGGCAGGCGGCCGAGGACGACTGGCGTACGGAGCTGCCCGCCGCCGTGCCGGTGCGCTGGATGGCGAGGCGCTCCGGTGACGTGCGGTTCGCCCGGCGGTACCTGGGGCCGTGGATCATGCGGCGGCTCACCGGCCGCTCCACCGGGGACGGCCGCCTGCCGAAGCGGCCCGAGCTGCTGCCGTACGACGCCGCGGACGACCACCCGCTTCCGTAGGAAGCGCGTGAGCCGTAGAAAGCCACAAGAACGGGCACGGCGTCGGCCTGCGGGATCCGCCAGTAGAATCAGGACACGTGACTGTCGCGTCTGAGAAGCCCCGTATCCCCAACGTCCTTGCCGGCCGCTACGCCTCGGCGGAACTGGCCGTGCTGTGGTCCCCCGAGCAGAAGGTGAAGCTGGAGCGCCGGCTCTGGCTGGCGGTGCTCCGGGCGCAGAAGGACCTCGGCATCGAGGTGCCCGAGAGCGCGCTCGCCGACTACGAGCGGGTGGTCGACCAGGTGGACCTGGCGTCCATCGCGGAGCGCGAGAAGGTCACCCGGCACGACGTGAAGGCGCGGATCGAGGAGTTCAACGCCCTCGCCGGCCACGAGCAGGTCCACAAGGGCATGACGTCCCGCGACCTGACGGAGAACGTCGAGCAGCTCCAGATCCGGCTCTCCCTGGAGCTGGTGCGGGACCGTACGGTCGCGGTGCTGGCCCGGCTGGGCAAGCTCGCGGGTGAGTACGGCGAGCTGGTCATGGCGGGCCGCTCGCACAACGTGGCCGCGCAGGCCACCACGCTCGGCAAGCGGTTCGCGACCGCCGCCGACGAGCTGCTGGTCGCCCACGGCCGGCTGGAGGACCTGCTGGGCCGCTACCCGCTGCGCGGCATCAAGGGCCCGGTCGGCACCGCGCAGGACATGCTGGACCTGCTGGGCGGCGACACGGCGAAGCTGGCCGACCTGGAGGACCGTATCGCGGGGCATCTGGGCTTCGCCCGGGCCTTCACCTCCGTCGGCCAGGTCTACCCGCGCTCGCTCGACTACGACGTGGTGACCGCGCTGGTGCAGCTGGCGGCGGCGCCGTCGTCGGTGGCGAAGACGATCCGGCTGATGGCCGGGCACGAACTGGTCACCGAGGGCTTCAAGCCCGGTCAGGTCGGCTCGTCCGCGATGCCGCACAAGATGAACACGCGCTCCTGCGAGCGGGTCAACGGCCTGATGGTGATCCTGCGCGGCTACGCGTCGATGACGGGCGAGCTGGCGGGTGACCAGTGGAACGAGGGCGACGTCTCGTGCTCGGTGGTACGGCGGGTCGCGCTGCCGGACGCGTTCTTCGCGTTCGACGGTCTGCTGGAGACGTTCCTGACCGTCCTGGACGAGTTCGGCGCGTTCCCGGCGGTCGTGGCGCGTGAACTGGACCGCTACCTGCCGTTCCTGGCGACGACCAAGGTGCTGATGGCGGCGGTACGGGCCGGGGTGGGCCGGGAGGCGGCGCACGAGGTCATCAAGGAGCACGCGGTGGCGTCGGCGCTGGCGATGCGGGAACAGGGCGCGGAGCGCAACGAGCTGCTGGACCGGCTCGCGGCCGACGAGCGGATGCCGCTGGACCGGGCCCGGCTGGACGCGCTGATGGCCGACAAGCTGTCCTTCACGGGCGCGGCGGAGGACCAGATCGCGGCCGTGGTCGCACGGGTCGAGGAGATCCTCAAGCGGTACCCGGAAGCGGCGGCGTACGCGCCCGGCTCGATCCTCTGAGCAGGGCCGGGTCAGACCGATGAAGTCCGAGGAGCTGGAGGCCGCCCGCGACCGCGTCATCCCCGACGTGGTCGCGGAGGGGCTGCGCGTGCTGTTCTGCGGCATCAACCCGGGCCTGATGTCCGCCGCGACGGGCCATCACTTCGCCCGCCCCGGCAACCGCTTCTGGCCGGTGCTCCACCTGTCGGGGTTCACCCCCCGGCAGCTGAGCCCTTCGGAGCAGGACGAGTTGCCGTCGTACGGCCTCGGCATCACGAACGTCGCGGCGCGCGCGACCGCGCGGGCCGACGAGTTGAGCGACGAGGAGTTCCGCGAGGGCGGGCGGCTCCTGGTCGCGAAGGTGGAGCTGTTGCGGCCACGCTGGCTCGCGGTGGTCGGTGTGACCGCGTACCGCATCGCTTTCGGCGACAAGAAGGCGCGGATCGGCCCGCAGGAGCGCACGATCGGGGACACCCGGATCTGGGCGCTCCCGAACCCGTCCGGGTTGAACGCGCATTGGACGGCGCAGACGATGGCGGAGGAGTTCGGCCGGCTGCGGGCGGCGGCGGAGTCCCCCTCCCCGATTGCCCCGGACTGAACGCACGCGCCCGGTCCGCCCGTCACGGCGGGTCCGTTTCCGTGGTCGCCGCCAGGAGGCGGAAGGGCTGGTCCTCCGCCTCCCGCGTCACCCCGAGGACGAGCCAGCGGCGCTCCGTCCACCACACCCGCACGTACGCCACCGAGTCGCACAGCTCCCACCAGGGCTCCGGTATCTCCTCGCCCTCGCCGCCCCGGACCCGCAGGCTCCACAGGCTCACGTGGTGCGGGGCGCCGAAGCGGTGGGTCAGGATCTCCGCCAGCGCGCCGCCCTCCGCCTCGCACTGGTCCGCGCCGGAGGGTCCGTCCCCCCGGGACAACTCCGCCAGGTGATACCCCGGCCCGCTCGTCCCGACCCCGGAGGGACCGCGGGTCGCGGGGTACGCATGGGCGCGGAGCAGCTCGACCAGGGCGAGTTGCCGCGCGGTACTCATGGGTCCAGTAAACCCCCGGACACTGACATCTGGCTTCCTGTCAGGCCGCTTCGAGGCGTCGGGCGTCAGGCGTCCCGGCGTCTGACGGCGAGCCATCCGGCCAGTACGGCGGCGGCCGCCCACACCGCGGTCACGGCGAGCCCGGTCCAGGGGCCGATGGCCGCGTCCGGGTACTGGTGCAGGACGATCTGCCCGGCCCGGTCGGGCAGGAGGTCCGCGACGGCCGACTTCATGTCCCCGATCACGAACGACACGACGAGGATGAACGGGATGAGCAGGCTCATCACGAGGACACCGCTGCGGAGCAGGGCGGCGAGACCGGCCGCGAGCACCGCCATCAGCGCCAGGTAGATGCCACTGCCGACGGTGGCGCGCAGCGCGCCGGGATCGCCGAGGCCGATCGCGTACGACCCCATGCCCGTCTGCCCCGCGAAGAAGGTGGCGAAGCCGGTGACCAGTCCGACGGCCAGGGCCGCGCCGGCGACCGTCGCCATCTTGGCCGCGTAGAAGGCGGTACGGCGCGGCACGGCGGTCAGGGAGACGCGCAGCGCGCCGTTGTGGAACTCGGTGGAGAACGCCGTCGCCCCGAACGCGATCGCCGCGATCTGACCGAAATTGATCCCGTAGAAGGAGAAGAGGACGGGGTCGTGGTCGGGCCCGTCTGCCTCGCCCGTCCCGACACCGGCGCTGATGAGCGCCCCGATTCCCGCGCTGACGACGAGGATCGCCAGCAGCGAGCCGAACGTGCCGCGCACGGACCGGATTTTGATCCACTCGGAGCGCAGGATCGCGGTGGACGGCATGGTCAGACCTCCTGGCTGCTGGACGGGCCGTGCGGGCCCTGGGCGGCGAACTCCGCCTCGTCGGTGGTGAGATCGAGGTACGCCTGCTCCAGGGAGCCCCGGTCGTCGCTGAGTTCGAGCACGGGGACGCCTTCCTGGGAGGCGAGCCGTCCGATGTCCTCGGCGCGCGCGCCGTCGACGCTCCAGAGCCCGTCGTCGCCGTGCGCCGCGACGTGTCCCGCACGGGCCAGGGCCTCGCGCAGCCGCTCCGGTTCGGTGCTGCGGAACCGTACGCGCGGGGTGCTGCGGGAGGTGATGAACTCCTCCATCGGCAGGTCGGCGAGGAGCCGGCCCCGGCCGAGGATGACGAGGTGGTCGGCGGTGGCCGCCGTCTCCGCCATCAGATGGCTGGAGACGAGGACGGTCCTGCCCTCCTTCGCGAGGCGGCGGGTCAGCTCCCGGATCCAGATGATGCCTTCCGGGTCCAGGCCGTTGGCCGGTTCGTCCAGCAACAGGACGTCGGGATCGCCGAGGAGCGCGGCGGCGATGCCGAGACGCTGGCGCATGCCGAGCGAGAAGGTCCTGATCCGCTTGCGGGCGACGGCGGCGATGCCGGTCTCCTCCAGCACCTCGTCCACCCGGGCGGGCCGGATGCGGTTGCTCGCCGCGAGCACCCTGAGGTGGTCGCGGGCGGTACGGGCGCCGTGCGCGGCCTGCGCGTCGAGCAACGCGCCGACGTGGCGCAGGGGTTCGTTGAGGTCGGTGAAGCGGCGTCCCCCGACGGTGGCCGTGCCGGACGTGGGCCGGTCGAGGCCGAGGACGAGCCGCATGGTGGTCGATTTGCCGGCCCCGTTGGGGCCGAGGAAGCCGGTGACGTGGCCGGGCCGCACCTGGAAGGTGAGCCGGTCCACCGCGCGGGCCGTGCCGTACTCCTTGGTGAGTTCGTGGACATCGATGCTGGTCATGACTCCACTCTGGCCGCCACGGACGCGCCGGTCCTCCCCCGTGGGTGGAGAGCGTCTCCCCCGCGCGGGGGAACTCCCGGCGCCGGTGCGCTGGCACGATGACACGATGGTCCGATTCCTGCGTCCGCTGTCGCGGCCGGTGACGTACACCCGCTGGCTGCACCTGTTCGTACCGACAGGATTCTGGGCCGTCTGGCTGTTCGTCTTTCCCGAACATCCGGCCCTGCCCCTGCTGTTCCTCGTCCCGATCGGGCTGGTTCCGGCGGTGCGGCTGGCCGAGGGGCTCCAGGCGCAGTGGCTGCTGCTCCCGCACGACGGGAGCGTGCCCGCCGGGTCCGTGTCCCTCGCCTCGTCCACCACGTGGGGCGAGCGGTGGCGGACGGTGTTGTGGCTGGAGGTCCGCGCGCTGCTGTCGGGGGCGATCACGATCACGACGGTGTGGGGCCCGGCCCTCACGATCGAGTTGTTCCACGCCGGTGCGGAAGGCTCCTGGATGGGCCTGCCGTTCCTGTCGGAGGTCACGCCCCAGTGGTGGTTCGCGGTGCTCGCGCCGCTGCCGGCCGCCGGGTTCGTGGTGGGGATCGTGAAGCTCGGGAATCTGGGCGCGGCAGCCGCCCTCCGGCTGCTCGGCCCGTCCCCCGCACAGCGGTTGGCCGCCCTGGAGGAACGTACGGAACGACTCCTGGAACGCACCCGCATCGCCCGCGAGCTGCACGACTCGATCGGGCACGCGCTCACCGTCGCCGTGGTCCAGGCGGGGGCGGCCAGGGCGGCCGGGGACCCGGAGTTCACCGACCGCGCGCTCGGGGTGATCGAGGAGACCGGCCGGGCGGCGCTGGAGGATCTGGAGCGGGTCCTGCTCGTCCTGCGGGAGTCGGGCCGGCCGGCCTCGCAGCGGCCCACGCTGGTCGAGGCGGACCGGCTGCTGGAGTCGGCGCGGGCGTCGGGGGCGGTGGTGGAGGTCACGACGTCGGGGCCGCTGGAGCGGTTGCCGGGGCCGGTGTCCCGGGAGGGGTACCGCATCCTTCAGGAGGCGCTCACCAATGTGCTGCGGCACTCGGGCCCGGTGCCGGTGCGGATCCTCATCGAGGTGACGGACGACAGGCTCGGTATCGAGGTCGCGAACCCTCTCGCCGAGGACGCCTCCGCGTCCTCCCCGGGGAACGGGCTGCGGGGGATACGGGAGAGGGCGGCGCTGCTCGGCGGGGAGGCCAGGACCGGGGCGTACGACGGGGAGTGGCAGGTGAGCGCCCGGCTTCCGCTGAGCGGTCCCGGGGCGGGCTGAGGGGTCATGAAGCGCGGCCTGAGCGGATCGGGAAGGCGGGCTGCGTGGAGCGCGGTCGGGGGCCGATAACCTGACCGGATGCCCATCACTGTGCTGTTGGTCGACGACGAGCCGCTGGTACGCGCGGGCCTGCGCGCCGTCCTGGAGGCGCAGCCCGACATCACCGTGGTGGGGGAGGCGGCCGACGGCGCCGCCGTCGTCCCGCTGGTGCGCCGACTGCGGCCCGATGTGGTCGCGATGGACGTACGGATGCCGCTGCTCGACGGGATCGAGGCCACGCGGGCGGTGCTGCGTACCGTGCGGAACCCGCCCAAGATCGTCGTCGTCACGACCTTCGAGCAGGACGAGTACGTGTACCAGGCGCTCCGGGCGGGCGCCGACGGCTTCCTCCTCAAGCGGGCCCGTCCGGCGGAGATCGTGCACGCCGTGCGCCTGATCGCCGAGGGCGACTCACTGCTCTTCCCGGCCTCCGTACGGGCGCTCGCGGCCGAGTACGGCACCGCGGCCGCGCGCGGCAGCCTGGAGAGCGCGCGGCTCACCGACCGGGAGGCGGAGGTGCTGCGGCAGATGGCGCGGGGGCTGACGAACGCGGAGATCGCCGCGGGGCTGGTGGTGGGGACGGAGACGGTGAAGTCCCATGTGAGCGCGGTGCTGGCGAAGCTGGGGGCGCGGGACAGGACGCAGGCGGTGATCGCGGCGTACGAGTCGGGGTTTGTCGCGCCGGGCTGACACCTGCCCCGGCCGGCCGGTCCTCGCCGACCGGCCGGCCTCCGCTTCCCCGGATCAGCCCTCGGTCTTGGTCAGCCTTCCGTTCGGCGCAGCCGGATCACCGGTATGTCCCGTTCTGTATTCTTCTGGTAGCCCTCGTAGGGCGGGAAGACCTCCACCAGGCCGGGCCACACCCGGGCCTTCTCCTCCGGTGTCAGCGTCTCCGCGTACGCGTGGAAGCGCTCGGCGCCGACCCGGAGGCGTACCGCGGGCTGCGCTTGCAGGTTCAGGTACCAGAGCGGGTGCTCGTCGGCCCCGCCCTTGGACGCCACGAGCAAGTAGTCGTCGCCGTCCTGTCCGTAGATGAGCACGGTCCGGCGCCACTGTCCGCTGCGGCGGCCCCGGTAGTCGAGCAGGAGGCACGGCGCGCCCTGCAAGGTGGTGCCCCGGGTCCCTCCGGACTCCTCGTACTCCGCGGCCTGCTTCGCCACCCAGCCCGTGGGACTGATCACTGTCTCGTCGTCCGCCGCCATGCCGACTCCTAAGGTCCGGGTCCGGATCCACTGCTCCGGGTCTACTGCTCCGGTGCTCTGGATCTGATGAGGTGAACCTGTCCACACTAGGGCGCTCCGTCCGGCGGGAGGCCGCCGCCCCTCGCCGTGCAAGCGACCAGCGAGTAGCATCCGGCAGACGACGCACGAGCTGGGAGGACTTACCGTGGGGCGGCTGACCGGCGGAGACCCTTCGCTTCTGCGGCGGATCAACTCCGCGGTGGTACTGCATTCCCTGCGGGGCGCCGGATCCCTCACCCTCACCGACCTGACCCGGATCACCGGTCTGTCGCGGCCGACGGTCGAGGGCGTCGTGGAGGGCCTCATGGAGGCCGGTCTGGTGGTCGAGTCGGCGCCCGAGGAGGGCGAGACCCGCAAGCAGGGCCGCCCCGCCCGCAAGTTCCGGTTCCGCGCGGAGGCCGGGCATCTGCTGGGCATCGAGATCGGGCCGCACCGCGTGGCCGCGATCCTGTCGGGACTGGACGGCCGGATCATCGGGGCCGGGTCGCGGGAGGTCTCGGAGACCGCCGACGCCGACGAACGCCTGGAGCGCGTGCGGCTGGTGGTGGCGGACGTGCTGCGGCGCGCGGGGGTGGCGCGCAACTCGCTGCGGGCGGTGGGCGTCGGCAGTCCCGGCATCGTGGAGGCCGACGGGACCGTACGGCTCGGCACGGCGCTGCCCGGATGGACGGGACTGGCCCTCGGCGAGCGGCTGGGCCGCTCGTTCCGCTGTCCGGTGCTGGTGGAGAACGACGCCAACGCGGCCGCCGTCGCCGAGCAGTGGAAGGGCGCGGCGACCGACTCCGACGACATCGTCTTCGTACTGGCCGGGCTGAGTCCCGGGGCGGGTTCGCTGATCGGCGGGCGGCTGCACCGCGGGTTCGGCGGGGCGGCCGGGGAGATCGGCGCGCTGCACCTGCTGGGCCGTGACGTGACGCCGGAGAAGCTCCTGTCCACGACGGACGAGCCGCTGCACCCGCTGGACGAGCACGCGGTGGCCAAGGTGTTCGCCCTCGCCAAGGACGGCGATGTGGGCGCGCAGGAGGCCGTGGAGCGCTTCACCCGGCGTCTGGTGCACGACGTGGCGGCGCTGGTGCTGGCGCTCGATCCCGAGCTGGTGGTGATCGGCGGGTGGGCGGCCGGTCTCGACGGCGTCCTGGACCCGCTGCGGGACGAGCTGTCGCGCTTCTGTCTGCGGCCCCCGCGTGTGGCGCTCTCCCTGCTCGGCGAGGCGGCGGTCGCCACGGGGGCGCTGCGGCTGGCGCTCGACCATGTGGAGGAGCAACTGTTCGCGGTGGAGGGAACGGTGACGGCCCGCCGCTGAGCGACGGGCCGTCGTGTGCGCTGTCCGCGTGCGCGTCACTTCCGCGCGTACGATCGCGCCGCACGCGTGTGGCGTACGTGTCCCGTACGGACGTGCCGTACGGGACCGAAGGTGTACGCGTGTGCCTCGTGCCGCGTCCGTCAGGACGCGCGGCGCTCCTCCGGGTGTTCGCTGATCTCCAGGTCGCCGGAGTCCCCGAAGGTCAGCCGGCAGGTGTCCGCGCGGTACGTGGCCACCGAGACGGCCGCCGGACGGCCCTCCACGATGTAACGCGTCGTAACGACCAGCACGGGCGCGCCGGGCAGCCGGTCCAGCTCCTTGGCGTCGTCGGCACGCGCCGAGCCCAACTCCACCGCGCGGTCCTGGGAGTCGAGCGCCAGGCGCTGGAGCTCCCGCAGCACGGCCCGGGCGCGGACGGGTCCCGAAGCGCCGGCGATGGCCGACAGTTCGGGCACCGACGAGGCCGGTACGTAGAGCAGTTCGGCGGCGACGGACTGACCGTGCGTCACCCGGACGCGCCGGACGACGTGCACCTCGTCGTCCGTGGAACTCTCCAGCAGCCGGGCCACAGGACCCGGCGCGGCGGCGACCGCGCAGTCCATGAGCTGCCAGGCGTCCTTCGTGGCGCCCGGCCATTCGTGCTGGGCCGTGGAGACGTCCACGCCCACCCTCGGAGGTGCGACGGTCGTCCCGACCCCCCGGCGGCGCTGGAGCCTGCCTTCCAGCTCCAGCTGTTCGAGCGCCTGCCTCAGCGTCGCGCGCGCGACCCCGAACCGAGCGGCCAGATCTCGCTCGTTGGGCAGGATCTCCCCCACCGCGAAGTCCGAGTCGAGCGCTTCGCCGAGCACAGTCTTCAGGTGCCAGTACTTAGGCTCCGGCACTGTTTCCAGCTGCGTGGTCCCCACCCTGATCCTCCGCAATCGCCGTGTCCCCGGCGGTTTTCCGTGCCCTTGTTTATTAAAGGTTCCTGCACTAACTATTGACCATAGGACGAGTCAATCGGTTGGTCAAGACCAATCCTGCGCCGTAACTCAGCGGAACCGAAATCTACCGCAGGGTGTTCACACGACGTTCGTGCGCTGGTGAGGCGCCCGCAGCACTCGGCCCCGCGTCCGTGACGGACGCGGGGCCGGTGGTCGCTTCGCCCTCCGCAGAGGCAACCCGAACGGTCTCCGGGCTTATTCCGCGATCACTCCGGAGAGTTTGTCGGGGTTCCGCACGATGTAGACGCACGTGATCACGCCGTCGGCGACCTCCAACTGAAGGACGAGATCCAGCTTTCCGCCGGTGTGGGCCAGCACGGCGGGCGCTCCGTTGACCTCCGTGACCCGGAATTCGTACAGCCCGGCGTCCCCCGAGACGGCGGACAGGAATCGGCCAACCTTGTCGGCGCCCTCCACGATCCGCAGCGGCGCCTTCGCCTTCCCGCCGCTGTCGCCGACCAGCCTGACGTCCGGGGCGAGCAGCGTGAGCAGGGCGTCCAGATCGCCGCCGCCGGCCGCCGCGAGGAACTGTTCGGTGAGGGCCCGGCGTTCGGCCTGGTCGACGTCGAACCGGGGCCTGCGCTCGTCCACATGGCGCCGCGCGCGCCCCGCGAGCTGGCGGACCGCCGCCTCGCCCCGGTCGAGCACGGCGGCGATCTCCGCGTACGGGAAACCGAAGGCCTCCCTCAGGACGAACACCGCGCGTTCCAGCGGCGAGAGGGATTCGAGGACGACCAGCACCGCGAACGACACCGATTCGGCCAGCATCGCGCGCTCGGCGGAATCGGGGACGGCCGATCCGAGATCGGTGGTGACCGGCTCCGGCAACCAGGGGCCCACATAGGCCTCCCGGCGTACGTGCGCCTGTCGCAGCCGGTCGATCGCGAGGCGGGTGGTGATCCGTACGAGATAGGCGCGCGGCTCACGGACCTCGGCGCGGTCCTCGGCGGTCCAGCGCAGCCAGGCGTCCTGCACGACGTCCTCGGCGTCGGCGACCCGGCCCAGCATGCGGTAGGCCACCCCCGTCAACAGGGAGCGGTGCGCTTCGAATTGGTCGGTGCTCGTCATGTCGGCTGCCACGTCTCCCATCCCAGCCGACCGCCCGGCACCTGTCCAGGCGGCTCTCCCCGGGGAGGGAGGAGACGAGCAGGCCGCGGTGCGCCTCACACCCTCCGTACGGTGACTCCCGCCTCGGCCAGCGCCTCGGTCTCGTCCTCGGGCGCGGCCCGGTCGGTCACGACCACGTGCAGCGCGGCGGCCGGGGTGACGAAGGCGAGCGCGGTACGGGAGAACTTGGCCGCCTCGGCGACCGCGACCACCCGGCGGGACGAGGCGATCGCCGCGCGCTTGACCGCCGCGTCGTCCAGGTCGTACGCGGTCAGCCCGTCGGCGGCGGTGAGACCGCAGCAGCCGAGGACGGCGGTGTCGAAGCGCAGGGTGGCCAGGGACGCCAGGGTCAGCGGGCCGGTCAGCGCCAGTTCGCCGGGGCGCGGCCGGCCGCCGGGCAGCAACAGGGTCAGCCGGGGCGCGTCCGCGAGCGCGTTGGCCGCGTGCAGGGACAGCGGCATGACGGTCAGGCGGCGGCCGTGCAGGGCGCGGGCCACTTCCAGGCAGGTGGTGCCGCTGTCGACGACGACCGACTCACCGTCCGCGATCAGCCCGGCGACCTCGGCGGCGATGCGCGCCTTGGCCTCCTGGCCGTCCTGCGCCCGCAGCACGAACGGCGGCTCCTCCCCGCGCAGCAGCAGGCTCCTGGCGCCGCCCCGGTAGCGCTCCAGGACACCTTGCTCCGCCAGGACCTCCAGGTCGCGGCGGATGGTCATCTCCGAGGCGCCGGTGAGCCCTGCCAGCTCGGCGACGCTCGACCGGCCGGTCTCCCGTACGGCGTCGGTGATCTTCCTGAGTCGCTCCACACTCGTCACGGTTGAATCAAACACCGATCATGTTCGAAGAGCAAGTTTACGAACATGTGTGATGTTCTGTATGTTCGCGGTATGGAGAGATCACTGCGGGCCGGCCGGCTGGCCACTTTTGCGTACTTCGTCCTCGCCGGCTTCATCATGGGCATGTGGATCGTCCACATCCCGGTGATCGAGCACCGCACCGGCATCAGCCACGCCGTGCTCGGCTGGCTCCTCCTGCTGCTGGGCGCGGGCGCCTTCGGGGGCATGCAGCTCGCCGGCCCGCTCACCGACCGCTTCGGGGCCCGTACGGTCGTCCCGGCCAGTGCGGCGCTGTGCGCGGCCTCGCTGGTCCTGCCGGGCCTGGCCGTCGATGTCTGGACACTGGGCGGGGCGCTCCTGCTGCTCGGCGTCGGCAACGGGTGCCTGGACGTGAGCATGAACGCCCACGCCGTACAGGTCGAGCGCGGCTACGGGCGGCCCATCATGTCCGCCTTCCACGCCTGGTTCTCCATCGGTGGCGTACTCGCCGCGCTCATCGGCGCGTTCACCCTCGGCCGGGGGTGGAGCGCGGGCGCCACGCTGGCGGGAACGGCGCTGTTCTGCCTCGCGGCCGCGGGGGTGGCCGCCGGGGCGCTGCTGCGCCCGGACCCGCCGGCCGCTGTTGACGCATCCGCCGCCGAGGCCTCGACCGGCCCCGCCCGCAAGGCCCGGCGGGCGACGCCCTCGCGCATCTGGATCCTGGCGGTGCTCGCCTTCATGCTGATGCTCTGCGAGGGCGTGGCCAACGACTGGAGCGTGCTCCATGTGAAGGACGTCCTCGGAGCGCCCGCCTCCACCGCCGCACTCGCGTACGGCGCGTTCGCCACGGCCATGACCGCGGGCCGCCTGCTCACCGACCGGGTGGCGGCACGGGTGGGCGCGGTCGCCGTCCTGCGGTACGGGTCGGCGGTCGGCGCGGCCGGTCTGACCCTGGCCGCGTTCGCGCCCGACGTCCCCCTGGCGCTGCTCGGTTGGACCGTCGTCGGCGCCGGTCTGTCCGGCTGCGTCCCGCAGCTCTTCAGCGCGGCGGGGCACGCCGATCCGGACGCGGCCGGGGCCAACGTCTCGCGCGTGGCGGGCCTCGGCTACCTGGGGATGCTCGCCGGTCCCGCCGTGATCGGCCCGCTGACCCACGCGATCCCGCTGAACCTCACCTTCCTCCTCCCCGCGGCCTTCTGCGTGGTCGCCGGCTTCACCGCCCGGATCCTGAAGCCGGAGCCTTCACCCGAGCCCCGACTCGCGGCGGACAGCCGGGAGAAGAAGACCCCCACCTCCCGGCCCACGGCCGGCTGACCCCCTCTCGGCGGCACTCGACGACACCACCGGCCGGTTGTTCATCCGGGGTTCGCGCGGCGGCTGCCACCGGGCGTTAGGCATGGCACGGCAATCGGCACCCGTCTGCCCAGGAGGCGCATCGATGTCGTACCACCCGAACTCCCCCCAGTCCGCGGCCTCGCCCGGCCGCCGCGGCGTGCTGCGCGGCACGCTCGCCGCGTCGGCGGCGCTGGCCCTGCCCACCGCCGGCCTGGTGGCGGGCGCGGCGCCCGCGCAGGCGCGGTCCGGGCGGCCCCGCGCCGCCTGGGGCGTACAGATGGGCGATGTCACGTCGTCGTCCGGACTGGCGTGGGTCCGGTCCGACCGGCCGGCCCGGATGATCGTGGAGACCTCCGCCACCGAGTCGTTCCGGCGCGCCCGCACCTGGCACGGCCCGCTGCTCGGCCCGGGCTCCGACTTCACCGGTACGGTCCCCCTGCGCGGCCTCCCGGCCGGTGAGCAGGTGCACTACCGGGTGACCCTCGCCGACCCGGACGACTACCGCCGTACCGGCGAACCCGTGTACGGCACGTTCCGTACCGCGCCCGCGAGACGCCGGCAGGGTGTGCGCTTCCTGTGGTCGGGCGACATCGCCGGGCAGGGCTGGGGCATCAACCCGGACATCGGCGGCTACCGCGCGTACGACGAGATGCGGCGGCTGGACCCCGACTTCTTCCTGTGCAGCGGCGACACCATCTACGCCGACGGCCCGCTCGAACCGCAGGTGACGCTGCCGGACGGCCGGATCTGGCGGAACGTCACCACCGAGGAGAAGTCGAAGGTCGCGCAGTCGCTCGACGAGTACCGGGGCAACTTCCGCTACAACCTGCTGGACGCCAACGTGCGGCGCTTCAACTCCCAGGTGCCGACGATCGTCCAGTGGGACGACCACGAGGTGCGCAACAACTGGTACCCCGGTCAGATCCTGGACGACGTCCGCTACACGGAGAAGAACGTCGATCTGCTGGCGGCCCGTTCGGCGCGCGCGTTCCGTGAGTACTTCCCGGTGTCGACCCTCCACGAACGCGGGGCCGACCGCCGGGTGCACCGGGTGATCAGCCACGGTCCGCTGCTGGACGTGTTCGTCCTGGACATGCGTTCGTTCCGCAACGCCAACTCTCCCGACCGGCAGGCCGACGACACCACCGGCATCCTCGGCGCGGAGCAGTTGGAGTGGCTCAAGCGGGAGTTGTCGCGTTCGCGTGCGGAGTGGAAGGTGATCGCCGCCGACATGCCGCTCGGACTGGTCGTCCCGGACGGCGCCACCAACTTCGAGGCCGTCGCCCAGGGCGACCCGGGCGCTCCGCTCGGCCGTGAACTCCAGATCGCCGAGCTGCTGCGGTACATCAAGCACCGGCGGATCACGGGCACGCTGTGGCTCACGGCGGACGTCCACTACACCTCGGCGCAGCACTACGCGCCGGAGCGCGCGGCGTTCAAGGACTTCGCGCCGTTCTGGGAGTTCGTCTCGGGGCCGCTGGCGGCAGGCGGATTCCAGGCCAACGCGCTGGACGGTACGTTCGGGCCCGACCGGGTCTTCGTGCGCGCGCCCGACCGGGCGAACGTGTCGCCGATGGAGTCCCCGCAGTACTTCGGCGAGGTCGACATCGACGGTGGGAGCGGCGAGCTGACGGTCCGTCTGCGGGCGGAGGGCGGCACGGTCCTGTTCAGCAAGGTGCTCCGGCCGGGGAAGGTCGGGCAGGAGCGGTAGCCGGCACCGTTCTGCCGCGCGGTGATCAATCGCCCGTCCGGAATCGGGGAGTCCGCTCCGGCCCGGACGGGCGTCCGGGTGATGAGCCGGGCGTCGGCGGTCCCCACACAGGCCCCGGGGGGCGGTGTACACCCGTTCACCGGGGCCTGCACGTTCGCACATTTTCCATCGTTGAAAATGTGCGTGCACGACTGTTGTTATGTGTTTGGGGCTGTGGCTCAATGTTCGACTATGTGCTGCCGCATCCCGCAGGTGCGAGGCACTTCTGTCCCTTCGACGAGGACGACGCCTTGAGACAACAACCATTCCGCCCCCGAACACTGCTCCGAGCACTGGCGTGTACGGTCGCACTTCTGCTGCCCGTCGGCGCCACCCTGGTCCCGGCCGCCGCTGCCGCCCCCGCGCCCGGTGTCGCCCCGGCGACCGCCTCCGCGCCCGCTTTCGCCTCCGACGACCCGGCCACCGATGTGCACGGTCTGAAGGGCGAGTACTTCAGGATGTCCGCGCCGGGGGCTCGCGACTTCGCCGAGCTCGGTGGCGTGGCGCTCGACCCGCAGATCAACTTCCCCGGTCTCACCGGGACGTTCGAGTCCACGACCGGACGCACCGAGAACACCACAGCCCGCTGGACCGGACAGATAACGGCCCCCGCCACCGGTGACTACACCTTCTCCGCGATCGGCGACAACGGGTTCAGGCTCTTCATCGACGGCAGCGTCGTCATCGACCACTGGGTGCCCGACTGGGACGTCGAGCAGCACAGTGAGCCGGTCGCGCTGACCGCCGGCGAGCCGCACGAGTTCCGGCTTGAGATGTTCCAGGACATCGGCGGCGCCAACATGTTCCTCCGCTGGGCGAGCAAGGACCTCAACAAGCAGATCGTGCCGGAAGAGGCGTTCACCCCGCCGGCCGACTTCGAGGTCTACCCCGTCGCGCTGAGCGTCGCCGAGGACGGCACGCGGCTCCAGGCGACCTTCGACGGCACGGTCGAGAACATCGGCGGCGTCAAGGACCACCTCAAGATCGAGGCCGACACCTCGCCGATGCCGGTGAAGTCGGTGGCCAAGGCGTCCAACAACCGCAAGGCCCTGGTCGTCACGCTCGCGGCGCCGATCCAGAAGGGCCAGCAGGTCCGGGTCGCGTACGACGGTGAGGGCGGTCTCCGGGCGGGCGGCGACACCGTCCCCCCGATCAGCCGTACGGCCAAGAACCGGTCCACGCACCGGCTGACGACCACCTGGGGCGACAAGCTCGACCGCGACCACCCGCTGCCCGAGTACCCCCGGCCGCAGCAGGTGCGCGACCGGTGGATGAACCTCAACGGCCCGTGGGAGTTCGCCGGAGCCGCCGAGGGCGAGCAGCCGGTCTTCGGCAAGCGGCTCGGTGAACGCATCGTCGTACCGTTCCCCGTGGAGTCCCAGCTGTCGGGACTTGAGCGGCACGAAGACCACATGTTCTACCGGAAGCTTGTCACGGTGCCGAAGAACTGGTCCGTCGGCAAGGGGCCCGACGGCGGTCAGCGGCTGAAGCTCAACTTCGACGCGGTCGACTACCGGTCCACCGTGTGGGTCAACGGCCGGAAGGTCGCTGAACACACGGGCGGTTACACCGGATTCACCGCCGACATCACGGACGCGGTCAAGGGCAGCGGCCCGCAGGAGATCATCGTCGCGGTGACCGATGTGACGGGACCGAACCAGCCGAAGGGCAAGCAGTCCACGAACCCGGGCGGCATCGTCTACACCCCGTCCTCCGGAATCTGGCAGACCGTGTGGATGGAGCCGGTCGCGCCCGCCGCGGTGGACTCCCTGACGACCACCCCGGACATCGACAAGGGCACCCTCGCGCTGACCGTCAACTCCGCCGGCGCCTCGGCCGGCGCCCGGATCACCGCCGTCGCCCGCGACAAGAAGGGCAAGACCGTCGGCACGGTCACCGGACCGGCGAACCGCGCGCTGACCCTGCCGGTCAGGAACCAGCACCTCTGGTCGCCGGACGACCCGTACCTGTACGACCTCGAAGTGACCCTGGCGGACGGCCGGTCCAAGGACAGTGTCGACAGCTACTTCGGCATGCGTTCCCTCGCCGTCGAGAAGGTCGGCGGCTACCAGAAGCTCGTACTCAACGGGAAGCCGTTCTTCTCGCTGGCCATGCTGGACCAGGGCTTCTGGCCCGACGGTCTGTACACCCAGCCCAGTGACGCGGCGCTCACCTTCGACCTGAAGGCGCAGAAGGACCTCGGCTTCAACGCGGTGCGCAAGCACATCAAGGTGGAGTCGCCCCGCTGGTACTACCACGCGGACAAGCTCGGTCTGCTGGTGTGGCAGGACTTCGTCTCCAGCGACATCAGCACCGACCAGGGCAAGCAGGCCTTCCTCTCCCAGGGCAAGGAGATGATGAAGCAGCTCCACAACTCGCCCTCGATCGGCGGCTGGATCGTCTTCAACGAGGGCTGGGGCGAGTGGGACCGCGTCGAGACCGGAAAGATCACCGAGGCCGTCCAGGCCGACGACCCGTCCCGCGTCGTCAACGCCCACAGCGGTGTCAACTGCTGCTCGTCGAAGGGTGATTCGGGCAAGGGCGACATCATCGACCACCACGACTACCTCAACAACGACGCGCCGTTCCCCGATCACCGCGCCGCGATGGACGGTGAGCACGGGGGCTTCACGCTCCGTACCGCGGGACACATGTGGCCGGGCGCTCCGGCGGCGATCTACAGCGGCGTTGCGGACAAGGACGCTCTCACGGCGAAGTACGTCGACAACACCCGTACGTACTACCTCGCCGCGGCCGGGGCCGAACTGTCCGGTTCCGTCTACACCCAGGTCAGCGATCTGGAGAACGAGCTCAACGGGTTGTGGACGTACGACCGTCGGGAGATCAAGGTCGATCCGAAGAAGGTGCGGCAGATCAATCAGCAGGTCATCGCGGCCGGCGCGGCCGCTGGTGACCGCGACCAGCTGAAGGGCGGCGCCGCCTGGTCGCTGGACGAGAACAAGGGCACGACGGCCGCCGACAGCGGTCCCAACCGGGCACCCCTGACGCTCAACGCGGGCACCACCTGGACGCCGGGCGTCCAGGGCTCCGCGCTCAAGTTCAACGGCCAGGGGCAGTACGCCGAGACCCGCGGACCGGTGGTCGACACCACCCAGGACTACTCGGTGTCGGCCTGGGCCACGCTCGACGCGCTCCCGGGCAATTACGCCACTCTGGTCAGCCAGGACGGCCGGCGGACGGAGAATCCGTTCTATCTCCAGTACGGCCAGGGCGCGTTCGCGTTCAGTACGCCGGGCGGTCACCGGGCTCGGCTGGAGATGAAGCCCGAGACCGGTAAGTGGTACCACCTCGTCGGCGTACGGGAGGGCGACGACCTCAAGCTGTATGTCGACGGCACGCTCGCGGCGACCGCCCCGGCCGGCCCCGCCGACGTCAGCACCGGGCCGCTCTCCGTGGGCCGTGCCAAGTGGGGCGGCGCGAACGGTGACTTCTGGAACGGCTCCATCGACCAGGTGAAGGTGTACGACAGGGTGCTCACCGCGGCGGAGGTGAGCACGCTCCACGACGCCGAACAGCCGTAACGCGCGACGGCCCGGCGGCGACGGAGCAGTCGCCGCCGGGCCGCCCGCCGTGGCCCGCGCGGGGGTCGTGCCGGTTCAGAGCGCGGAGCCCACGGAGCCTCCCCCGCGCAGAAGGTGGCGTCGGCCTCGCCGGCGCGCCGGTGACGAGTTCTCCGCGCTTCACCGGCATGGGCGGGGGCTCGTGCTCCGCCGGCCGTGCGGGCTTCGGGTCGGGTCGGGGGAGACGGGAGGAGGGGGCCGCGGCGAACCGGTTCCCGGCCGGCCCGGTACTTCCGCGCGGGGCTAGGGCAGCTGTCGCCTGCCACGCTCCGGGGGCGCCAACTTCTTTATAACGTTGGAAACTTGACGTCCGCCAGTATGACAGCACGCCGCCCAACGGCTGTCCGGAGATGCCACGGAATCCGGCGCCGACCGTCCGGCCTGCCGGGGTGTCCGGCGCGACGCGCGCCGCCGACACATTTTGGAAACGCATCGACAACTCTCTTGCCGCCTGCGCCGCAGCGCCTATATAACGTTGTAAACCGAGCCGCCGACAGGCAGCGCAAGCTCTCACGGCCGCCATCAGTACAGCTCGCAGCCGGGTCGTGAGGAATGCGACGTCGTCAGCCACCGACGCGGCCGACGACCGTCCGGCCCCGCCCCGGTCCATGCCCTGCCCATGCCCCGACCGCACCCCGACCGGAGTGCCGTCACCCCGCCAAGGAGCGTCCTGCGCATGACTACCCAGCGCCGATCCCGCACTCTCGCCGTCACCTGCCTGCTCGCCGTCACCGCCACGCTGGCCGTCTCCGGCTGTTCCAAGTCGGAAACCACCGACAACGCGGGCGGTGACAGCAGCCAGGGAGCCCAGGCGGTCAAAACCCCCGAGGCCGCATCGGGCAGCGGCTGCTCACTGACGAGCTACGGCGCCCCCGAACTGGACCTCAAGAACGCCGTGGTCGGCTTCTCGCAGTCGGAAAAGGAAGCCAACCCCTTCCGTATCGCCGAGACCCAGTCCATCAAGGACGAGGCCGCCAAGGTCGGTGTCAAGAAGCTCCTCACCACCAACGCCCAGTCGCAGCTCTCCAAGCAGATCAGCGACATCCAGGACATGCTGTCCCAGGGCGCCCAGTTCCTCATCATCGCGCCGCTGAACTCCGACGGCCTGGAGCCGGCGCTCAAGGCGGCCGCGGCCAAGAAGGTGCCTGTCCTCACCATCGACCGCAAGCTCAACTCCACCGCCTGCAAGGACTATGTCGCCTTCCTCGGCTCCGACTTCGTGGAGCAGGGCAAGCGCGCGGCCGACGCGATGATCAAGACGACGGGCGGCAAGGGCAAGGTTGCCATCCTGCTCGGCGCGTCGGGCAACAACGTCACCACCGACCGCACCAAGGGCTTCGTCGACCAGCTCAAGGCGAAGGCACCCGGCCTGGAGATCGTCGCCCAGCAGACCGGTGAGTTCGCCCGCGACAAGGGCCAGCAGGTGATGGAGCAGCTCATCCAGTCCAAGCCCGACATCACCGCCGTCTACGCGGAGAACGACGAGATGGGCCTCGGCGCCGTCACCGCGCTGAAGGCGGCCGGCAAGAAGCCCGGCAAGGACGTCAAGATCGTCTCGGTCGACGGCACCCGCAACGCCGTTCAGGCCCTGGTCAACGGTGAGTACAACGCCGTCATCGAGTCGAACCCGCGCTTCGGGCCGCTGGCCTTCGCCACCGCCCAGAAGTTCTACGCCGGCGAGGAGATCCCGGAGAACGTGATCATCGCCGACCGCGAGTACGACGAGTCCAACGCCGAGGCCTCGCTCGGCGGGGCGTTCTGACCCCTTCGCCGCTCGGCGAAGCACTCCGACTCCTCCGGTTCACAGCCGCCGTGGCGACCACTCGCCACGGCGGCCCCGGGCCCATCCCCTTGGACCAGCGGAAGGCCAAGAAGACCCATGGCACCACCCGAAGCAGCACCTCAGGCGCCGGAGGAGACCGCCCCACCGGCGGCCGGCACCGTCCTCGAAGCCCGTTCGGTGACCAAGCGGTTCCCGGGCGTCGTCGCTCTCGACAACGTCTCCTTCTCCCTGCGCGCCGGGGAGACCCACGCGCTGGTGGGTGAGAACGGGGCCGGCAAGTCCACCCTGATCAAGGTGCTGACCGGCGTGTACAGGCCCGACGAGGGCGACGTACGGGTGGCCGGACAACAGGTGCGGTTCGCCCGGCCGTTCGAAGCGCAACAAGCGGGCATCTCCACGATCTACCAGGAGGTGAACCTCGTCCCGCTGATGAGCGTGGCGCGCAACATCTTCCTCGGCCGCGAGCCCAAGAACCGCTTCGGCCTCGTCGACTTCGGCCGGATGCACCGCGAGACCTCCGAACTGCTCGACGGCTTCGGTGTACGGGTCGACCCCCGCCGCCCCCTGCACACTCTGGGCATCGGCACCCGGCAGATGGTCGCGCTGGCCCGCGCCGTCTCCGTCAAAGCCCAGGTGGTCGTCATGGACGAACCCACCTCCTCCCTGGAACCGCGCGAGGTGGAGACCCTCTTCCGGGTCATCGAGAACCTGCGCGGCCAGGGCATCGCCGTGATCTACGTCAGCCACCGGATGGACGAGCTCTACCGGATCTGCGACCGGGTCACCGTTCTGCGCGACGGCCGCCACATCCACACCGGCGACCTCGCGGACCTGAACCGGATGCAGCTCGTGTCGATGATGCTCGGCCGCGACATGGCGGAGATCCGGCGCGGCGGCCTGACCAACCTCGCCACCGGGGGGCATGACGCGGCACGCACCCCCGTACTCACCGCGACCGGCCTCACCCGCCGTCACCAGCTTCAGGACGTCTCCCTGTCGCTGTACGGCGGAGAGGTGCTCGGCCTCGGCGGCCTGCTCGGCTCCGGACGCAGCGAGACGGCCAAGGCCCTGGCCGGCGCGCTGAGCCTGGACGGAGGCGAACTCACCGTCGGTGGCCGCACCCTGCGCAGGCTCACCCCGGCGGGCGCGATCCGCGCGGGCATCAGCCTGCTCCCCGAGGACCGCAAGGCCGAGGGAATCATCCCCGGCCTCTCCGTCCGCGAGAACATCGTGCTCGCCGCCATGCCCCGCCTCTCCCGCGCCGGAGTGGTCTCGCGGCGCAAGCAGGACCGCATCGTCGAGATCTTCATGAAGCGGCTGCGGATCAAGGCGGCAGGACCCGAACAGAAGGTCGGTGAACTCTCCGGCGGCAACCAGCAGAAGGTCCTGCTGGCCCGCTGGCTCTGCCTGGAACCCAAGGTCCTCCTGCTCGACGAACCGACGCGCGGCATCGACGTCGGCGCCAAGGCCGAGGTCCAGAGCCTCATCAACGAACTCGCGGGCGAGGGCCTGGCCGTCCTGCTCATCTCCTCCGACATCGAGGAACTCATCGAGGGCGCCGACCGGATCGTGGTGCTGCGCGGCGGAGCCGTCGCGGGCGAACTGTCCGGCGACAGCGTGGGCGAGAGCCACCTGCTCGAAGTCCTCGCCGACCACTCGCCGGACCCCGAAGGAAAGGCCCCGGCCGCACAGGAGGATCCGCGATGACCCAGGCAACGCTCACCCCCGCACGCCCCCTGGCCCGGCTGCGCGACCCCGGCTGGTACCAGGAGTACGGCGTGTACGCGGCCGTGGCCGTGCTGCTGCTCTTCAACGCCCTGTTCACCGAGCACTTCATGACCGCCGGCAATCTGCGCACGCAGCTCGTCCAGGTCGCCCCGATCGTCATCGTGGCGCTGGGCATGGCCCTGGTCATCGGCACCGAGGGCATCGACCTGTCGGTCGGCTCGACCATGGCACTCGCCGCCGCCCTGCTGCCGCTCTACCTCGGGTACGGACTCGTGCCCGCGCTCGCCGTGTCCCTGCTGGCCGGAGCGGTCGTCGGAGCCGTCAACGGCACCCTGGTCTCGCTGATCGGGCTACAACCCATCGTCGCCACGCTCGCCCTCTTCGTCGGCGGCCGGGGCATCGCCCTGGTCATGGCCGACGGCCAGCTGAAGCAGATCGTCAACCCCGACATCCTCGCGCTCGGCACCGACTCCTTCCTCGGTGTCCCGCTCGTCGTGCTGATCGCCGCGGTGCTCGCCGGCGCCGTCGCCTTCCTGGTGCGGCGCACCACCTTCGGCCGTCAGATCGTCGCCGTCGGAGGCAACCGGCCGGCCGCCGCGCTCGCCGGACTGCCCGTCAAGCGCGTACTGATCGGCGTGTACGTGCTCTGCGGGGTGCTGGCCGCCCTCGCGGGCATCCTCGCCACAGCCAGGCTCACCGCCAGCGACCCCTCCTCGCTCGGCACCCTCATGGAACTCTCCGCCATCACGGCGGTCGTCGTCGGCGGCACCCCGCTGAACGGCGGCTCCATCCGGGTCCTGGGCACCGTCGCGGGCGCCCTGCTGATGCAACTGCTGCGCGCCACCCTCGTCAAGCACGACCTGCCCGACTCCACCGCACAGATCGCCCAGGCGGCCATCATCATCGCCGCCGTCTACGTCGCCCGGGAGCGTCGGTCCCGATGAACGAAACCACACCCGCTCTCCGCGCGTCCGCCCGAGCGCCGAAGAAGACCCCCGCACCGGCCGACGGCGACACGCCCCGAAAGGTGCCCGCCGCCGGGACGACCCTGACGCGGCGTCTCGCCGAGCTCGTGCAGCGCCAGGGCGTGCTCGCCGTGCTGCTCGCGGTCGTACTCGTCGCCTCGTTCGTCTATCCGACGTTCGCCACCCTGGACAACGCCCGCGGTGTGACCGTGCAAGCGTCGTTCCTCGCGGTGGTCGCCCTCGGTATGACCCTGGTCATCATCACCGGCGGCATCGACCTGTCGGTGGGATCGGTGTTCGCACTGGGCGGTGTCCTCGCCGCCTGGGCCTCGCAGTGGGGCTTCCTCACCGCGCTGCTGGTGCCCCTCGTGGTGTGCGGGGCCATCGGTCTGCTGAACGGCTTCCTCATCGCCCGCGCCGGAATGGCTCCCTTCATCGTCACGCTCGCCACGCTGCTCGCGGCCCGCGGTCTGCTCCTCGCCTTCACCGACGAAGGCGCCACCACCTACCTGGTCCCCAAGGACTCCGCCTTCGCCGAGCTCGGGCAGGGCAGCGTCTGGGGCTTCGGCCACCCGATCCTGATCGCGCTGGTGTTGTTCGGGGCCGGCGGACTGCTCCTCCAGCGCACCTCGTTCGGACAGACGCTCTTCGCTGTCGGCGGCAGCGCCGACGCCGCCACCCTGATGGGCCTCCCGGTCGCCCGTACCAAGATCCTGGTATATACACTCAGCGGACTGCTGGCGGGACTCGCCGGTGCGCTGAACGCGGCCAGGCTGACCTCCGGTGTCACCATCGTCGGTGTGGGCATGGAGCTGGACGCGATCTCCGCCGTCGTCATCGGCGGCACCCTCCTCGTCGGGGGCGCCGGATCGGTCAGCGGCACGCTCTGGGGCGTCCTGCTGCTGGCCGTCATCCAGAACCTGATCAATCAGATCGGCTCGCTCAACTCCTCGTACCAGTCGGTGGTCAGCGGCGGCTTTCTTATCGTTGTCGTCGTGGCACAGCGCTATCTGGCGCGCAGCCGCAGAACCACGTGAAGGGAGCCGGATCCCGGGTGGCCGTCCGGCCGCCGGGCTCCGGCCAGTCCCGGGCCCCGGACTCACCGGGGCCGGATCTTCCGGTCGAATCAAGGAGTGTCGTGGGCGTCAGCCTCAAGGACGTTGCGCAACGGGCGGGCGTGTCCATCAAGACCGTGTCGAACGTGGTCAACAACTATCAGCATGTCACCCCCAAGATGCGTGCCAAGGTGCAGCAGGCCATCGACGAACTCGGCTACCGGCCCAACCTCACCGCGCGGCATCTGCGCAAGGGGCGCACCGGGATCATCGCCCTGGCCGTACCGGAGTTCGGCAACCCGTACTTCGCCGAGCTCGCCGGCGCGGTCGTCGACGCGGCGGCGCGGCACGACTACACCGTGCTGGTCGACCACACCGCCGGACTGCGCGAGAAGGAACTCCTGGTCAGCCAGGGCTTCCGGTCACATGTGATCGACGGACTCATCCTCAGCCCGATCCATCTGGAGACCGAGGACCTGATGGCGCGCACCGAGACCGCGCCCCTGGTCCTGCTGGGCGAGCGGGAGTACGAAGCCCCGTACGACCACATCGCCATCGACAACGTGGGGGCGTCCCGCGAGGCCGTACGGCACCTCCTCGACCACGGCCACCGCCGGATCGCCTTCCTCGGCTCACGTACCGGCCGCGAACGCCAGCCGGCCCATCTGCGCCTGCGGGGCTGGCGCGAGGAACTCCGGTCCGCGGGCATCGAGCCCGACGAGAGTCTGGTGATCGTCACCGACGGCTACGGACGTGAGGACGGCGCCGCCGCCATGGCGGCGCTCCTCGACCGCGGGGAGCGGCCGGACGCCGTCTTCGCGTACAACGACCTCATCGCCATCGGCGCGATGCGCACCCTCACGGAACGCGGTCTGCGCATCCCCGGCGACATCGCCGTCGTCGGCTTCGACGACATCGAGGAGAGCCGGTACGGAGCCACCACGCTCACCACCATCGCCCCCGACAAGGAAGCCATCGCCCGGCTCGCCGTCGACAGTCTCGTCGAACGGCTCTCGGGAAAGCCGGTACCCGAACCACGCAGGCCCCGCCCCGGCTACCGCCTGATCGTCCGCGAATCGACCGGGCCCCGGAACGCGCCGCAGGTCCCGTCCGGCGGGGGGAAGCGAGCGGGCGGACCGCCGCACTGAACCCCGGACACCCCGCGTTCCTCCCGGCCACCCGCTCGTCGCAAGGATCCCTGATGCCCAGCCCCACCGCGCACAGCAAGCCGTTCGGCACCGCCCCCGGGCGGGCGGAGGTCGATATCTGGACGCTCGACTCCGGCTCCGGCGTCCGGGCCGAGATCCTCACCTACGGCGGCATCCTGCACCGGCTCATGGTGCCCGACACCACGGGAGCCACCGCGTCGGTCGTCCGCTCGCTCGCCTCCCTCGACGGCTACACGGGCAGAAACCCCTACTTCGGTGCCCTCATCGGCCGTTACGCGAACCGCATCGCCCACGGCCGCTTCACCCTGGACGGTGCCGCGCACCGCATTCCCGCCAACGACCGGGGCCACGCTCTGCACGGCGGCCCCGACGGCTTCCACACCAGAGTGTGGGAGGCGACCGCTCACAGCACCGACGACACCGCCGCGCTCCGGCTGACCCTGCACAGCCCCGACGGCGACATGGGATTCCCCGGCGCGCTCGACGTCACCGTGACGTACACCCTCGACGCCGAAGGCACCCTCGCGCTCGACTACTCCGCGACCACCGACCGCCCCACGGTCGTGAACCTCACCCATCACGCGTACTTCGACCTGACCGACGAGGGCGACATCCTCGGCCACACCCTTGAGGTGGACGCCGACACGTATCTGCCCGTCGACGGGGACGGCATCCCCCGGGGCCCCGCCGTCGATGTCCGGGACACCCCCTTCGACCTCAGCGTTCCGCACACGCTGGGGGACCGGATCGGCCTGCCCGACGAGCAGCTCCGTACGGCGGGCGGCTTCGACCACTGCTGGGTCCTGCGGGACCCGGGACCCGGCCACGCGGGCGGCCTCCGCCGGGCCGCCCGTCTCACGGCCCCTCGCGAGACCAGGGTCATGGAGGTGTGGACCACGGAACCCGGCATCCAGGTCTACACCGCCAACCAGCTCGACGGCTCCCTCACCGATCCGGCCGGCCGGCGTCACGAACGCCATGGCGCCATCTGTCTGGAGACCCAGCACCTGCCCGACTCACCCAACCGCCCCGACCACCCCAGCACGGTGCTGCGGCCGGGCGAAGTGGCGCGCAGCAGAACCGAGTTGCGGTTCCCCCACCTCAACGGGCGGCGGACGTTCTGATGCGCCGCTGATCGAGCGCGGGTCCGACGTAGGGCCGGCTGCGCGGCCTGAGGACCGCGAAACCCCCGGCACGGAGGCGGACGGCGGACAGGTGGCCGGACCCCAACTGGGCCGGGACATAGGGATGCTGGCGATATCGGGTACGGTCGAGCTGAACCGTCCGGCCGACCCGGCGCGTACCGCAGCCACCGGTGCGGTGACCGGGGCCGCCACCGGTGCGACGGCCGGGGTCGGCGCAGAAGCGGATCCGGGGATACCGGCTCTGGAGGCGGTCGCCGCCCGGGTGGATCGTCACGGCTGACGGCACGGGCGGCGCGCCTGCTGACCGCTTTGCGTCAGTGAAGCGACCACTCTCAGCCAAAATTGGTAAAGATAGTCCAAAAGGGAACAGATCCATCCTTAACCCATCAGTCACAAACCGTTCGTGATCACGCAACACCGTTCGGCCACAGTGAGGCCATGACCGATGTGACTTCCGCGAAGAGTGCCCGCCGCCCCCACCACTGGCGACGGGATCTGGTCGAGCTGGCCGCCCTGTTCACCGCAGTGGCCGTCGCCGACGCCGTGGCCAATTCGATCGCGCACGGACCGGACGGCGCTTCCCTGCTGATCGCCTCGGCGGTCGTCCTGCTCGCCACGGCCACGTTCCACACGTGGTGGGCACGCAAGCACAGCCACGCACCCCCGGAGGTGGTCACCGGCGCCGGGGTGACCGCCCCGGCGGCGGACTTCGGCGTGCCGGCCGAGACGGTGCTCTGGCGGATGCGGACCACCGTCCGGGACGAGCCGGGCAGCCTGGCCGCCCTGTGCGTCGCGTTCGCGACGCGGCGCGTGGACATCCTCACCCTCCAGACCCACCCGCTCTCCGAGGGGACGGTGGACGAGTTCCTGCTGCGCGCCCCCGCCACGCTCCAGGCGAGGGACCTCACCCGCGAGGTCGCCGCCGCGGGCGGCAGCGGCACCTGGATCGAGCGCGCGGACGCGCACGACCTCGTGGACACCCCGACCCGGGTGCTCGGCCTCGCCACCCGTACCGCCCTGGACTCGGCCGAACTACCGCTGGCACTGCGCCAGTTGCTGGGCCGCTGCACGATCCACTCCCGGCCGGCCGAATCGGCCGGCGGACGGCGGAGCGGGGAGGGCGCACCGGTCGAGGGCGCGCTCGACGAGACGTCGATGGTGCTGCGCGACCCGAGCGGCGGGTCCATCACGGTCGAGCGGCCCTATCTGCCGTTCACCCCGACCGAGTTCGCGCGGGCCCGCGCGCTGGTCGAGCTGGACGCCCGGCTCGGTCCGCGCATGCCGGTGGGCCAGCACATCCTCACCCTCCCCGAGGGCGAGGAGATCACGGTACGGCGTGCCGACCAGGACGACCTCGAAGCCGCCCTGGCGATGCACGCCCGCTGCTCCGCCCGTACGCTCGGCCTGCGTTACCACGGCCCGGCGGCCGACGCGGACCGCTATCTGGACCACCTGCTCAGCCCGCGCTTCGGACGCACCCTGGCGGTCGAGACCTCCTCGGGGAACCTGGTCGCCCTCGGCCATCTGCTCTGGGACGGCGACGAGACGGAGGTCGCGCTGATCGTCGAGGACGCCTGGCAGCGGCGCGGTATCGGTGCCGAACTGCTCGCCCGGCTGGTCGAGTTGGCCACGGAGGCGCACAGCGGGACCGTATACGCCGTCACCCAGTCGTCCCACACCGCGATGGTCGCGGCGATGCGGAGCCTCGGCCTGCCGCTCGACTACCAGATCGAGGAGGGCACCCTGGTCATCACGGCCCGGCTGGAGCCGAAGGCGGCCCGGCCGCTTCCGCCGCACGGGGATTCCGGCCTGTTCGAACCGGACCGCTCCGAGCGCCGTCCGTAGCACCCCGAGCGGCCGGTCGCACGTGGACGGGCGGACCTTCGGGGCGGGCGCCCGCCCCGGCCGGAAGCCCCTCCGGACAGCCCCGCGCCGCTCCGATCCGGCCGAACCGTGCCGTGGGCCGGAGGCCCTGCCGCCGGGGCAGGCCGGGCCGCACCGCACGGGAACGGCGGACCGCCGATGCCACCCCGGTCGCCGCCCGTGCCGGCCACCGTCGGCCACCGACGTCGGCCGGGACAGAACCCTGACGTGACGGATGTGGCCGACTCGGGGAGGATGTCGGCATGTCAGACACAGCAGGCAGCGTGCTGCCCCGTCAGGTCGCCGACGCCTACGTCGACGAGCTCATCGCACTCGACCCGATCACCGGCACCTATCTCGGCGTCGCGGAGAGTTCCCGTCGTCTCCCCGACTTCTCCCCCGCCGGACAGCAGGCGCTCGCCGATCTGGCGCGCACGACCCTCGCCCGGCTCGACGCGGCCGAGCGGTCCCCGGGCGCGGACAGCGAGGCCGAGCGGCGCTGCGGGCGGCTGCTGCGCGAGCGCCTCACGGCCGAACTCGCCGTCCACGAAGCCCAGGAGGGGCTGCGCGCGGTCAGCAACATCCACTCGCCCGCGCACTCCGTCCGTGGCGTCTTCACCGTGACCCCGACCGCGACGGACGAGGACTGGGCGGCGGTCGCCGACCGGCTGCGCGCGGTGCCGGACGCGCTGGAGGGGTACCGCGCCTCGCTGGCCCTCGGCCTGGAGCGCGGTCTGCCGGCCGGCCCGCGTCCCACCGCGACCTTCGTCGGCCAGCTGACGGAGTGGGCGGGCGGCGGGCGCGGCTGGTTCGACGAGTTCGCCTCCTCGGGCCCGGAGACCCTCCGCAAGGAGCTGGACGAGGCCGCCGCCCTGGCGACCGACGCGGTGGCGGGGCTGCGGGACTGGATGACCGAGGTGTACGCCCCCGCCGTCGCGGGCACGCCCGACACCGTGGGCCGGGAGCGGTACGCCCGCTGGTCGCGCTACTTCAACGGGACGGACCTCGATCTCGACGAGGCGTACGCGTACGGCTGGTCCGAGTACCACCGGCTGCTCGCCGAGATGCGGACCGAGGCCGGGAAGATCCTCCCCGGCGCGAGCCCCTGGGAGGCGCTCGCCCACCTCGACGAGCACGGCACGCACATCGAAGGGGTGGAGGAGGTCAGGGACTGGCTCCAGGGCCTGATGGACGAGGCGATCGCGGCGCTGGACGGCACCCACTTCGAACTCGCCGAGCGGGTACGGAAGGTGGAGTCCCGGATCGCCCCGCCGGGCGGCGCCGCCGCGCCGTACTACACGGGCCCCTCCGAGGACTTCTCGCGGCCGGGCATCACGTGGCTGCCCACGATGGGCGAGACGCGCTTCCCGGTCTACGACCTGGTCTCGACCTGGTACCACGAGGGGGTGCCGGGACACCACCTCCAGATCGCGCAGGCGACCCATGTGGCGGACCAGCTCTCGCGCTACCAGGCGTCGGTCGGCATGGTCAGCGCCAACGCCGAGGGGTGGGCGCTGTACGCGGAACGCCTCATGGACGAGCTGGGCTTCCTGCCGGACGCGGAGCGCCGGATCGGCTACCTGGACGCGCAGATGATGCGGGCCTGCCGGGTGATCGTGGACATCGGCATGCACCTGGAACTGGAGATCCCGGCGGAGTCGCCGTTCCACCCGGGTGAGCGCTGGACGCCGGAGCTGGCGCAGGAGTTCTTCGGCAACCACAGCGGCCGTCCCGCCGACTTCGTGGAGAGCGAGCTGACCCGCTACCTGTCGATGCCGGGCCAGGCGATCGGCTACAAGCTGGGCGAGCGCGCCTGGCTGCTGGGCCGGGAGAACGCGCGCAAGCGGCACGGCGACGCGTTCGACGCGAAGGCGTGGCACATGGCGGCCCTGTCGCAGGGCCCGCTGGGCCTGGACGACCTGGTGGACGAGCTGTCGAAGCTCTGACGGGACCGACCCGAAGGCGGGGCCGTGCCGGTCGGGCACGGCCCCGTACCGAAGCCCGCACCACTCACGTGCGCGCACGGAGGAACTGATGACCGCCTCGCTGCTCTACTGCGCGGACCCGCTGCGGGCGGGCCGGGTCGATCCGGTGTTCGCCGAGGAGGCCACGCGGGCCGGGGCGTACGGCGTGACGCGGGCCCTGCTCGACCATGACGCGCTGCTCGCCGGGGACTTGGCCCGCGCCCTGGCCCGGGTGGAGCGGGGCTCGGGGCCGTACTGGTACCGGGGCTGGATGATGCCGGCGATGGTGTACGCGACGCTGGAGCGAGCGCTGGCCGAGCGAGGATGCACCTTGCTGACGGGCGCCGCGGACTTCCGCCGCGGCCACGAACTGCCGGGCTGGTACGAGGAGTTCGCAGCGCTGACTCCCCCCAGCCGCTGGTTGCCCCGCCCTCCGGGCACCCCTCCGACCCAGGCAGAACTGGCTACGCTCGCCGCCCCGCTGGGGCCCGGCCCGGGCATCGTGAAGGACTACGTCAAGTCCCGTAAGCACGAGTGGGACGAGGCGTGCTTCGTCCCCGAACTGACCGACACCGCAAGGCTGTCGGCCGTGGTGAACCGCTTCTTCACCCTCCAGGACGACACGCTCGCGGGGGGCGTGGTGCTGCGCGCGTACGAGCCGTTCGTGGCGGGCGGCGAGGCACGGGTGTGGTGGGTGGACGGCATACCGGCCCTCACCACGGCCCACCCGGACACCCCGGACCGGCGCCCGGTCCCGGAGACGGACGAGGTGGGAGCGGCTGTACGGGCGCTGGGCTCCCGCTTCGTCACAACGGACCTGGCGCTCCGGGAGGACGGCGTGTGGCGGGTGGTGGAGGTGGGCGACGGCCAGGTGAGCGGCCTCCCGCCAGAAACCGACGCGACACCGCTGTTCGCCGCGCTGGCAACGGCGGG
This sequence comes from Streptomyces sp. NBC_01317, assembly GCF_035961655.1. NCBI lineage: Bacteria > Bacillati > Actinomycetota > Actinomycetes > Kitasatosporales > Streptomycetaceae > Streptomyces > Streptomyces sp. NBC_01317. The sequence goes on along the minus strand of NZ_CP108393.1, from coordinate 7,051,234 downwards.
CGACCTCCGGTCCGGCGGGTGAGGGGCGCGACCGAGTCCGGCAACCCGGTGCCCGGCCCGACCGGCAGGCGAGACGCCGAAGCCCGGCCCGGCGACCGGGATGTTCCCACCGGATCCGGCAGATGAAGCGACAGCTCGCCGGCCCGGCGGGTGACGTGCCCGGGCCCGTTCCGCCAGGGGGACGCCCCCGCCGCCCGGCGGGCGGACGCGGGACTGTGGTCCGGCCGGTGAGACGGCGGCGCCCCGGTCCGGCAACGGGGAGCCCGGCTCCGGGGCGGTGCGCCGGACGGCCGGGGGTCGTCAGCGGTGCGCGCCGCCCTCCGAGTTGATCACCTGGCCGGTGATCCAGCACGCCTCGTCGGTGGCCAGCCAGGCGATCAGCCGGGCCGGGTCGTCGGGCATGCCCCACCGGCCGGCCGGGAACCGCGCCGCGATCGCGTCGTACGCGTCCCCCGTCAGGTAGCCGGTGTCGACCGGCCCGGGGTTGATGGCGTTCACCGTCACCGCGAGGTCCGCGAGGGAGGTGGCCAGCGTGCGGGTCGCGGAGGCGAGCGCGCCCTTGGCCAGGCTGTAGGCGATCTCCTCCGGCATGCCGTCGCCGAGGTCCTGGCCCGAGGTCATGAGGACGATCCGGCCGCCCAGGGTACGGGCGGGCAGCGCGGCCCGCAGCCGGGCGTACGCCTGGACCAGCAGGATCACCGACCGGGTGTTCACCGCCCAGTGGGCGTCGAGCACGGCCGCGTCGACCGCGTCGAGGGGGCCGTCCGAGCCGCTCAGGGCGTGGTTGGCGACGAGGATGTCGAGCCGCCCGCCGAGCGCCTCGGCCGCTTCGGCGAGGAGCAGGCCGGGCGCGTCCGGGACGGCCAGGTCGCCGGGCCCGTGCACCACCCGCGCGTCCGGATCCCCGCACGCCTCCCGCACGGAGGCGGCCACGGCTTCGGGCCCTTCGGGATCGGCGCCCCAGGGCTGCGCGGCGTCGTGCGGCACGTGGTGGTGGAGGTAGACACCGGCCCCGTACGCGGCGAGTCGCCGGGCGACGGCATGCCCGATCCCGCCCCGCCGGCTGGCCCCGGTGACCAGAGCGGTACGCCCGCGCAGGGGCAGGGGGTCGCGGCGGAGGTCTTCGACGGTGGGGGGTGCGAGTGCCGGCATGGCACCCCATGCTGTCCGCCGACGGTCCACCCCGCCACCGGGTTTTCCCCGCGGGGTCCGCCTCACCCGGCACGGCCCCAGCCGCGCCCGAGGACGTACCGTTCCCGCGTCCCCGCCCGTCGCCGGTCCGCTGAACTCCCCCCGTACGCGTCAGCAGCCGCAGTCCTCCGCGCCGACCGCCGCCGTCAGGGGGTCGGCGGCACGCCGCTCGGTGCCCTCCCAGGTCTCGACCTCGAAGCCCTCCCTGATCCAGTACTCGATGCCGCCGAGCATCTCCTTCACCCGGTAGCCCAGCCCGGCCAGGGCCAGCGCGGCGCGCGTACCGCCGTTGCAGCCGGGGCCCCAGCAGTACGTGACCACCGGGACGGCCTTGTCGAGAAGCCGTTCCGCGTCCTCCGCGATGCGGGCGGTCGGCAGGTGGAGGGCGCCGGGGACATGTCCCTGGTCCCAGGACGCGGTGGAGCGGGAGTCCAGAAGGACGAAGCCGGGGTCGCCGCCCGCCCCCAGCGCCGCCGCCACGTCGGAGACATCGGCGTGGAAGGCGAGGCTCGCGCCGAAGTACGCGGCCGCCTCGGCGGGGGACGCGGGCGGCACCCGCAGCACCGCGTGGGGAGCCACCGGAGCCACCCCTCCCGGCTGTGCGTCGGCAAGGAGCGGGAACGGGTGCGTGTGTGTAGTGGTCATGCACAGAAATTTACGGTCGCCCGACCCGCGTTTGAAGGCGCTATCCCCGGCACTCCGCTTGAATCGCCGCCGTTTCCTCTGCTATCCCTGGCCCATGACCACGTATTCCCCGGACAGCACCGACTGGCGCATTCTGGACGTCCTCCAGCGCGACGGCAGGGCCAGCTTCGCCGAGCTGGCGCGCGCCGTCTCCATGTCCCCGAGCGCCGTCACCGAGCGCGTACGGCGGCTGGAAGAGGCCGGCGTGATCGCGGGCTACACCGCGGTCGTCGACCGCGAGCGCCTCGGGCTGCCGATCCTCGCCTACGTCCGGCTGCGCTACCCGAACGGCAACTACAAGCCCTTCCACGACCTGTTGGAGCGGACCTCCGAGATCCTGGAGGCCCACCACGTGACCGGCGACGACTGCTTCGTCCTCAAGGTCGCCGCCCGCTCGATGTCCCACCTCGAAGAGATCACCGGCCGGATCGGCACCCTCGGCTCCGTGACCACCAGCGTGGTCTACTCCTCCCCGCTGCCCCGCCGCGCCCTCGGTCGCTGAGCGCCTTCGCGTCAGTCGCTGAGCGCCGCCGCGTCCACGCCCCGCTGCCGGACCGCCGACCCGTCCCGCTCCTTGACGATCTCCAACTGCGTGGGAATGCGGCGCCGCAGGTCCGCGACATGGCTGACGATCCCGACACTCCGGTCCCGCTCGCGCAGCGAGTCCAGCACGTCCAGGACCTCGTCCAGCGTCTGGTCGTCCAGGCTGCCGAAGCCCTCGTCGATGAAGAGCGTGTCCAGCCGTACGCCCCCGGCCTCGTCCGTCACGACGTCCGCCAGGCCCAGCGCGAGCGCGAGCGACGCGAAGAACGTCTCGCCGCCCGACAGCGTCGCCGTGTCCCGCGCGCTGCCGGTCCACGCGTCCACGACCTGGAGCCCCAGGCCGGAGCGCCGCTGCCCGCCGGCCCTCGCGTCGGTGTGGACCAGCGTGTAGCGCCCGCCGGACATACGCCGGAGCCGTACGGTCGCGGCGGCCGCGACCTGTTCGAGGCGGGCGGCCAGGACGTACGACTCCAGGCGCATCCTGCGCTCGTTGTCGGTCGAGGTGCCCGCCGTGAGCGCGGCGAGGCGGGCCACCCGGCCGTACTCCTCGCGCACCGGGCCGAGACCGCGCACCTCGGTCTCGGCCTGCCGGGAGAGCCGGCCCAGCTCCGAGCGGCGGTCGCGGGCGGTCGTACGGACGGACGACGCGCCGCGCAGGGCCCGCTCGGCGGTGTCGTGCGCGGCCTGGGCGGCGTCCGGCCGGGCGGGCGGCCGGTCGGCGGCGGCCCGGGCGTCCGGCTCCGCGAGCCGGTCGGCGACCGCCGCCGCCTCGGCCTGCCAGATGTCGATACGGCGCTGGAGCGCGCGCCGGTCCGGCTCGGGGAGGAGCGCGTTCGCGGCGGCGCGCGGGGTGTCGAAGCCGGCCCGGAACGCCGCGTCGGCCAGCCGGTCGTCGGCCTCCTTGAGCTGCGCCGCCGTGGTGTCGACCGCCCGGACGGCGTCGGCGGCCTCGGCGAGCCAGCGGGCCCGGCTCTCCAGTTGGGCCACCCGGTCGGCGACGCTGTCGGCGTCCCCGCGCGCCCGGCGCAACTGGTCTTCCAGCCCGAGCTGTTCGCTTTCGAGGGCCTCGCGTCGCGACGTGCGCGTGGCGACGCCGCGCTCGGCCTCGTGCCGCGCGGCGAGCCGGCGTTCGTACTCGCGTCCGGCCCGGTCGAGCGCCTCGCGGGCCGTGTGGGTGCTCGCGGCGACGCGGTGCGCGTCCACGTGCTCGTGGTCCAACCGGCTCACCAGCTCGGCCAGTTCGGCGACGGTGGCGGTGCCGGCCGCCTCACGGGCCGCCGCGCGTTCCTCCCGCAGCTCCGCGTACCGCCGTTCCGCCGCCGCCCGTTCGGCGTCCGCGCGGTCGTACAGCTCCCGGAGCGCGTCCTCGTCGGCCGGGTTCACCTGATCGTCGGAGGCCCGCGCCGGGGCGGGGTGCCCGGCGGAACCGCAGACGGCGCACGGCTCCCCGTCGACCAGCCGCGCGGCCAGCTCCGCCGCGATGCCCTCCAGGCGGCGCTCCCGGATCCGCAGCCATGCCTCGTGGGCCGTGTTGGCCTCCTCGCGGGCGGAGTTCAGCCGGCGGTCGGCCGTGTCGGCGGTCGCTTCGAGGGTGTCGCGCCGCCGGGCCGCGGTGAGCCGCCGCCGGGCCGGTTCGAGTTGGCCCGCCAGCTGTTCGGCGCGGGTGGCCGCCTCCTGAGCGGCCTCGATACGGTCCTGGAGGGTGCGGCGGGAGGTGTCCCAGCCGGCCAGCCAGCTCTCCGCGTCCCGGAGAATCTCCTCGTCGGCCCGTGCCTCCCGCTCCAGCCCGGCCCGCTCGGCCGTGATCTGCGCGCTGCGCCGCTCCGCCTGCCGGGCCGCGTCCAGGGCGCCCAGTTCCTGGCGCATGGACCGTTCCAGGGCGGCCAGTTGCTCGGCGCCCGCCTCGGTGAGGTCGTCGGGGAGGAGTCCGCGCGTACGGTCGTACTCGTAGGACGCGGCGCGGTGCGCGCGGTCGGCGTCCTCCCGCAGGGCGAGGGCCGGCGCGACCCGTTCGGCCTTGAGGCCGCGCTCCAGCAGGGTCCCGGCCTCGTCGCGCTCGGGGCGGCGGGCCTCCAGCTCCTCGGCGCGCCGACGCGCCGACGCGAACCGCTCCTGGAGACGGGTCAGTTCACGCTCATCGTCCAGCGCGCGCCGGGCCGCCGCCTGCCGGCTCTCCGCCGCCGCGAGGGCCGACTCGGCGATGTCGGCGCGTTCGTACGCGAGGGAGCGGGCGACGGCCGCCCATTCCAGTACGGCCGGGGCGAGTTCGGGGTCGCCCGGCTGGTGCCCCGGCAGCGGGGGCACCCCGCCGCCCGCCGCCTGGGCGATGCGCTGCGCGATCCCGGTCAGCCGTTCGTCACCCGCGCGTACCTGCTGCTCGGCGGCGCGGCGCAGTTCGGCGAGGCGTTCCTCGACGGCGGCGAAGCGCCGCGTGTCGAAGAGCCTCCCGAGCAGTTTGCCGCGCGCTTCGGCGTCGGCCCGCAGGAAGCGCGCGAAGTCCCCCTGGGGCAGCAGCACGACCTGGCAGAACTGCTCGCGGCTCATGCCGAGCAGCTGGCTGATCTCCTCGCCGATCTCCTGGTGGGAGCGGCTCAGCGCGCGCCAGTCGCCGCTCTCCGGGTCGTACTCGCGCAGCCAGCTCTGCGCCTTCTCGGTGGTGAAGCCGGCACCCCGCTTCTTGGGGCGCAGCTGCGCGGGCTGCCGGGTGATCTCCAACCGCCGTCCGCCCACGGTCAGTTCGAGCAGGATCTCGGTGTGCGTCCCGGCCACGGCGTGGTCGCTGCGCAGGGACGCCCCCGGGCTCTGCCGGGCGCCCGGCACGGCGCCGTACAGCGCGTAGCAGACCGCGTCGAGCACGGACGTCTTGCCCGCGCCGGTGGGCCCGTGGAGCAGGAAGATGCCAGCGGTGGAGAGCGCGTCGAAGTCGACGGACTGGGTCCCGCCGAAGGGGCCGAAGGCGGTGAGGGTGAGGCGGTGCAGTCTCATGGGGTCACCTCGCGGACGGTCGCGTCGACCCGTACGTCGTCGAAGGCGTCGCGCAGCACGGTACGTTCCCGCGCGTCCGCCCCGGAACCGCCGCGGACGTGCGCCACGAAGTCCTCCGCGATCTGCTGGTCGGTACGGCCCGCGAGGCGCCGCGCGTACGAGGCGAGCGGGTCGTCGTCGGTGCGTTCGGGGTCGAAGACCAGGCTGAGCGTGTGCGGGAAGCGGGCGGTGAGCCGGGCCATGGGCTCGGACGGGCGGACCGTGTCGGTCAGGGTCGCCTCGACCCACGCGTCCTCGTGCGGCGTGAGGGTCTCGTCCGCCAGCAGGTCGTCGAGCCGGCCCCGGATGCGGGCGAGGGCGCGCGGTACGGGGCAGTCGATCCGCTCCGCCTCGATCCCGCCCCCGGGGCCGAGGTCGACCAGCCACATGGTCTTGCGGTGGGTGGCCTCCGAGAAGGAGTACGCGAGCGGCGAACCCGCGTACCGTACGCGCTCGGTGAGGCGCTGGGAGCCGTGCAGGTGGCCGAGGGCGACGTAGTCGACGCCGTCGAAGACCCCGGCGGGCACGACCGCGACCCCGCCGACGGTGATGTCGCGTTCGCTCTCGCTGGGCGCGCCTCCGGCGACGAAGGCGTGGGCGAGGACCACGGAGCGGGTGCCGGCCGGGCGTGCGGCCAGGTCGGCCCGTACCCGCTCCATGGCGGCGGTGAGCACGGTCTCGTGATCGGCCTTGGGTGCCTTGAACTCGTCCCGTACCAGAGCCGGTTCGAGGTACGGCAGGCCGTAGAAGGCGACGTCGCCGTGGGTGTCGGTGAGCACGACGGGGGTGGCGCAGTGGGCCGGGTCGGTCCGCAGGTGGATCCCCGCGCGCCCGAGGAGTCCCGCGCCGACGCCGAGCCGGCGGGCCGAGTCGTGGTTCCCGGAGATCATGACGGTCGGTACGTCCGCGTCGGCCAGCCGGTGCAGGGCCCGGTCGAAGAGGTCCACCGCGCCCAGCGGCGGTACCGCGCGGTCGTAGACGTCGCCCGCGACCACCACCGCGTCGACCGCGTGGGTCCGTACCGTCGTCACGAGATGGTCGAGGAACGCGGCCTGCGCGTCGAGCAGGCCCACGCGGTGGAACGACCGCCCCAGATGCCAGTCCGACGTATGGAGAATCCTCAAGAGACGGCTCCGGCCTGCATATTTCCCTTTCCCCCACCCCTCGCGGCGCCCGGTCCGGCACCCACCACGCCGGTCACGCCACCCGTCGGCGACCACGCTAGCGCCGCCCGCAACCCGTTTCCCAGCGGCCCCAGTCTCCCACCGGAGACCCGCCCGGCGGGTCATCCCCGGTCACCCCGAGGTCATCTCCGTGAACCCCGCCGGAAACAACAGACAAAATCGGTGACACTTGCGACAAATTCCGTCACCGCAAATCAATCTCCGATCGGATCAGCACCAAGATCGAGCAGCCGGTGGCGCATGGGCGCCGTGACGAGGCCCGGCGGCGGACGCCGCACTACGCTGGCCGCGCTGATGAACCGTGTCCCGGCCCCCGGCGACCAGACCCAGAGGAGTTGGCCACGGATGGGTTCCCTCACCGATCCCCCCGACACGTGCCAGGTGGTCAGGGCGACGGGTGAACTCGACCTGACGACCGTCCCCCGCTTCGCGCACGAGCTGCGGACCGTACGGGACGTGCCGCGACCGCCCCGGCTGGTGGTGGACCTGACCGCCGTGTCCTTCATGGACGGCAGCGCCCTCGACCCGCTCTGCGCGGCCTGGGACGACTGCCGGCACCGCGGCGGCTGGGCCAGGGTCGTCTACACACGCCGCAGCGTCGGGATCGTGTTCCGCGCGGCCCGGCTCGCGGAACTGTTCCCCCAGTACCTGAGCGTCCAGGACGCCCGGCGTGGCCACGTCGCGGACGCCCCGCCGCCCCGGGAACAGGGCGCGCCCTCCGGTGGGAGCGCGTAAGGTCACCGGGAGTCGCCGGGCGCCGCGCCCAGGACACCGGCCACAGCGATCAGGACGGACACCGTGATCAGCGACGGCATGGCCGAAGTCCTGCGGACCCTGGGCCTCGGCGGGGACAAGGACCTGGCGGCCGTCTGCGTACAGGCCCTCGGGGTCGACGGGGTCGCCGTGTCCCTCCTCCTGGACGACGGCCCGCTGGTCGAGCCCTTGTGGTGCTACCCCGGGAGCAGCGCCCGTTTCGAGGAGCTCCAGTTCACCTTCGGGGAAGGCCCGGGACCCGAGGCGGTCCGTACGGGTGTGGTCGTCCTGGAGCCCGATCTGGCGCGCGTACGACCCGAGCGGTGGCCGGCCCTGCTGCCGGCCGCGCTGGCCACCCCGGTGCGGGGCGTCTTCTGCTTCCCCCTCGGCATAGGCGCCATCCGTTTGGGTGTCATGACCGTCGTGCGCCATGACAACCGCGGGTTGTCGCGCCAGCAGATCGCGGACGCGCTGGCGCTCACGGCGGCGCTGACCACGGCTTTCCTGGACGACCAGGACACACGGGTCAGGGGCGACCGGCAGGCGGTGTCCCCGTCGTCGGAGGTACACCGTGCGGTGGTCCACCAGGCGACCGGCATGATCAGTGTGCAGCTGGGGGTGGAGCTGGCGGAGGCGCTCGTCCGGCTGCGCGCCTTCGCGTACGGCAGTGAGCGGACGCTGAGCGAGGTCGCGTCGGATGTGGTAGCCAGAAAGCTTCGATTCGAGGACCATAAGAACGGGCCGCGTTCGCCCGACGGTGGAAAGAGATGATCGGCATGGCCCGCGAACAACGCCTGGCGGAGATCTTTGTGGAGGTCGCCGACTCCCTGATCGACGACTTCGACGTCATCGATCTGCTCCAGCGGCTGTCCACCCGCTGCATCGAACTGCTCGACGTCGACGCGGCGGGCATCATGCTGGCGGACGTGCACGGCGAGTTGCAGATCATGGCCGCGTCCGACGAGCACGCCCGGCTGCTCGAACTGTTCGCCGTGCAGCACGACCAGGGTCCGTGCGTGGAGTGCTACGCCACGGGTGTGGCGAGCCCCAACATCGACCTGACGGACGACGCGGCCGCCGAGAAGTGGCCGCGCTTCACCGCACAGGCGCGCGCGACGGGGTACGTGACCACCCACGCGCTGCCCCTGCGGCTGCGGGACCGCGTGGTCGGCGCGCTGAACCTCTTCCAGAACGAGCCGCACCCGCTCGGCGAAGGGCAACTGGCCCTCGCGCAGGCGCTCGCGGACGTCGCGACGATCGCCATCCTCCAGCAGCGCACGCTGGAGCAGTCGCACGTGGAGACGAGCCAGCTCCAGGCGGCACTGACCAGCAGGGTGCTGATCGAGCAGGTGAAGGGGATCCTCGCCGAGCGCTGGGGTGCGTCCGTGGACGAGTCCTTCGAGGCCTTCCGCGCCTACGCCCGCGCGCACCGGCTGCGGCTGGCGGACTTCGCGGCCGAGATCATCACCGGCGGCTTCGACACCACACTGATCCCGGCGCCGGCGCCGAGCCTCTGATTCAGCCGAGCCTCTGAGCCGGCCCAGCCTCTGAGTCACCGGGAGCGCCGCGGCGCACGCGGGGCCGGGCGCCGTCCGAGGGCCCTCATCCGTCCCCGTACGCCTCTCCGCCCAGTTCCAGCACGGCCGTCCCCGCCGTGGTGTCCGCGAGCCAGGCCCGGAACGTGTCGACCTCCCCGTCCGGCAGCCTGATCCCGATGGTCACCGCCTCCGCGTACCGCACCTCGCGGACCGCGCGCCCGGTGGCCCGCAGATCGTTCTCCAGCTTGCCGGCGCGCTGGTGGTCGACGGTGACGGCGGCGAGCCGGAAGCGCCGCCGGGTCCGGAAGCCGACCACGTCCAGCGCCTCGCCGACCGCTCCCCCGTACGCCCTGATCAGCCCGCCCGCGCCCAGCTTGACCCCGCCGTAGTAGCGGGTGACGACCACGACGACGTACCGCATCTCGCGGCGCAGCAGCATGTCGAGCATCGGCACCCCGGCGGTCCCGCCCGGCTCCCCGTCGTCGCTCGCCTTCTGTACGGAGGCGTCGGCGCCGATCACGTAAGCGAAGCAGTGGTGACTCGCCGCCGGGTGCTCCTTGCGGATCCCCGCCACGAACTCCTGCGCCTCGCGCTCGTCGGCGACGGGCGCGAGGGCGCACAGAAAACGCGACCGGTTGACCTCGGTCTCGTGCACGCCCGCACGGGCGACGGTCCGGTACTGCTCCTGCATCACCCCACCCTATGCGGGGCCGCCGGCCTGCGGACCCGCCGGAATACGCGGGAATGACCGGGGCGGGCCACCCGTTGTCCCGGACATGTACGCAGACGAGAAGACCATCCGCCGGATACTCACCTCGACCGGGGACACCTGGGCGGTCGTGGGCCTGTCCACCAACACCTCGCGGGCGGCCTACGGGGTCGCGGCCGTGCTCCAGCGCTTCGGGAAGCGGGTGGTACCGGTGCATCCCAAGGCCGAGACGGTTCACGGCGAACAGGGGTACGCCTCGCTGGCGGACATCCCCTTCCCCGTCGACGTCGTGGACGTCTTCGTCAACAGCGAGCAGGCCGGCGCGGTCGCGGACGACGCCGTGGCCATCGGGGCGAAGGCCGTCTGGTTCCAGCTCGGGGTGATCGACGAGCAGGCGTACGACCGGACCCGCGACGCCGGTCTGGCGATGGTCATGGACCGCTGCCCCGCCATCGAGATCCCGCGTCTCGGCTGAGCCGAGGGCGACGGTCCCGACGAGGAGGGTACGGAGGTCGGACGGCCGGGTCGTACCGGCCGGGCCTCCCCCGCCTCAGATACCCAGTGCCTCCAGCACCACCGCGCCCGGCAGGTCCGCGAAGGCCTTGCCGGGCACGATGAGCTTGCCCCGGCGGCGGCCGCTGCCGATGAGGACCCATTCCGTGTCCAGCACGGCGGAGTCCACGAAAAGCGGCCAGTCGGCGGGCAGTCCGATCGGGGTGATGCCGCCGTACTCCATGCCCGTCTCGCCCACGGCCGTGTCCATCGGGGCGAACGACGCCTTGCGCGCGCCCAGTTGTCTGCGTACGACACCGTTGACGTCGACCCGGGTACGGGAGAGGACGACGCAGGCGGCGAGGGTCGTCCCGCCCGCGCGTTTGCCCGCCACCACGACGCAGTTGGCCGACTGGTCCAGCAGCTCGGCGCCGTGGTGCTCGACGAAGACGGCCGTGTCCGCGATCGCCGGATCGGTGTCCACGAACACCAACTGGTCGGCGGGGACGGCGCCCTGCCAGGCGCGTACGGCCCGGGCGACCGGTTCGGTGAGCAGGTCGAGGCAGTCCGGGGCGGGTCGGGCGTCGGTGAAGTTTCCGATGGGTGCGCGCATGGACGTCACGCTAACGCACGGCAGGTGCACGACCGACGGGTGTGAGCCGTCAACCGCACCGGTCACCGGTCACCCATCACAGGTCACCCGTCAGCCGTCAGCCGTCAGCCGTCAGCCGTCAGGGTCCAACTCCGACAGCGCCAGCAGCTGTTCCGGCGTGATCCCCTCCGGGATCGGTACCGGCGCCGGGGTGCGCAGCGGCGGCTGCCAGCCCCGCTCCGGGTCCCAGCTCCGTACGATCCGGGCCGGGGCCCCCGCCACCACCGCGTGGTCCGGCACCTCGCCCCGTACCACCGCCCCCGCGGCCACGACCACGTTCCTGCCGAGCCGCGCGCCCGGCAGGATGACCGCGCCCGTACCGAGCCAGCAACCGGACCCGATCTCGACGGGCTCGACCCTGGGCCACTGCTTCCCGACGGGCGTCCCCGGATCGTCGTAGCTGTGGTTGGTCGACGTGATGTAGACGTACGGACCGCAGTACGTGTCCGAGCCGATGGTCACCGTGGTGTCGGCGATGACATGGCTGCCCCGCCCGAGCACCACCCCGTCGCCCAGCGTCAGGACCGTCGCGGGCCCGAGGTCCAGGCCGGGCATCATCCCGGCGGTCAGCGTGACCTGCTCACCTATGACGCAATGGTCGCCCAGCTCGATCCACGCCTCGCCGAACACCGTGCCCTGCGGGAACGCCAGCCGCGTGCCGGCGCCGATCCTGGCGAAGCGCAGCCGCCCAGGATGCTCGGCGGTGACGGCGCCGGTGTCCTGGATCCAGCGCCAGCCGCGCTGGACGGCGCGCGACGCGAGAGCGCGGCGCCAGGCGGCCAGCGAGGAGAGGACGTTTCCGTTCTTCGGCACGCACTCACCGTAGAGGGGAGCGGACAGGACGAGCCGGGCGCGGACCTGTGATCTTCCCCCCAGGCCCAGGCGGAACCGGTCCGTCCGCTGTCACACCGTCCCCTCCCCTGTCCCGGCACCCCCTCCCGTATCACGGCGCCCCGCCCGTCAGGAGCACTTCCGCGCTAACTCCCCCGTAGGGCTGGCACCGGCCTTTCGCGGGCCTCGGGACGCGACGCCGTGGCTAGCATGAGCGCCACTCTCTGTCTCCCCCCACACACTCCAAGTACCGAGGGACCGCGGAATGTCAGTGCCTGTCACCCCCAGCCCGCACCGCATACGCCCCGCACGATCGCTGTCGTTGACCGTCCCCCTGGCCGTGCTGGTGGTCGCCGGCGCCGCCGCGGTCGCGGTGGCCGCGGCGGCTCCCGGGCCGGCCCGCGCCTGGGTGACGGCCACCGCCGCCGGAGCCTGGGCCTGCGTGGCGGTCACCGTCGTCGCCGCCGTCGTGCTGGTACGCCAGGGCCGCCGGGGCGCGGTCACGGCGGACGGCGAGGTCAGGACCGCGCAGACCCAACTGGCCCAGCTCGGCGGCGAATCGGCGCATCTGCTGAACGTCTCGCTGCCCTCGGTGGTCAAGCGCCTGCGGGACGGCGCGAGCGCCGAGGCCGCGACCGCCTCCACCACCGCGCCGTCGGACCCGCAACTGCGCCGGCTGCTGGACGTGTTCGCCGCCGAGGTCGCCGCGTCGGAACAGCGCGCGGCCGACTCGCGCGCGGAGTGCGCGAAGGCCGTCGGGCAGCTCGCCCGGGCCGCGGACGACCTCGATCTCCTGATGACGAGGACGATCCCCGAGGCGCTCGGCGGGCTGCGTTCCGGCGGCTCGGCGGACACCGTGCTCGGCGGTCTCGAACCCCCCACGGATCCGCGGCTGCGGATCCTGGTGGACTCGATCGTCCGCGAGTTCGCCACCAGTGAGCGGCGGGGCGCTGCCGCGCAGGCGGCCAGCGCCAAGGCGCTGAGCCGCGTGCAGGCCAAGGCCGTGAGCATGCTCGCCGATCTGCGCGAGATGCAGGACAAGTACGGCGAAGAGGTGTTCGGCGACCTGCTGAGGCTCGACCACAACACCTCCCAACTCGGGCTGCTCACCGACCGGCTGGCCCTGCTGATGGGCGGCCGTGCCAGCCGTGCCTGGAACAAGCCGATCCCGATGGAGTCCATCCTGCGCGGCGCGGTGGGCCGTATCGCCGCCTATCAGCGGGTACGGCTGCACTGCTCCAGCACCGCCGCGATCGCCGGGTTCGCCGCCGAGGGCGTGATGCACCTTCTCGCCGAACTGATGGACAACGCGGCGAACTTCTCCCCGCCCATCGACGAGGTACACGTCTACGTGGAGGAGCGCACGGCGGGGATCGTGGTGACCATCGAGGACAGTGGCCTCAAGATGGCGGACGCGGCGATGCGCCGGGCCGAGGAGTCCGTGTCGGGCCGGATGAACGACCTGGCGGTGCTCCAGGGGACCCGGCTCGGGCTCGCGGTCGTGGGGCGGCTGGCCGCCAAGTACCACCTGAGCGTCAACTACCGGCCGTCCTCGCGCGGCGGTACGGGCGTGGTCGTCCTCTTCCCGCCGCAACTGCTCGCCCAGCAGCGGTCTGTGCTTCCGGAGCAGGCCGTACGGACGGAGCAGGACGCGTTCCCGGAACAGGCTGTGCGACCCGAGCAGGCCGTACGACCCGAGCAGGCCGTACGACCGGAGCGGACGGCGTTCCCGGAGCAGACCGTACGCCCCGAACGCGCCGACACACCGTCGCCCGCTCCCGCCGCGCCGGGCGACGGCCCCCGCGTGGCGACGCCCAACGGGCTGCCGGTACGGCCTCCGGGACGCACGATGGCCGCCGCCGACCGGGGCCGCCCGGAGCCCGAACCGGAAACCGGCGCGCCCCGCACAGGCCGCGACGCCGGCTCCCAGTTCGGCGCGTTCCATCGCGCCCGTCATGGCCACCGCCCGCCGGACGACACGCCCTAGCGACCACCCGCGCACAAGCCTCCAAGCCCCCCAAGTCCCCCACCCGGAACGCGAGATCAGGATCATGCAGACCACTGACAACAGTCTGACCTGGCTCCTGGAGAGCCTGCTGGAACGCACCCCCGGCACCCGCCACGCCCTGGTCCTCTCCCGCGACGGGCTCAAACTCTGCTGGAGCCGCTTCCTCACGGTCGACCAGGCCGACCAGCTCGCCGCGATCTGCTCCGGCATCCAGGCGCTCGCCCAGGGCGCCTCGGTGGAGTTCGGCAACGGCAGCGGAGGCGTACGGCACTCGATGACCGAGTTCCACGGCGGGCTGCTGTTCGTCGTGGAGGCCGGTGAGGGGGCCCACCTCGCGGTCGTCGCCGAGGACGGCGCCGACCCGGGCGTGGTGGGCCACCGGATGACCGAGCTGGTCGAACAGATCGGTGAGCACCTGCGGGCCGAGCCGCGCACACCCGACCGGGAGAGTTCCCCGTCATGATCCGCAAGCCCGTCGACACCGGGGACCCCCACCGGCTGTACACCGTCACCGGTGGCCGCAGCCGGGTCGACGACGACACGTTCGACCTGGTCACCCTGATCGTCGCCGAGTGCGAACCCACCCCGGGCATGCAGTCGGAGCACGCCAGGATCCTCGGTCTGTGCCGTCATCCCACCGCGGTCGTGGAGATCTCCGCCGAGGTGGGACTGCCCGTGACGGTGGTACGGATCCTGCTCGGCGATCTCCTCGCGACGGGCCGTATCACCGCCCGCCGCCCCCGCGCCGGGCGGTCGGTCACCACACCGCCCGACTCCGCCTTTCTCAAGGAGGTGCTCCATGGACTCCATGCTCTCTGAACTGCCGGGCCGTACACCCCTGGCCGACGGGGCGGAGACCGGTCTCAAGATCGTGGTGGTGGGCGGGTTCGGGGTCGGCAAGACCACGCTCGTACGGTCGGTCAGCGAGATCCGTCCGCTCAACACCGAGGAGGTCATGACACAGGCGGGTGCCGGTGTGGACGACCCGGCCGGGCTGACCACCAAGACGACCACCACTGTGGCCTTCGACTTCGGCCGGATCAGTCTCAACGACCGCATGGTGCTCTACCTGTTCGGGGCGCCGGGCCAGGAGCGGTTCTGGTTCCTGTGGGACCGGCTGTTCTCCGGCACCCTCGGCGCGGTGGTCCTGGTCGACACCCGGCGCATGAGCGAATCGTGGTACGCCATCGACCGGCTCGAACACCACAGGACCCCGTTCGTGGTCGCGGTCAACCGGTTCGACGACGACGTCTCCGCGTTCTCCCTGGACGAGATCCGGCAGGCGCTGTCGCTGGCGGACCACGTGCCGCTGATCGACTGCGACGCACGGGTGCGCTCCTCCGGCAAGAACGTCCTGATCACCCTCGTGGACCACCTCTACGAACTGGCCATGGCACGGGAGTTGACCCCATGACCGAACCCACGACGGATCCCCTGGCGGACCACCTGCCCGGACCGGCGGAGCCCACCGAGCCCGGCGGCGCGCCTCCGCCGGGCTGTCCCGCGCACCCGGGCGCGGTGTCGTTGAGCGGTCTGGAGTTCCAGCAGACCCCGTCCGAGCTGTACCGCGCCCTGCGCCGCCGGCACGGCACGGTCGCGCCCGTCCTCCTCGACGGCGACATCCCCGCCTGGCTGGTGCTCGGTTACTCCGAGGTCTCGTACGTCACCGGCCACGACGAGCTGTTCGCCCGCGACTCGCGCCGCTGGAACCAGTGGGACGCCATCCCCGCCGACTGGCCGCTGATGCCGTACGTCGGCCACCAGCCGTCGGTGCTCTTCACGGAGGGTACGGAACACCAGCGCAGGGCCGGTGTGATCACCGAGGCGCTGGAGGCGATCGACCAGTTCGAACTCGCCCAACTGTGCCGGGAGATCGCCGAGGCGCTCATCGACGGGTTCGCGGGCGGCGGTCAGGCCGAGCTGATGACGTCGTACGCGCACGCGCTGCCGATGCGTGCCGTGGTCCGGCTGTGCGGGATGCCGGGCGGCAGCGTGGACACCGACGATCTCGTACGGGACCTGCGGGTCTCCCTGGACGCGGCGGAGGACGACGACCCGGTGGCCGCGTACCTGCGGGTGCAGGCGCGGATCGAGCAGCTGGTCAAGGACAAGCGGGCCAGCCCCGGTTCGGACATCACGTCCCGGATGCTGACCCATCCGGCGGGCCTCACCGACGCCGAGATCGTCCAGGACCTGATCACGGTCATCGCCGCCGCGCAGCAGCCGACGGCCAACTGGATCTGCAACACGCTGCGTCTGCTGCTGACCGACGACCGGTTCGCGCTGAACGTGTCGGGCGGCCGGATCGGGGTGGGGCAGGCGCTGAACGAGGTCCTCTGGCTGGACACACCGACGCAGAATTTCATCGGCCGATGGGCCGTGCGGGACACCCAGTTGGGCGGCCGGCAGATCAAGGCGGGCGACTGTCTGGTCCTGGGACTGGCGGCGGCCAACACGGATCCGCTGATCTGGCCGGGCGGCGCGGTCGGCGCGGAGAACTCCGCGCACCTGTCGTTCAGCAACGGCGAGCACCGCTGCCCCTATCCGGCGCCGCTGCTGGCCGATGTCATCGCCAGGACCGCGATCGAGACGCTGCTGGAGCGGCTGCCCGACGTGGTGCTGTCGGTGGAACCGCACGAGCTGCGCTGGCGGCCCTCGATCTGGATGCGCGGTCTGATGTCGCTGCCGGTTCAGTTCACGCCCGCGGCGCGCTGAGGCCGGGCGGCCCAGGGGCAGGGCCGGGACGTCGGCTCCCGCACGCCCGGCCCGGGACAGCGGTTCCCGGACCGGTCGTACGGCCGGATGTCACGCGGGAGCGGCGGGGGTGAACACCACCGGCAGGGACCTGGGTCCCCGGGTGAACACACCCTGCTCCACCGGGTCGAAGCCGTCGGCGAGACGGACGTCCGGCATGGCGTCGAGCAGTTGGCCGACGCCGGACTCGATCTCCGCCTTGGCCAGCAGGGCGCCGACGCAGAAGTGCCTGCCGAGCGCGAACGCCAGGTGATCGGCGGCGGCGGAGAACGCGGTGGTCGTGGTCAGGTCGTCCCGGAAGATGTCGAAGGTGTCGGGCTCCGCGTAGCGGGAGCTGTCCCGGTTGGCCGCGCCGATCAGACAGGTGACCGTGGCGCCGGACGGTATCGTGCCGCCGCTCACCTCGACGTCCACGGCGGTCTGCCGCATGATCATGTGGACCGGCGGGGTGAACCGGAGCGTCTCCGCGAAGGCCCGCGGGATCAGGCTCCTGTCCTCCCGTACGGCCGCGAGCTGTTCGGGGTGGAGCAGCAGGTTCGCGAAGAGCGAGGCGATCGCCTTGTCGGTGGTCTCACCGCCGGCGGCGAGCAGGAGACTACAGAAGGATTTGATGTCCTCGTCACTCATCCGTACGCCGTCGACCTCGGCGGCGCAGAGGGTGGAGAGGAGGTCGTCGCCCAGGTTGTCCCGCCGGGCATGGATGATCGGGATCATGTACTCGGCGAACTCGACCCGGGTCCGCTCCCCGTCCGCCGTGACCCGGGGGTCGCCGGAGAGGTTGCCGAGGAAGGCGATGACGGCGGTGTACCAGGTGTGGAAGCGCGCGTGGTCGGACTTGTCCAAGCCCAGCATGTCCACGATGACGTTGATGGGGAAGCGGGTGGCGAAGGCCTCCACCAGGTCGACGGTACCGGTGTGCCGGAAGGTGTCGATCAGCTCGCGGGCGTTGCGGTCGATGACCGGCAGGAACTTCCGCTGGAGGTCGTCGCCGCGGAAGGCGGGAGCGACGAGCGCCCGGCGTACGGCGTGCTCCCGCCCGCTGAGCTGGAGGATCGTCTTTCCGTGCACGGGCGCGATCTGCCAGTCGTAGTTGTCGGTGGTGAACACCGACTCCCGGTCCTTGAAGGCCCGTTCCACGTCGTCGTACCGCGAGATGATCCAGCTGCGGGTGGCCTCGTGCCAGATGAGGGGCGCGTGTTCGCGCATGGCGCGGTAGGCCGGATAGGGATCGGCGGCGAACTCGGCGGAGAGAATGTCGGGGATCTGCTGTGCGGTGGCCATGGAGCTCCCTCGGATCGACCCACACGATCGGAACATCCCTGCCCGCACAGTTTATTGATGATCCATCAGAAGAGACACCCCCGAGGGCGGCCCGACCTGGTGTCGAAAGGCCGGCGAGGGTCGCCTACGGTTCGTACGAATACCGGAGGCGAGACGGGGAGAGACGGCATGACGCACGAGGCATTGGTCACGGGGCTGGCGGGCAAGGACCCCCGGATCGATCCGGGCGCCTTCCTCGCGCCGACCTGTGTGGTGGTGGGCGAGGTGACCGTGGCGGCGGGCGCCAGCGTCTGGTACCACACGGTGCTGCGGGCCGACTGCGGCCCGATCCTGCTCGGCACGGACTGCAACATCCAGGACAACTGCACGCTGCACTCGGACCCGGGCTCCCCGCTGTCCGTCGGCGCGCGGGTGTCGGTGGGCCACAACGCGGTGCTGCACGGGTGTGTCGTCGAGGACGACGTACTGATCGGCATGGGCGCGACGGTCCTGAACGGCGCGCACATCGGCGCGGGCTCCCTGATCGCGGCGCAGGCGCTCGTACCCCAGGGAATGCGGGTGCCACCGGGCTCAATGGTCGCGGGGGTACCGGCGAAGGTGCGCCGACAGCTGACGGAGGAGGAAAAGGAGGGCATCAAACTGAACGCGGCGGTCTACCTGGCCCTCACGAAAACGCACCGGGAAGCACACGGCATCTCAAGCCCGTCCGGCGATTGAGGACACCCCATCCCGGCGGACGGCCCCGCCTACTCCCCGGCCCGCACCGACTCCGGCGCACCCGACTCCACCGCGGCCGCGCCCGACGCGGCCGCCGCGGACTTCTTCGCCCGGTTCCGCAACACCAGCATCGACCCCACCCCGATCAACACCGCCAAAGCCAACCCCACCCAGGAGAACCGCTTGAGCCACGGCTCGGCCACCACACCCACCGTGTAGATGACCGCCGTCGTCCCCCCGGCCCACACGATCCCGCCGAACACGTTCGCGATCAGGAACTTCCAGTACGGCATGTGCAGGACCCCCGCCAGCGGCCCCGCGAAGATCCGCAGCAGCGCCACAAAACGGCCGAAGAAGACCGCCCACATGCCCCACTTCTCGAAGGACCGCTCCGCCATGGAGATCTGGGCCTCGCCGAAGTGCTTGGGGAACCTGCCGCCCAGCCACGCGAGCAGCGGCCTGCCGCCACGGCGCCCGATGGCGTAACCGATCGAGTCCCCGATGATCGCGCCGGCCGAGGCACACGCACCGAGGATGTACGGATTGATGTCACCGTGCTGGGACGCCAGCAGCGCCGCACTGACAAGGACGATCTCACCGGGCAGCGGGATGCCGAGGCTTTCCAGCCCGATCACCAGCCCCACCAGGAGATAGATGCTGACCGCGGGCACGGTCTCGAGCCACTCCTGGACGTGCAACGCCGGTTCCTCCCGTATACCCGTAAACCTGCTGCGGCTGTACGGCGGGAAGCCTACCTGGTGACCGGGGACAGTCAGGCGTTCGGTCGCAGCGTCCAGACGACGGTCATCTCGGCGGTCACCGCGCCGTCCGCGCGGGTGAGGTCCACGGTGACGGGAAACTCGGGCCGCTCCCCCGCGTCCAGCTGCGCGACGACGTCCGCCACCGGGCGGCCGAGCGACGCGGTCGCCGTGACGACCCCCATGGCGAGCTTCCGATAGCTGATCGCCGCGTTGACGGCGAGCGGTACGGCACGGTGGAGCTGGTCGCCGAACGCGGCGATCACGATCGCGCCGCTCGCGGACTCGGCCAGCGTGAACATCGCTCCGGCGTGCGGTCCGCCGACGTGGTTGTGGTATTCGGGGCGGTCGGGCAGCCGGACCACGGCCCGCTCGGGAGTCGTCTCGACGAATTCCAGCTCCAGGGTCCTGGCCATGGGCACGGTGGCGGTGAGCAGTTCACCGACGGACATCTGATCAGCGCTCATGCGACAAGATGTTACTCATGAGTAGTGCGGCTTGGCCATACCCTGACGGGGCGGCCGTGGCGGCCGGGGTACGGCCCCTCTATCGTTACTCGCCATGTGGCCAGGACAGCAGCCGCCCGGGGGCGAGCAGAACCCGCAGGACCAGAATCCCAATCCGTACCAGCAGCCGGGGTACCAGCAACCGGGATACGCGCAGCCGAATCCGTATCAGCAGCCCGGCTACCCGCAGCAACCCGGTTACCAGCAGCAGCCCGGATATCCGGCCGCCCCGAACCCGTACCAGCAGCCGACCGTGCCGCAGTACGCGGTGCCCGGGCCGCCGGGACCGGGCGGCCCGGGTCCGTCGGGCGGCGGAAGGAAGACGACGGTGGTCGCGATCGTCGCGGCCCTGGCCGTGGTCGTGGCGGCGGGCGTCACCGGATTTCTCGTGCTCGGCGGGAGCGACGACAGCGCGAAGGACACCAAGGGCGACGACCAGAAGCCTTCGGTGTCCGCGAAGCCGAGCACGTCGAGCCCCGCGGCCAATCCCCGCGACGGGGCCGCCGCGGCCAAGCCGCAGATCACGGGCTGGAAGGTCGTCAGCAACCCCAAGTACGGGACGCTGTTCGACGTTCCGGCGGACTGGGAGGTGGAGAAGCCCACCGTCGCCACGTTCTTCGAGGACGAGAAGAAGGGGGACGGCTCGCCCATCTTCTCCTTCTCCGCCCCCGCCTTCTACAAGTCCAAGTGGTGCTCGCAGGACGCCGACCGGAACGGCGAGACCGAGGACAGCAGCCTGGTCGGGACGGGCACCAAGGGCGCCAGGGGCGCGAAGGACACGCCGTCGTCGGCGGAGATCCAGGCGAGCAACCTGGTCTGGGCCGCCTACGCCCAGAAGGAGCCGGAGGCGAAGCTCAAGACCATCCTGAAGACCAGCAAGGGCGCGCCGTTCACCACCACGTCCGGGCTGGAGGGCAGTTACTCGATCTCGACCACCACGGGCGTCACCAAGAAGACCAAGTGCGAGACCGACGGCAAGGCGATCGCCTTCTCGTTCGTCAACACACAGGGTGAGTACGCGACATGGGTGGCGTTCGCCGCCAAGGGGGTGACGGACGAGGTGCCGGACGAGACCTTGAAGAAGATCATGGGCACGGTACGGCTGGCGGGCGCCTCCTGACCGGCCCGCGGGATCGCGGGACACCACGTTTTCGCGGGGCGGCCGATACACGGGGCGGCCGGATAGTCGGTTGGCACAGGGGCCGCCCGCGGGGATAGTCCTGGGGTGAGTGCATCCGCAGGCGCCCCGGGCCGCCGAACCCGCCCCTCGCGTCGCCCCGACTGGGCCGGCCGCAACTACTCCCTGCTGACGGCCGCCGCGATCGTCACCAATCTGGGCAGCCAAGGGGCCCTGATCGCCTCGGCGTTCGCGGTGCTCCAGATGGGGGGCGACGGCGGGGACGTCGGGCTCGTGGCCGCCGCGCGGACCGTACCGCTCGTGCTGTTCCTGCTGGTGGGCGGCGCGCTGGCCGACCGGTTGCCACGGCATCGGGTGATGGTCGCCGCCAACACCCTCAACTGCGTGTCGCAGGGCACCTTCGCCCTCCTGGTGCTCGTGGGCGAACCACGCCTGTGGCAGATGATGCTCCTGTCCGCCCTCGGCGGGACCGGGCACGCCTTCTTCTCCCCGGCGTCCGAGGGCATGCTGCTGTCCAGCGTCAGCGGCGAACAGGCCGGCCGTGCCTTCGCCCTCTACCGGATGGCCATGCACGGCGCCGGGATCGGCGGCGCGGCCCTGGGCGGGGCGCTGATCGCGGCGTTCGGCCCCGGCTGGGTCCTCGCCGTGGACGCGGCCGCGTTCCTGGTGGCCGCCTCGCTCCGGGCCTTTCTCGACGTCAGCCACATCCCGGTGCGGAAGCCGGGCGGCGGCATGATCTCCGATCTGCGGGAAGGCTGGCGGGAGTTCACCGGGCGCCCCTGGCTCTGGTCGATCGTCGTGCAGTTCGCGGTGGTCAACGCGGTGGTGGTGGCGGCCGAGGCGGTGTACGGACCGCTGGTCGCCGAGGAGGAGTTGGGCGGCGCGGGGCCCTGGGGCCTGGCGCTCGCCGCCTTCGGCGCCGGGACCGTCGTCGGCGCTCTGGTGATGATGCGCTGGCGCCCCCGGCGGCTGCTGCTCGCGGGCACGCTCTGCGTCTTCCCGCTGGCCCTCCCGTCGGCGGCGCTCGCGGTACCGCTGCCGGTCCTGCCGTTGGCGGCGGTGCTGTTCCTGACGGGCGCGTCCATCGAGGTGTTCGGCGTCTCGTGGATGACGGCGCTGCACCAGGAGATCCCGGAGGACAAGCTCTCCCGGGTCGCCGCCTACGACTGGCTGGGCTCGATCGGCATGGTGCCGTTGGCCGCGGCGCTCACGGGCCCGGCGGAGGAGGCGTTCGGTCGTGACACGGCGCTGTGGGGCTGCTCGGCGCTGGTGGTCCTGCTGACAGCGGCGGTGCTGACGGTCCCGGACGTACGGCGCCTGAGCCGCCGTACGACAAAGGTCACGAAGTCCCCCACTCCCCCCACACCCACCCCATCCCCGTCATCCCCGTCATCCCCGTCATCCCCCTCCGCCGATGCTGAAGGCACCGTCGGGCGGACGGGGTGAGGGAACGGCGCCGGCGTCCCGTACCGCCGTGGCGTCCCTGATGAATTTCACCAGGGACGACCCGTGCTCAACGCGGGCCGGGAAGGCGTCGGAGGCGGTACGCCGGGCGAGCGCCGCCGTGTCGATGGCGGAGTGCGAGGCGACGAGCACGGCGTTGCCGAACCGGCGGCCGCGCAGGACGCCGGGCTCCGCGATCAGCGCCAGCTCCTCGAAGACCTGGGCGAAGGTGGCCAGTTGGGAGCGGAGGAAGTCGAAGGGCGCGCCGTCGGCGAGGTTGGCGATGTAGATCCCGTCGGTACGGAGGACCCGTTCGGCCTCGCGGGCGTACTCGACGGAGGTGAGGTGCGCGGGAATCCGCGAGCCGCCGAAGACGTCGGCGACGATGAGGTCGGCGGAGCGGTCCGCCGCCTGCCGGAGCCAGCGGCGGGCGTCCGCGTGGTGCACGGAGATGCCCACGCCGACCGGTATCGGCAGCCGCTCGGCCACCAGCGCCAGCAGCCCGGCGTCGGCCTCCACGACGTGCTGGGGCGAGTGCGGCCGGGTGACGGCCACATAGCGGGGCAGCGTGAGCCCACCACCGCCGAGATGCACCACGGCGAGCGGCTCGGCGTGGGGCGCAACGGAGTCGACGACATGGGCGAGACGACGTGTGTACTCGAACTCCAGATGGGTGGGCTCGTCAAGATCGACGTACGACTGGGGCGCCCCGTCAACGGTCAACAACCAGGCCCGCTCCCGATCGACATCGGGCATCAGCTTGGCAGTCCCATGATCCACAACCCGCACAACGGGAATCGACTCGCTCACCCCCCTATTGTGCGCGCCCCCACTGATCTCCAGCCCGTCCGGCGCTTGAGGACACCCTTCAAGCCCGTCCGGCGCTTGAGGACAACACGTCCAGCCGGACGCCCGGCTCAACGCGATCGCCCCACCCACACCGCACCGACAACCCCCGCCACCCCCACCGCCTGAGCCAACCCCGCCCGCGCAGCGCCCGCCCGCCGCCCCGGATCCAGCACGTTGTGCCCGATCGCCTTCTTCGCCGCCGCCCCCGGCGTGATCACCTCCACCCGCGCACCCCCCGCCACCAGCGCCTCCGCCTGGCTCTGCGGCCCCGCGATCACCCCGCTCCCGGACCCCACGGGCGCGATCACGACCACCCGGTCGTACCCGGCGGCAAGCTGCGCGTTGGCGGGCGAGTGCATCCCGCCGTCGATCCACTTCCGCCCCTCGATGGTCACCGGCGGCCACACCCCCGGCACCGCACAGCTCGCGGCGACCGCGTCCACCACCGGCACCCCGCTCTCCCGGTCGAACACCCGAAGCTCCCCGGTGAGCGCGTCCACGGCGGTGACGGCGAACGCCCGCTCCGGCCAGGTGTCGACCAGGATCCGCGAGGCGATCACGGCCCGGCGTTCCGCCTCGGGCTCCGTCGCGGCGGCCAGCGCGTACCGGCCGATCTTCTGCCCGTACGCCTCCGGGGTACGGGAGACGAGCATCGCCCGCGCGTACCGGAACAGGACCGCCGCCCCCAGCCGCGCCGGCCGTTCGTCCCCGGGCGGAGTCAGCTGCCGCTCGTACAGCGCCTCGACGTCATGCGTCCCGGCGGCGAGCTGCGCGCCGACCACCGAGCCGGCCGACGTGCCGATGATCAGATCGGCGGTGGTCAGGTCCGTGCCGGCGACGCGGAGACCGTGCAGGACACCGATCGTCCAGGCGACGCCGGTGACGCCACCGCCGCCGAGGACCAGGGCCGTACGCGTCATGATTGCCGCCTCTCCCGCACCGGACCCACCACCGGGCCCAGAAGGAAGTGTCGCGCACGAACACAAAAGCCGTCCCCCGACGTACGGCGGACCGGTCTCCGTCGTACACCGGCCCCCGCCGGCCGCCGAGCCCGGCTCCCGTACCCACACAGAAGCCGGGCCCACCGCCTCCACCAGCGAAAACGCGCCCGCGCGCCACCCCTACAGCAGCGACGTCACCGTCCCCGCCCCGACCGTCCGGCCGCCCTCCCGGATCGCGAAGCCGAGCCCCGGCTCCAGCGGGATGTCACGGCCCAGCTCCACGGTCATGGTGACCGTGTCGCCGGGGCGCGCGACGCCGGCGTCGCCCAGGTCCACGTCGCCGACCACGTCGGCCGTACGGATGTAGAACTGCGGCCGGTACCCGGTGGACACCGGAGTCGTACGGCCGCCCTCCCGCGCGGAGAGCACGTACACCCGCGCGGTGAAGCGCCGGCTCGGCGCCACCGTGTCCGGCGCCGCCACCACGTGCCCGCGGCGGATCGCGTCGCGTGGCATCCCGCGCAGGAGCAGCGCGACGTTGTCCCCGGCCTCGGCGGACTCCATCGGCTTGCCGAAGGTCTCCAGGCCCGTGACGGTACTGGCCTGCGGCCCCAGGTCGGCGCCCAGGACCTCCACCTTGTCGCCCACGCGCACGGTGCCGCGCTCGATCGCGCCGGTCACGACCGTTCCGCGCCCGGTGATGGTGAGGACGTTCTCCACCGGAAGCAGGAACGGCGCGTCCGTGTACCTGACAGGAATCGGCACGTACGTGTCGACCGCGTCGAGCAGCGCCTCGATCGACCCCGTCCAGCGCGGGTCGCCCTCCAGCGCGCGCAGCCCCGACACCCGGACGACGGGCGTCGTGTCCCCGCCGTACCCCTGCGAGGTGAGCAGTTCGCGCACCTCCAGCTCGACCAGGTCCGTCAGCTCGTCGTCGCCCGCGTCGGCCTTGTTGAGGGCGACGACGATGTGGTCGACGCCGACCTGGCGGGCGAGCAGGACGTGCTCGGCGGTCTGCGGCATGATCCCGTCGAGCGCGGAGACGACGAGGATCGCCCCGTCCAGCTGCGCAGCCCCGGTGACCATGTTCTTGATGTAGTCGGCGTGACCCGGCATGTCCACGTGCGCGTAGTGGCGGGTGTCGGTCTCGTACTCGACGTGCGCGATGTTGATGGTGATCCCCCGGGCCGCCTCCTCCGGCGCCCGGTCGATCCGGTCGAAGGGTACGTAGGTGGTGCCGCTGCCCCCGCCGGTCCCGCGCTCGCTGAGGACTTTGGTGATGGCGGCGGTGAGGGTGGTCTTGCCGTGGTCGACGTGGCCCATGGTGCCGATGTTCAGATGCGGCTTGGTGCGGACGTATGCCGTCTTGGACATGATGGTCCGGTCCCTTCAAGGAACTCGAAGCGTGAGAGGGACCCCCTGGACGTGCCGACCCTCCCCCTGCGGGGTCCGCCGGACGATCCGGGAAGGGTCAGCTTCGGGCGCCGTCGACGGGCGCCGCGGCGGCGACAGCGGCTGCTGCCGCCGCGTCAGCCGCGAGGAACGCGGCAGCCTTCGGCGCGTCCGCGACTGCGGACGGCGCTGCGAGGAAGGCGTACCGGAACATGTCTCGATGGTCGTCCACGGCGGCCGTCACGTCGAATGGTTTTACACGCGGGCAGGGCGCTCGGCAGCAGCGACAAGCGTGTCCGACTGCTCACATCACACCCCTCTCCCGTCCCCGGTGCGGCGATCACACACGTTCGTCGGCTAGTCTCCCCGGATGCTCGACACCGCCACCCGGCCTGCGCCGGGCATCGCTGTCCGCTGCTCCAGGGCGTTGCGCTCGCCCTGGTCGCGGTTCGCTCTCCTTGTGGCGGTGCTGGGCGCCGCCGGGTCGCTCGTGCTGGTATACGAACCGCAGAGACTCCTGTCGGAGGGCTGGCCGGCCCGGCTCACCGGGAGCGCGGCCGTGGTGCTGTTCGCGGTGGCGTACGGCGTGTGCGCGGTGGCGTTCGTCCCCCGCCCGCTGCTGAATCTCGCGGCAGGGGCGCTGTTCGGTACGGCACTCGGGCTGCCGGCGGCGCTCGCGGGGACGGTCCTGGGCGCGGGACTGGCATTCGGTCTCGGCCGTTTTCTCGGCCAGGACGCACTGCGGCCGCTGCTGCGGGGGCGCTGGATGGAGGCGGCGGACGGCCAGTTGAGCCGGCACGGCTTCCGGTCGATGCTGGCGGTACGTCTCTTCCCGGGCGTCCCGTTCGCGGCGGCGAACTACTGCGCCGCGATCTCCCGCATGGGGTGGATCCCGTTCCTGCTGGCGACGGGGATCGGCTCGATCCCGAACACGGCGGCATACGTGGTGGCAGGCAGCCGCGCCTCCTCCCCGACGTCGCCGATGTTCCTGGTGGCGATGGGCTTCATCGTACTGACGGGCGTGGCGGCAGCATTCGTGGCCTGGCGCAAACGCGACGCACTCCGGGGCAAAGACGCCTGACGGCGAGTCACGTACGAACCAACTACGCCCCCCTTCAGAGCACCCGGGCCACATCCAACCCGCCCTCACCATCCGCACGGGCCACATACATCCACCTTCCAGCCCCGCGCGAGCCAAATCCAGCCCGTCCGGCGCTTGAGGACACCCTCCAAGCCCGTCCGGCGCTTGAGGACACCTTTCAAAGCCCGTCCGGCGCTTGAGGACGCCCACACCCCCACCCGCGCGAACCCACCCGTCCAGCCACCTCCAGCCCGTCCGGCGATTGAGGACGCCCACCCCCGACCCGCGCCCACCCCACCCCGCCCGGCCAACCCAGCCCGTCCGGCGTTTGAGGACACCCTCCAAGCCCGTCCGGCGCTTGAGGACAAAGCATGGCCCCCGGCCCGGCCGCGCAACCCCCAACCCCCCGTCACAACCCCCCGCGCCCACCCCAAAGATCCCCACCCACCGGCACCACCAAGAACCGCGACACCTCCGCGCCCGAAACCCCGGACAACTCCCCAGGCACCCACCGCGGAGCCCTGTCCTTGTCGATGACCTGCGCCCGAATCCCCTCCACCAGATCAGCCGTGCCGAGCGCCGCACACGACGCCCGGTACTCCCGCTCCAGCACCCGCTCCAACGTCGGCAGCGCCCGCGCCGCCCGCAACGACGCCAGCGTCGCCTTGAGCGCGGTGGGCGACCGCGTCAGGATCGTCTCGGCCGCCTCCTTCGCCGCGGGATGCCCGTGCCCGTACAGCCGGTCGACGATCTCCTCGACCGTGTCGGCCGCGTAACACCCGTCGATCCACGCCCGATCGCCCGCGAGCCGCCCCTCGGGCGCCACCCCGGCGTACCGCGCCACCACGTCCCGGACGACGCCCTCCCCCTCCCCGATCGTGTCCCCCAGAGCACCCCGCAGCGCACCCAACCGGTCCGACGGCACAAAATGGTCCGCGAGCCCGCACAACATCGCGTCCGCCGCCCCCACCACCGCCCCCGTGAGGGCCAGATGCGTACCGACCTCCCCCGGCGTCCGCGACAGCAGATACGTCCCACCGACATCCGGCACCAGCCCGATCCCGGTCTCCGGCATGGCGACCGCCGACCGCTCGGTCACGATCCGTACACTGCCGTGCGCCGAGATCCCGACCCCGCCGCCCATCACGATGCCGTCCATGAAGGCGACGTACGGCTTCGGATAGCGGGCGATGTACGCGTTGAGCCGGTACTCGTCGCGCCAGAACTCCGCCGACGCACCCCCACCCGCCCGCGCGTCCTCGTAGATGGCCCGGATGTCCCCGCCCGCGCACAGCCCGCGCTCACCGGCCCCGGAGATGACCACGGCCCGCACACGGTCGTCCTCCTCCCACGCGGCGAGGGCCTCGGAGATCGCCGAAACCATCGCGTGCGTCAGCGCGTTGAGGGCCCGCGGCCGGTTGAGGGTCAGCCGGCCGACGCTCCCCTGACGGTCAGCCAGGACATGCGGTTCGTCCACGTTCGGTACGCCTTCTTCTTGAGAGGTCACGCGTTGCTACAGGTCACCCGTTGTGAGAGATCACGCGTTCTTCCGGGTGAGGTCACCCGCCGGCCCCCGGCCGCCCCAGCGCCTCGATGATCCGGTCCGCCGCCAGCGTCGGCGTCAACGTCCCTTCCCGTACCCGCTGTTCCAGCCCGGGCGCCAGCTCCCGTACCCCCGGGTGCTCACGCAACCGGTCCAGGAGATGGTCACGGACCATCGACCAGGTCCAGTCGACCTGCTGGTCACGCCGCTTGCGCTCCAGCCGGCCGTCCGCCTCCAGGACCGCGCGGTGCTGCTCCAGCCGTTCCCACACCACATCGAGCCCCGTGCCCTCCCGCGCGCTGCAACTGAGCACCGGAGGCGTCCAGGCCGCGTCCACGGGATGCATCAGCCGCAGCGCGCCCGCGAGTTCACGCGCGGCCGAGCGCGCGTCGCGTTCGTGCGGGCCGTCGGCCTTGTTGACGGTGATGACGTCGGCCAGTTCCAGAACACCCTTCTTGATGCCCTGGAGCTGGTCGCCGGTGCGCGCGAGGGTGAGGAGCAGGAAGGAGTCGACCATCCGGGAGACCGTGGTCTCGGACTGGCCGACCCCGACGGTCTCCACCAGCACCACGTCGTACCCGGCCGCCTCCATCACCACGATCGTCTCCCGCGTCGCCTTCGCCACACCCCCCAGCGTCCCCGCGGTCGGTGAGGGCCTGACGAAGGCCGCCGGGTCGACCGCGAGCCGCTCCATCCGCGTCTTGTCGCCGAGGATGGACCCGCCGGTCCTGCTGGAGGACGGGTCCACGGCCAGCACCGCGACCCGGTGCCCGAGGCCGGTGAGCATCGTCCCCAGCGCGTCGATGAAGGTGGACTTGCCCACGCCCGGCACGCCACTGATCCCGATCCGGCGCGCCCTGCCCGCGTACGGCAGCAGCTCGGTCAACAGCCCCTGCGCGAGGGCCCGGTGGTCGGGTCGGGTGGACTCCACCAGCGTGATGGCCCGGGCGATGTACGCGCGCGAGCCGTCCAGGACACCCTTGGTGTAGCTGTCGAGGTCGATCCGTGGCGGCACGCGCTCAACCCTCGTGGCCCAGCGCCGCGGTGAGCGCCTTGAGCAGATCGATCGCCGCGTCGGGGATCACGGTGCCGGGCGGGAAGACGGCGGCGGCCCCGGCCCGGTGCAGTTCCTCGATGTCCTGCGGCGGGATGACCCCGCCGACGACGATCATGATGTCCTCCCGGCCCTCGGCGGCGAGCTGCTCGCGCAGCGCCGGTACGAGGGTGAGGTGCCCGGCGGCCAGCGACGAGACACCGACGATGTGCACGTCGGCCTCCACCGCCTGCCGCGCCACCTCGCCCGGCGTCTGGAACAGCGGGCCGACGTCGACGTCGAAGCCCAGGTCGGCGAAGGCGGTGGCGATCACCTTCTGCCCCCGGTCGTGTCCGTCCTGGCCCATCTTGGCGACCAGGATGCGCGGGCGGCGGCCTTCCGCGCGCTCGAAGTCCTCGACCGCCGCGCGGGTGCGCTCGACGGCCGGGGACGTGCCTGCCTCGTTCCGGTACACACCGGAGATCGTACGGATCTGACCGGCGTGCCGCCCGTAGACCTTCTCCAGGGCGTCGGAGATCTCGCCGACGGTCGCCATCGCGCGGGCCGCGTCCACGGCGAGGGCGAGGAGGTTCCCCTCCAGACCGGGGCCGGGGCCCGACTCGGCCGCCGCGGTGAGGGCCCGCAGCGCGTCCTGGCAGGCGCCGTCGTCGCGCTCCTCGCGCAGCCGGCGGAGCTTGTCGAGCTGCTGGGCCCGTACGGACGAGTTGTCGACCTTGAGGACGTCGATCTTCTCGTCGGTCCCGACCCGGTACTTGTTGACGCCGATGACAGGCTGGCGCCCGGAGTCGATCCGCGCCTGGGTACGGGCCGCCGCCTCCTCGACCCGCAGTTTCGGGATGCCGGCGTCGATGGCCTGCGCCATGCCGCCCGCCGCCTCGACCTCCTCGATGTGCTGCCAGGCGCGCCGCGCGAGGTCGTACGTCAGCTTCTCGACGTACGCGCTGCCGCCCCACGGGTCGATGACCCGGCCGGTGCCCGACTCCTGCTGGAGGAGCAGCTGGGTGTTGCGGGCGATCCGCGCGGAGAAGTCGGTGGGCAGGGCCAGCGCCTCGTCGAGCGCGTTGGTGTGCAGCGACTGGGTGTGTCCCTGGGTGGCCGCCATCGCCTCCACGCAGGTGCGGGTGACGTTGTTGAAGACATCCTGTGCGGTCAGGGACCAGCCGGAGGTCTGTGAATGGGTGCGCAGCGAGAGGGACTTGGCGTTCTGCGGGTCGAACTTCTTCACCAGCCTGGCCCAGAGGAGCCTGGCCGCCCGCAACTTGGCGATCTCCATGAAGAAGTTCATGCCGATGGCCCAGAAGAAGGAGAGCCGCGGCGCGAAGGCGTCGACGTCAAGTCCCGCGCCCAGCCCGGCCCGTAGGTACTCCACCCCGTCGGCCAGGGTGTACGCCAGCTCCAGGTCGGCCGTCGCGCCGGCTTCCTGGATGTGGTAACCGGAGATGGAGATGGAGTTGTAGCGCGGCATCTTCCGCGAGGTGTACGCGAAGATGTCGGAGATGATCCGCATCGACGGCGTCGGCGGATAGATGTAGGTGTTGCGGACCATGAACTCCTTGAGGATGTCGTTCTGGATGGTCCCCGCCAGCTTCTCGGGCGGTACGCCCTGCTCCTCGGCGGCCACGATGTACAGCGCGAGGACGGGCAGCACCGCGCCGTTCATCGTCATCGACACGCTCATCCGGTCCAGCGGGATGCCGTCGAAGAGCCGCCGCATGTCGTAGATGGAGTCGATGGCGACGCCCGCCATGCCGACGTCGCCGGTCACGCGCGGGTGGTCGCTGTCGTAGCCGCGGTGGGTCGGCAGGTCGAAGGCGACCGACAGGCCCTTCTGCCCGGCGGCCAGGTTGCGCCGGTAGAACGCGTTGGACTCCTCGGCGGTGGAGAACCCGGCGTACTGCCGGATCGTCCAGGGCTGGTTGACGTACATCGTCGGGTACGGCCCGCGCAGGTACGGCGCGATGCCCGGGTACGTGGACAGGAAGTCGAGGCCCGCCGTGTCGCGCGCGGTGTAGAGCGGCTTGACGGCGATGCCCTCGGGGGTGTCCCAGACCAGTTCGGCGGCGGCCTTGCCGGTGTGTTCCTCCACCGCCCCGCGCCACTGGTCCTCGGAGCCTGTCGCGGCGCCGGGGCCGAGTTCGATCTCCGAGAAGTCGGGGATTCCCATCACGCCACTCCCATCCGGTCGAGTACGGAGCCGAGGACCGCGACCGCGTCGCCGCCCGCGACGACGAACTGGTCCACTCCGGCCTGTCGGTACGTCTCCTCCTGCTCGCCGGGCCGCCCGGCGAGAAACACCCTGAGCGCGCCGGCCGCGACGAGGGCCCGCGCGACGGGCGCGGCTCCCTCGGCGTACAGCGCGTCGCTGGAGCAGATACAGGCGACGGCGGCCCCGCTGCGGGTGAACGCGCCGGCTGCCGTGTCCGCGTCCACGGACACCGGGTCGTGGACGGCTTCGATCCCGCCGGCCTGGAAGAGCCCGGCGGCGAACGAGGCCCGCGCGGTGTGGGCCGCGGCCGGGCCGAGCGCGGCCAGGAAGACACGCGGCCTTGCTCCGGTGGCGGCGAGGTGGGCGTCCGAGCGGACGCGCAGGGCCTCGAACGCCTCGTCGCGGTGGACGACGGGAAGCCCCCCGGCCGCGCCGGAGGCCGTGGGCCCCGGCGCTTCCGGTGCGGGCTCGCGTACGACCGGGGCCTGGTCGATCAGCGGGAACTCACTGACGCCGGTGATGGGTTCGCGCCGCCGGGCCAGCCGTGCTGAGCGTTCCTTCCAGGTGGCCGCGAGCCGTTCACCGATCAGTCCGCCGTGCAGGGCGGCGCGCAGGCCACCCGCCCGCTCGATCTCCTGGAACCACGCCCAGGCCGCCCGCGCGAGGTCGTCGGTGAGCCGCTCGACGTACCAGGACCCGCCCGCCGGGTCGATCACGCGTCCCAGGTGCGACTCCTCCAGGAGGATCGTGGAGGTGTTGCGGGCGACCCGGCGGGCGAACGCGTCGGGCAGTCCGAGCGTGTGGTCGAACGGCAGGACGGTCACGGCGTCGGCGCCGCCGAGCCCGGCCGCCAGTGAGGCGACGGTGGTCCGCAGCATGTTCACCCAGGGGTCGCGCCGGGTCATCATCACGGGTGAGGTCACGGCGTGCTGGCGCTGCGCCCGGGCAGCGGGCCCGGCGCCGCCGACCTCGGCCACCCTGGCCCAGAGCCGGCGAGCGGCACGGAGTTTGGCGATGGTCAAGAACTGGTCGGCGGTCGCCGCGTACCTGAATTCCAGCTGCCCGCAGGCGTCTTCGACGGAGAGCCCGGCCGCGGTGAGGTCCCGCAGCCAGGCCACGCCGGTGGCGAGTGAACAGCCCAACTCCTGGGCGTCGGACCCGCCCGCCTGGTGGTAGGGCAACGCGTCCACGGAAACGGCGCGCAGCCCGGGGTACTCCCGTGCGCAGAGCAGGGCGAGTTCGGCCGCCTGCCCGACGCCGTCCGCCGACTCCGTCCCCGTACGGGCGAGTTGGCCGTACGGATCCGCCCCGAGCGCGCCCCTCACCTGATACGGCGCCACCTCGCGCTCCCGGTGGAGCCGCAGCAACTCCTGGGCGGCGGCGGCGAATTCGTCCCCGGCGTCGAGGGCGACCGGCGCCAGGTCGAGGTAGACCCCGTCGAGCGCGGTGGCGAGCGCCGACACCGGCACCCCGGCGGATCCCACGGCCAGCCAGAGCGACGTGACCCCGTTCTCCAGATCGGCGAGCACCGCTTCGTTCGTCAGCGCGGGATCGGTACGCGCGTGCCGCTGCCGTACGTCCCAGCCGGCGACCGCGGCCCCCTCGGCCCGGCTGCCCCGGGTGAACGGCGCGAACCCCGGAAAGCCATCGGCCAACGGCGCGTCGTCGGCGGTATAGAGGGGGAAGGTCGAGAGGCCGTCCTGGAGCCGGGTGGACAGCGCTTCCTCGGCCGCCGTACCCGAGGTCTCCCGTCCCGATTTGCGCAGGACGCCCGCCACCAGGCTCTGCCACTCCTCGCGGGTCGCGTCGGAAAACTCGGCGGCGAGAGAAAGCCCGTCATCAGGCAGAACCGTCATGCTCAGATGCTAGGGCAGCCCGTTGAACGAGCAGCAGAGCGCACCGCTGTGACGTTGCACTCCCTTGTCCGCCCCGGAGTGCGCACCCGCCCCTCGTCACGTTTCCCCACTCCTCTCTCCCTTCCCTTCGCTCCCCCCGCGCACGGGCACTTAGCACGCGGACGCTAGGCTGCACCGGAACCGACACGTGATCGCCGCCACTTATTTCGGATCGGCGTCACCGATGCAGGTCACCGTTGCGGGTCCCCGGCCCCCGACAGCGCCGTGCTTCGCCGTGTCCGCCCCATCAGCCCTGTCCGCCCTGTCAACGAAGAGCCAGCGCGACCAGGACCGCCCAACCGTCCATATGATCCAATCCTCGTACCGCCCGTCAGCTCCCGCTCCGCCACTGCGCCGTGGTTCAGCCGGCCAGTGCACGACGATTCCTTGGATGGCGTAGTACCTCATGTCTTGGTTCGAATCTTTCATCCTCGGGCTCGTCCAGGGGCTGACCGAGTTCCTGCCCATCTCCTCCAGCGCGCACCTGCGGCTCACCGCGGCGTTCGCCGGCTGGCACGACCCGGGCGCGGCCTTCACGGCCATCACGCAGATCGGCACAGAAGCGGCTGTGCTGATCTACTTCCGCAAGGACATCGCGAGGATCGTCTCGGCGTGGTTCCGGTCGCTGACGAACAAGGCACTGCGCTCCGATCACGACGCGCAGATGGGGTGGCTGGTCATCGTCGGCTCGATTCCCATCGGCGTCCTGGGCATCACTTTCAAGGACCAGATCGAGGGCCCCTTCCGCGATCTGCGGCTGATCGCCACGACGCTGATCGTGATGGGCATCATCCTCGGCATCGCCGACCGGTTGGCGGCCCGCGACGAGGCCGGCGGCAAGCACCGGGCCGTCAAGGTCCGCAAGTCCCTCCAGGACCTGGGGGTCAGGGACGGCCTCATCTTCGGCATCTGCCAGGCACTGGCGCTGGTACCGGGCGTCTCCCGCTCGGGCGCCACGATCAGCGGTGGTCTCCTGATGGGCTACACCCGCGAGGCGGCGGCCCGTTACTCCTTCCTGCTCGCGATCCCGGCGGTGCTGGCGTCCGGCGTGTTCGAACTCAAGGACGCGACCGAGGGCCACGTCTCCTGGGGCCCCACCATCTTCGCGACGATTATCGCGTTTATTGTCGGATATGTCGTTATTGCCTGGTTCATGAAGTTCATCACCACGAAGAGCTTCATGCCGTTCGTCATCTACCGGATCCTCCTCGGCATCGCACTGTTC
Organism: Streptomyces sp. NBC_01317; assembly: GCF_035961655.1. Taxonomy (NCBI): domain Bacteria; kingdom Bacillati; phylum Actinomycetota; class Actinomycetes; order Kitasatosporales; family Streptomycetaceae; genus Streptomyces; species Streptomyces sp. NBC_01317. The sequence goes on along the minus strand of NZ_CP108393.1, from coordinate 7,016,842 downwards.
TTCCTGGTGGGCACGGACACACTGAGCCCGCACGCCGGCGAGTCGGCGGGCTGACGGGCCGACGGGCCGACGGGCCGAACCCCACGGGGCCGGACCCCCTGCGGGGACATCGGCGTAGGGGCCACACCATAAGAAGGGGGTTGAAACCCCCCGGATCCGAGTGTGAGCAAGGACGCCCCTCAATCGGTCACTTCGCGCCCCGGCTGCCCCTACGCTAGTTGTATGTCCTCTTCTTCCCCTTCCGCTTCCGCGGTGTCCGGCGCCGTCGCGGCCAACGAGCGCATCCGTGCGCTCGTCGACGCGGCCGACGGGACGTGGCCTGCCGAGGCGTACGAAGTGCTGCTCCTCGAATGGGCCGCCGCCCTCCGCCCCGACGCGAACCGGGCCGCCTAGCCCCTCCCGTCCCCCGTGTCCGGCCGTGCGGTCCGGCTCCACCCATGAACATGGCACGAGGAGACAGGGAAGACAGATGACAACTCCTGACACCGCAGAACTCGATGCCGGGGAACCGGACACCGCCGCCGAGGAGAAAGCCGGCCGGCACGCGGTGCGCCGCACGGCCCGGGGGATGTCGCACCATGAGGTCGCAGCCGCCCTGGAGGACGCCCGCGGCCGACTGCCCGAAAACAGCGACGGCGGCGAGGAAGAAGCCGCAGACGACCCGTCCCAGACCCGCGCACTCGCCGAGCTCGAAGAGTGGGAACGCATCGAGGCACTCCTCGCGGTCCACGCCGGAACGTACGACCCCGACACCGACGCCTTCGTCCAGGGCGGCCTGGCCGGTGAGGCGGACCGCCGGGCGGCCGAGCAAGCCGGGTCGGCCGACTCCGACGAGGCCGGAGACACACTGCTGCGGGCGCTGTCCCGCGCAGGTCTCCTCGACGGACCGGGCGGATCCGGCCTCGCCGCCGGCGAGGACGCCGCGATCGCGATCCGGCTGGCACAAGCCGATCCCGAGGCCGCCCTCGCGGTGAGCCGCTGGCTGGACACGGCGTCGGGCCACCTACCTCCTTCCTGAAGCAACGTCACGCCTGATGGCGTGTCAGTTCCTGGTCGGGCACACCACGGATCGTAGGCTGAGCCGACGGCCCGTCAGTCCCGGGCGTCGCCCCACGAGGACGCCACAGATCTCTGTGCCGAGCGCCTGACCTGCATGTGCGCCTCCCTCACCACGACCCCGGAGGCGACCATCAGTTCCCGTTTCCTTACGCCTCGCGTCTTCACCAGCCTCCCCTTGGCGGGCAACTACGCCGCCGCGGTCGCCCTCGCGCTGCTCGCGCTGAGTCCGTTCCTCGTACTCACCACGGCACTCTCCCTCTTCCCTGAGATTCTCATGAAGGAACTGGACGCCAGCCGGTTCCAATTGCAGCTCACGAGCGGACTTTCGAATGCCGGATACGCGTTCGGCGCGGTGGTGGCCGCCGACCTCTTCCAGCGGCTGCCAGGACGCCATCTCTACCTCTTCTGCGAGTCCGGCTTCGTGGTGGGCGCGGTACTGGCACTGAGCGCCCAGGAGATCGGGCAGTTCATGGCCGGTGTCATCCTCCAGGGCCTGTTCACCGGCATGCTGCTGGTCCTCTCGCTGCCGCCGCTCATCCTCACCCACGGTGTGGACCGTCTGCCGACCACCGCCGCGGTCATCAGCCTCGGACTCTTCGGCATGGTCACCGCCGGCCCCGTGATCGGCGGACTGGTCGGCAGCTACAGCGGCTGGCGGCTGCTGTACACCTCCGTCGCCGTGCTGGCCGCAATCGGCCTGACCATCGGCGCCATGACCTTCGAACCCAACGAACCCCCGGCCAAGGGAGCCCGCTTCGACTGGACGGCCATCCCCCTCGCCTTCGGCGCCACCATGCTGCCGTTCTTCGGTGTCTCCTGGCTGTCGCGTGGTGACTTCAGCGATTGGGAGTTCATCGCGCCCGTGGTCGTCGGCGTCGCGCTGGGCGCCCTCTTGTTGGTGAGTCAGTACAGCAAGACCAGACCGCTGATGCCGGTGCGTCCGATCAGCAACACACTGCCGGTCACAGGAACACTCAACGCCATGGTCGTCGGCGCCTCCTTCACCACCCTGCTGGAGCTGACCGAGGTCTACATGCTCCAGGTGTCCGGGTACTCCTCCGTGAAGACCGGACTGCTCATCGCCCCTCAGATCGTCGGCGTCGTGATTTCCGCCCTCCTGTTCCGCAAGATCATGGTCACCCGCTGGACGCCGTACATGGCGCTCTCCGGCCTCCTCAGCATCGTCATCGCCGCGGCAGTGCTGTTCGCCCTGACCCCGACGAACGCGGCCACCGTCGTCCCCATCGTCGCGATCCTCCTGGGGTACGGCGCGGGCGCCGGTGTGGTCCCCGGCCTGTTCCTGGCCGGTTTCTCCGTGACCGCCGTGCAGATCGGTCCCACCTTCGCCCTCGTCGAACTGCTGCGCTCCGAGGCCGCGTTCCTGATCGGCCCCGTCCTGGTCCATCTCGCCATGATCCAGAGCAGTTTCACGGACGGGTTCCGCCTCTCCCTGGAGATCATGCTGGCCTTCACCGCCGCCTCGGCCGTCATCCTGCCGGGACTGTTCCTGCTCGGCGGCGCCCGCCCGGAGCCGCCGAACCTCGAAGGCTGGATGTCCGGCGCCTCCACCGGCTACCACTCCCCGCGGATCGCCAACAAGATCCGCAAGCCCCTGCCCGCGTCGTAGGCAACGGCGGGCGGCTCCGTCCCCTACACCGCCCTCTACACCCGCGAGGCTTTCCGTGGGGCTCCACCGGCCGGTCGGTGGAGCCCCTCCCGCACATAGAGGACAAAGCACCGGTCGGGCTTGAGGAATCGCTGCCGTCGCGGCGCCTCACCGAGTAGACGTCGGCCGAAGCCGGAATGTGAGCCGCCGATGCGCCGCGTAGAAATTTCCCCGCCTGATCTCACGTTTCGGGTCGCCCCAGCGTCTACGAGATGTGAAAGGCGATCCGTTCGGGGTCGTCACCGGTTCGGGGAAGGGAGCACTCCATGCAGACCCTCATCAGCCACAGGGTGCATACGACCATCGAGTCGCCGCTCGGCGATCTCACCGTGGTCGCGGAAGACAACAAACTGACAGGGCTCTACTTCGCGGACCACCGCCGCGGACCGGCGACCGACTCGCTCGGCGTACGCGACGAAGCGGGCTTCGAGGAAGTCAGGCGTCAGCTCGATGAGTACTTCGCGGGCGAGCGGCGCGAGTTCGCTCTGCCACTGGCTCCGGCCGGGGACGCCTTCCAGCATCGTGTGTGGGAGCTGCTCGCTCGTATCCCCTACGGCCGGACATGTTCTTATGGTGATCTCGCACGTCAGCTGGGGGATCCGGCGCTCGCACAGGCTGTGGGCGCGGCTGTCGGGCGCAATCCGATCAGTGTGATCGTGCCCTGCCACCGCGTGGTGGGCGCCGACGGCAGCCTCGTGGGCTATGCGGGCGGGCTGTGGCGCAAGCGGCATCTGCTGGACCTGGAAGAGCCAGCACCGGTCAAGGCCGATCGGCTTTTCTGACGTGGCGACCTCACGTTCGGCGCCGCCGGTTCGTTTACCAGGTGTGACCAAGCCACCCTTCCAACAGATCGTGACCGAGTACGGGCCCATGGTGCTCCGCGTCATCCGCGCTGTCCTCGGGCCGGACGATGCCGAGGACGCCTGGTCGGAGACCTTTCTCGCGGCGATGAAGGCCTATCCCGACCTGCCGTCCGAGGCCAATGTGGAGGCCTGGCTGGTGACCGTCGCCCATCACAAGGCGATCGACGCCACCAGGGCCAACGCGCGTCGGCCGGCCCCGGTGGAGGAGCTGCCCGAGCGTCCCAGCCCCATCGGCAGACCGCAGGACTGGGACGGAGACCTGTGGCAGGCCCTCAAGGCCTTGCCCGACCGGCAGCGCCAGGCGGTGGCGTACCACTACCTGGCGGGTCTGCCGTACAAGGAAATCGGCGTACTGACCGGCTGTAGCGCCGACGCCGCCCGCCGGGCCGCGGCCGACGGAATCAAGACCCTGCGCAGCACCTATCCAAGAGATACCGACGAGATGGGAGTGGCCCCAAGGTGATGAACGCATCCGACCCTGAGACCAGGCGCTTGTTCGCGGCGCTGCCGTCACACGACAACAACGTGCTGACCCGGTTGGAGGCACGGCTCGCCGCACAGGCGGAGGAGGAGGGAATCCTCGACATCGCCTACCGCACCCTGGACACCCCGGCCGGGAATCTCCTGCTCGCCGCCACCGAGCAGGGGCTGGTCAAGGTCGCCTACGCGGTCCAGGACCACACAGCGGTCCTTCAGAAGCTCGCGGAGACGATCGGGCCGCGCATTCTGCACGCGCCCGCCCGGCTCGACGAGGCCAGTCGGCAGATCGACGAGTATTTCGCCGGCCGGCGCGAGCGGTTCGACCTGCCGCTGGACTGGCGCCTGTCCAAGGGCTTCCGTCGTGATGTGCTCAGCCACCTCGGCCAGATCGGCTACGGACACACCGAGAGCTACGCCGAGGTCGCCGTCGCCTCGGGCAGCCCACGAGCGGTCCGGGCGGTGGGCACGGCGTGCGCCACCAACCCCCTGCCGGTTGTGGTGCCGTGCCACCGGGTGGTGCGCTCCGACGGATCGGCCGGCCAGTACGTAGGCGGTGTGGACGCCAAGCACATCCTTCTCACCCTGGAGACAGCAGCATGACCACCACAACGAAGAGGAAGCAAGCCGGCGGCGCAGCCGCCGCGACAAGCGCCACCGCGGAAGCAGCGGAGAGGGACGTGTTCGCCCGGCGGGTGGGCGCCGCGGACTGGGGCGCGGTCACCGACGAGATCAACGGTTACGGGTGTGCGCTCGTGCCCCACCTGCTCACCCCCGCCGAGTGCGCGGATCTCAGTCTGCTCTACGAGCGGTCCGATCTGTTCCGGTCCACGATCGACATGGGGCGCCACCGCTTCGGCAGCGGGGAGTACCGCTACTTCGACCGGCCCTTCCCCGATGCGGTGCGCCGGCTGCGCGAGGAGTTGTATCCGAGGCTGCTGCCGATAGCCCGTGACTGGTACGCCAAGCTCGGCCGGGACGCCGAATGGCCCGAGTCGTTGGCGGAGTGGCTGGAGATATGCCACCGGGCGGGGCAGGAACGGCCCTCGCCGATCCTGCTGCGCTACGGGGCCGGGGACTGGAACGCGCTGCACCGCGATGTCTTCGGGGAGAAGGTCTTTCCGCTCCAGGTAGTCGTCAATCTGAACGCACCCGGGGAGGACCACTCAGGCGGTGAGTTCTTGATGGTCGAGCAGCGACCCCGGGCGCAGTCCCGGGCGACGGCCACCCTCATACCCCAGGGACACGGGCTGGTCTTCACCACCCGCGACCGGCCGGTGATGTCCAAGCGAGGCTGGTCCGCCGCACCCGTACGGCATGGCGTGTCCGTCGTGCGTTCGGGCCGCCGCCACACACTCGGGCTCGTGTTCCACGACGCCACCTGATCACGCCGGCCCGCCGGGCACTCAACACGGCTTGATCAAGACTTCCGTCGCCGGACCCATGGCCCTTGGCCTGGGGGCTCGGCTACCGGAGACTAGGGCGATGACGCAGCGCGTGGAACTTGCGACACTCCTGGACCGGCTCGCCATCGATGAAGTGATCACGAGCTACGCGGTGGCCGTCGAGGATGCCGACTGGCCGGGTTTCCTGACCCTGTTCACCCCGGAGGGCCGCGCCGACTACACGGCGGCGGGTGGGGGCGAAGGTCCGGCGGATCAGGTCGCCGAGTGGCTGGCCGGTGAGTTGCGGCCGTTCGCCGTCCGGCAGCAGCTGATCGTCAATCGCCGTGTGCGCTTTCAGGACGCGGACGGTTATCCGGGGAATCACGCCGAGTTGACGGCCGGTTATCTCCTCCCGCTGCGTCATGAATCGGGCGAGGACGTGATGTCGGGCGGCCGGATCGTGTTCCGGCTCCTGCGGGGCGAATCGGGCTGGCGGCTGAGCCGCGTCGTCGTCCAGGAACAGTGGCGGCGCGGTGCGGATGTGCCCGGCGGTGTGCCGGCGGCCGGTTGACCCTTCCGGTCCAGTCCTGGGCGTCTCCCAGCGCTCCCCGGCCATGCCTGCTTCGGTCCTCGGCTTCGGGGGAAGAGACTGCTGAACAGGCAGGATGAGGAGGCACGGTATGCAGACCCTGGCGGTCAGGCGCGTGGTGTCCGGCCCGCGCATGGCCTCGCCCTGGTGGCGTGGTGCGGCTGCCGTCGTGGCGGGCGCGCTGCCCGCCCTGGCCTTTCCGGCTCCGTCGCTCTGGTGGTTCGCGTACGGGGCGCTGGTGCCCTGGATGCTGCTGGTGCGGAGTGCGCCCACGGCGCGGCGGGCGGCGGTGGACGGTTGGCTGGGCGGCCTCGGTTTCATGCTGTTCGTGCACCACTGGCTGATGCCGAGCCTCAATGTGTTCATTGTGATAGTGGCGGCGCTGCTCGGGCTGCTCTGGGCGCCGTGGGGGCTGCTGGTGCGTTCGATGCTCGGCGGGGTGCCGTCCGCCGGGCGGGCGGTGGCCGCCGTCGCCGTGGTGCCTTCGGGCTGGCTGATGGTCGAACTGCTCAGGTCCTGGGAAGGACTGGGGGGTCCCTGGGGGCTGCTCGGGGCCAGCCAGTGGGAGGTCGCGCCGGTGCTGCGGCTCGCCTCGGTGGGCGGTGTGTGGCTGGTGAGCCTTCTGGTGGTCGCGGTGAACACCGCGCTCACCCTGCTGATCGCGGTGGCCGCCGCCAGGACGGTGGCGGCGGTGGGGCTCGTGGTGTGCGCGCTCGCCGTGGGCAGCGCGTGGACGTGGGCGCCGAGGCCCGACCGGTCGGGGCAGGCGAGGATCGCGGTCGTCCAGCCGGGCATCATCTCCGGACCCGGTTCCCTGGAGCGCCGGTTCACCCGCAACGAGGCGCTGACGCGGACGCTCGCCGGGCAGGACCTGGATCTGGTGGTGTGGGGCGAGAGCGGGATCGGCGCCGATCTGGGGCGGCGTCCCGATCTGGTGGCGAGGCTGGCGGCGCTGTCCCGTACGGTCAGGGCCGACCTGCTGGTCAATGTGGACGCGCGTATCAGGGGCGCGGCCGAGGGGGCCGGGATCTTCAAGCGGAGTTTCCTGATCGGGCCGAAGGGACCGACGGGCGACACCTACGACAAGATGCGGCTGGTGCCCTTCGGCGAGTACATCCCGGCCCGTTCCGCGCTGGGGTGGGCGACGTCGGTGGGCAAGGCGGCCGGCGAGGACCGTGTGCGGGGATCGCGGCAGGTGGTCATGACACTGCCGCCGGGGCCGTCGGGAGGCGGGCTGCGGTTCGGTCCGCTGATCTGCTTCGAGACGGCGTTCCCCGACATGAGCAGGCGCCTGGCCCAGAACGGCGCCCAGGTGCTCGTGGGCCAGTCGTCCACCTCTTCTTTCCAGGGGAGTTGGGCACCGGAGCAGCACGCCTCGCTCGCGGCGCTCAGGGCGGCCGAGACGGGCCGGCCGATGGTGCACGCCACGCTCACCGGTGTGAGCGCGGTGTTCGGGCCCGAGGGTGAGCGGATCGGGGGATCGATCGGTACGGAGCGCAGCACCGCCGCGGTCTTCGGTGTCCCGCTGGCCCGTGGCACCACTCCGTATGTCCGGTTCGGTGACTGGGCGGTGTACGCGGCGATCGGCGTTCTTGTGACGCTGGGGCTGGTGCGGGGCGGGCGTCGGCTCAGGCGGCCTGTTCCAGCGCCCGCCGTACCACTCGCTCGCACAGCTCATGACTCAGCAGAGCGTCCCGCGCGCTGACGGTCCTGCCGTCCCGTACGGCGTCGAGGAACGTCAGGACACACTGTTCGATGCCGCGCTGCCGGGACACCGGCACCCAGTCGCCGCGCCGTCGTACGCTCGGCTGGCCCTTGTGGTCGATGATCGTTCCGAGGTCGTGGACGGCCCGCTTGGTGTCCCGTCCCGACACCTCCAGGATCTCCTCGGTGGAGCCGTTCAGCCGGTTCATCATGCCGATGGCGGTGAAGCCGTCGCCGGAGAGCTGGAGCACGACGTGATGCAGCAGCCCGTCGCGCAGCCGGGCCCGTACATCGGTGTGTTCGACAGGTCCGGGGACCAGGAAACGGAGGGTGTCCACGACATGGATGAAGTCGTCCAGGACGAAGGTGCGGGGGTCCTCGGGCAGTCCGACGCGGTTCTTCTGGAGGAGGATCAGGTCACGCGGGTGCTCCAGGAGCTGGGCGTAGCCGGGGGCGAAGCGGCGGTTGAAGCCGACGGTGAGGCTGACGCCGCGTGTTTCGGCGAGTTCCACGATGCGCTGCGAGTCGGCCAGTTCGTAGGCGATCGGTTTGTCGACGTACGTCGGCACCCCCGCTTCCAGCAGCCGGGTGGTGATCTCGGCGTGCGCGGCGGTGGGGGCGTGGACGAACGCGGCGTCGAGCCCCTGCGCGAGCAGCGTGTCCAGGTCGGTGTGGCAGTGCGCCGCCGGGATGCGATATGTCTCCGCCGTCCTCGCCAGGGTGGCGGGGGTGCGGGTCTGGAGATGCAGTTCGACCCCGGGCAGAGTGGTGAGCACCGGCAGATACGCCTTCTGCGCGATGTCTCCGAGCCCGATGCAGCCGACCTTCACGAGTACCTCCTGGCGCTTCTTGGGCGCGTGTCCGACCGTTGATCCACCGTCCGGGCAGCATACGGGGGCCGTCGCGCCGGATAACCCGTGGCCGTGGGGGTGGGGGGTGGGTGAGGATGACCGCCATGACCACACCACAACGCTCAGAACCCTCCACGGTCGCCGGCGAGCGAGAGATGCTCGAAGGCTGGCTGGAGTACCACCGCGCGACCCTGGCCACCAAATGCGAGGGGCTGGACGACACGCAGCTGCGCCAGCTCTCGGTGGCCCCTTCGGAGCTGAGTCTGCTCGGGCTCGTACGGCACATGGCCGAGGTCGAGCGCGGCTGGTTCCGCAACACGATGGCCGACGAGAAGACGGCGGGTATCTTTTTCGACGACGCCGACCCGGACGGTGATTTCCATGCCGGCGAGGACGACACCTATGCCGAGGCGTACGCGGTCTGGCAGGCGGAGATCGCCCACGCCCGCGAGGTGGCCGCGCCGCTCGGACTCGACGATCTCGGGGCCGGCCGGGTGAGCCGGCACACGGGCGACCCGTACAACCTCCGGTGGGTCTACACCCACATGATCGAGGAGTACGCCCGGCACAACGGCCACGCCGATCTCCTCCGCGAGCGGATCGACGGCGCGACGGGCGACTGACCGCGGGCGCGTCGGGCTCCAGGGCAGCCGGGAATGTCGGGGCGTCGGGCTGTCGGCTGTCGGCTGTCGGCTGTCGGCTGTCGGGCAACAGGCGGTCGGTCCTCACCCGTACGAGCCAATCTTCGCCCGTACGCTCGCTCAACGACCTCGCCGACCAGCAGAGTTGCGCGGGTGTACCGAACGAGAAGCGCGGCAATGATCATGGTGGGAGTGGCGGTCACGACCGTCTCGGGATGTGTGGCGGTGGATCCGGGAACGGCGGCAGTACCGCGCCCGGAGACACGTACCCCGGCGGCGCGGCCCGAGGTGGAGCCGCAGATCGTCCAGGCACCGGCCCGGGAGGCACTGGACGCGGTCCACCCCACACCGGAGCGGAAGCCGGCCCCCTCCGCCTCGCCCGACGCCGACAGGATCGCCCGCCCCCGGCCGGACACCCGGGCCGTCCACCGTCCGGAAGGCCCTCCCGCGAAGCCGAAGCCCCACGAGCGGCCCGTGGAGCGGCAGCGGGCCCTGCCCACCACCGCGGCGCCCCTCATCCGCGAGGTGTGTGCCCTCGGCGAGACGTACGGAAGCTGGGCCGAGGACAGCCCCCAGGCACGGATCTGCCACGACGCCTACGGGAATTGACCGAGCAGGCGCTCCAGGCGGTCGATGCCGGCCCGCACCCCGTCGCCGTACCCGTCGCCTCCCGAGTCGCCCAGCGCGTCCGCGGCGGCGCGGGCCCGGTCCAGGTGGAGCCGCGCCGCCTCGGGACGTTGCAGTTTCAGGTAGTCGGCGGCGAGGTTCAGATGGAGCGTGGGGTAGAAGGCACGCATCTCCGGTGAGGCCTCCCGCGCCTCCCCGGGCGCGGAAGGGACCCGCCGGTCCGACTCCTCGCCGCCCTGCCCGTCCGCAGCGGTGAGGGCCCGGAGGTCCCAGGCGAGTTCGTCGCCGGCGTCGTCCTGGGTGTCGGCCATGTAGTGCGCCAGCGTGCAGCGGTGGAGCGCGTCCCCCGCCTCTCCGATCTCCGCCCAGAGGGCGCCGAAGCGGTTGCGCGCCTCCTCACGGTCACCGCCGTGGAGCAGCATGACCGCCTGCCCGATCCTGGTCATGAAGGTGTCCCCCGACGCCTCCCGCTGCTCCGTCACTGCCGCCTCCGCTGCCCGTCCGAGAATGCCGACGAACCCGACGCTAACCCTCGTGACGGACAATCCCCCTCAGGCTCGGGTGCGGAGCCCGAGCCTGTCCGCCGCGCCCCTCGGACCACCGCCCCTCGGACCGGCGCCGCTCAGATCGCCGCCGCTCGGATCACGCGGCTCCCCCGGATCGCCCGGACGCCCCGCCGCCGGTCAGCCGAGGTCAGGAATGCGCCAGTCGATGGGGTCGTGCCCCTGGGCGGCGATCGCCTCGTTGATCTGCGTGAAGGGACGGGAGCCGAAGAACTTCTTCGCCGACAGCGGCGACGGGTGGGCGCCCTTCACCACCACATGCCGCTCCTCGTCGATGAGCGGCAGCTTCTTCTGCGCGTAGGCCCCCCAGAGGACGAAGACCGCCGGGTCGGGGCGCTCGGCCACCGCGCGGATCACCGCGTCGGTCACCTTCTCCCAGCCCTTGCCCTTGTGGGAGTTGGCCTCGCCCTCGCGGACGGTCAGCACGGCGTTGAGCAGCAGGACGCCCTGCTCGGCCCACGGCATCAGATAACCGTTGTCCGGCACCGGGTGGCCGAGCTCCTCCTTCATCTCCTTGTAGATGTTCCGCAGGGAGGGCGGGGTCCTCACCCCGGGCCGCACGGAGAAGCACAGGCCGTGGCCCTGCCCCGCGCCGTGGTACGGATCCTGGCCCAGGACGAGCACCTTGACCTTGTCGTACGGAGTGGCGTCGAGGGCGGCGAAGACCTCGTCGCGCGGAGGGTAGACCGGCCCCTTCTCCCGCTCCTCCTCGACGAACTCGACGAGCTCCTTGAAGTAGGTCTTCTGCAGCTCGTCGCCGAGGACGCCGCGCCAGGACTCGGGCAGCATGTCGGTGTCGGTCACGTCAACAACCTCCGGTAAGGGATCACTTGTGGCACCGAACCTACCGGTGGCCACTGACAACGGCCGTCCCGGTCCGGTGCCGAGCGGGCCTCACCAGCTCGACTTGCGGTTCAGCTCCCACATCTGCATGACCGTCTGCGGATCGAGCGCCCGCTCCCCGCCCCCGATGTCCTCCCCCGCCGCGACGTACAACTTCCCCTGCCACAGCGGCAGCAGCCGCACGTCCCCGACGAAGATCTCCTGCGCGCGCTCGAACTGCCGCGTGACCGCGCCCCGGTCGCTCACCTTCCGCGACTCCGGCAGCAGCTCCCGCGTGATCTCGTCGTTCTCGTACGGCGTGCTCAGCGCGTTGTTCTTGCCCACGAAGGGGGCGATGAAGTTGTCGGGGTCGGGGAAGTCGGGGAACCAGCCACGGCCGAAGACCGGGTATCGCCCCTTCGTGTACCCCGCCTGGAAGTCCTTCCAGGGCTTGCCGTGCAGGGCCACCTTGAACAGCCCCGTCGCCTCCAACTGCCTCTTGATCTCGGTGAACTCCGCTGCCGTACCGGAGCCGTAGCGGTCCGTCGTGAACCAGAGCGTCAGCGGCACCGGCTCGGTGATGCCCTCCGCCAGCAGGAGGGCCCGCGCCTTGGCCGTGTCGGGTTCGCCGAACTGGTCGAAGAAGCTGGTCGCGTGGCTCGCGATGCCCTTGGGCACCATCGAGTACAGCGGCTCCGCCGTGCCCTGGTAGACCTTCGCGACCAGCGCGTCACGGTCCACGACCTGGGCGATCGCCTTGCGTACGGCGAGCCGGCCCACCGCCGGGTCGGTGGGGTTGAACACGAGGTAGCGGATGTCGGCGCCGACCGTCTCGACAAGCTGGAGATCCTCGTTCTCGGGCTTCTTCTGTTCGAGTTCGACCACGTCCTGGGAGGTGAGCCCCCGGTAGATGACGTCGATGTCCCTCTTCTTCAAGGCGCTGAACAGGACGCCCGAGTCCTTGAAGTACTCGATGGTGACGCCTTTGTTCCGGCGGTCGGCGAACCCCTTGTACTTGGTGTTCTGCACGAGTTCCGCCTTCGACCCCTGGGTGTACGAGGTCAGCGCGTACGGCCCCGAGCCGCTCACCTCGCCGTCGTCCCGCAGTTTGTCCGCCGGGTACTCGGTGGGATCGACGATGGACATCGCGGGGGTGGCGAGAATGAAAGGGAAGGTGGTGTCCGGCTTCTTCAGCCGGAAGGTGACGACGTCGTCGCCGGTCGCCTCGACCGTGTCGAGCGACTCCAGCAGACCCGCGGGACCACCTTGTACGTTGATCGCGCGAATGCGGTCGAACGAGTGCTTGACGGCCTTCGCGTCGAGTTTGTAGCCGTTGGAGAACGTCAGCCCTTCACGCAGCGTGCACCGGAAGACCCGATTGGTGCTCGGGTCGGTGAAGGCACAGTTCCGTGCCGCGTCGGGCTGGGGGTACGAACTGTTGGTGGGGAAACTCAGCAGTGTCTGGAAAACATTGCGAAACAGTTCCCACGAGTTGTCCCACGAGGCGGCGGGGTCGAGCGTGCTCGGCTCACTCGTCGTACCGACGATTATTCGCCGGCCGTCCTCACCGTTCTCGTCGGGGAGTAACCCGCATGCCGTGAGCAGGGACAAGGACGCGAGGGCCGAGGCAGCCTGTCTACCGGTCCGGTTGAACACCGCGCACACTCCTAGTTCAGCCATGGATCGGCAGACCATACCGCAACGCCCCATCCGGTCAACATGTTGATCAGATGGGGCACTTGGGCAGTTCTGCGGCACCGCGTGCCAGGGAGTGTCACCGCGTGCCGTCGGGGTGACAGCGGATGTCGGCGCGTGTCAGCCGACTCCGGCGTTCAGGAAGATGCCCCCGTCGACCACCAGGGTCTGGCCGGTGATCCAGTCCGACTGGTCCGAGGTGAGGAAGGCCGCGGCCCCGCCGATGTCCTCGGGCACCCCGAGCCGGCCCAGCGGGTACGAGGCGGCGGCCTCGGCCTCGCGCCCCTCGTACAGCGCCAGCGCGAAGCGGGTCTTGACGACCGCGGGCGCGATCGCGTTGACCCGTACCACCGGCGCGAACTCGTGGGCCAGCTGGAGGGTCAGATTGACCATGGCCGCCTTGCTCATGCCGTACGCGCCGATGAAGGGCGACGCGGAGATCCCGGCGAGCGACGCGATGTTCACGATCGCGCCGCCGTTCTCCTTCTGCCAGAACTTCCAGGTCAGCTGGGCGAAGCCGAGCGCCGAGACGACGTTGGTCTCGAACACCTTGCGGGCGACGTTCAGGTCCAGCTCGGCCATCGGGCCGAAGACCGGGTTCGTCCCCGCGTTGTTGACGAGGAAGTCGACGCGGCCGAAGGCCTCCATCGTGCGCTCGACGGCGATCGCCTGGTGCGCCTCGTCGTGCGCCTTGCCCGCGACGCCGATGACCCGGTCGGAACCGAGCCGCTCCACGGCCTCCTTGAGGGCGTCCTCGCCGCGCGCGGTGATGCACACCCGGTCGCCGCGGGCGACGAGCGCCTCGGCGACTCCGTAACCTATGCCACGGCTCGCCCCCGTGACCAGCGCGACCTTGCCGCTGTCCTGAGGCCGGCCGCCGGGCGCAGGGGCGTCCTGTATCCGCTCGTCCTGAGTCTGTTGTGTCATTCCGTGATCCCTGCTCCCGGGTGCGTCAAATGCCTCAGTGCCTCGGCGCGTCGGCGCGTCGGCGCGACTGCCAATGCCGGCGCCTCGGCGGCTAGTTGAGCGGTCCGCCGGCCACGTACAGCACCTGGCCGGAGACGAAGCCGGCCTCCTCGGCGGTGAAGAAGGCGATGGCGTTCGCGATGTCGTCCGGGGTCCCGACGCGCTGGACCGGGATCTGAGTGGCGGCGGCGGCCTGGAAGTCCTCGAAGCCCATGCCGACCCGGGCGGCTGTCTGGGCCGTCATCTCGGTGACGACGAAGCCGGGGGCCACGGCGTTGGCCGTGATGCCGAACTTGCCCAGTTCCTTGGCGAGGGTCTTGGTGAAGCCCTGGAGACCGGCCTTGACCGCCGCGTAGTTGGCCTGGCCCCGGTTGCCCAGCGCGGAGCTGGAGGAGAGGCTGACGATACGGCCGAAGCCCGCGTCGACCATGTGCTTCTGGCAGGCCTTCGCCATCAGGAAGGCGCCCTTGAGGTGCACGTTCACCACGGTGTCCCAGTCGGACTCACTCATCTTGAAGAGGAGGTTGTCCCGCAGTACGCCGGCGTTGTTGACGAGGATCGTCGGCGCGCCGAGCTCGGCGGCGACGCGTGTGACGGCCGCCTCGACCTGCGCGCTGTCGGACACGTCGCAGCCCACGGCGAGCGCGGTGCCACCCGCCGAGGTGATCTTCTCGACGGTGTCCTTGCAGGCCGCCTCGTCCAGGTCGAGTACGGCGACGGCACGGCCCTCGGCCGCCAGTCGTACGGCGGTGGCGGCGCCGATGCCCCGCGCCGCGCCGGTCACGACCGCGACGCGCTGCTCAGTGGTGGACATGCATGTTCTCCTCGCCCTAGGAACCCGCGACTCCCGATCACCGGCCTCGTTCTCCGGCCTCGATCGCTGAGCAACCGCTTAGTAGCTTCAGCAGACGAGACGCTAGAAGCAGCGGCACTCGGTGTCAACGCCCGACGCCGCCGACGGCCCGATCGGCCGAGAACGATCGGGGGGGGCGGAAGGATCGCGGGGGACCGGCGAACGCGACACACCGCCCTCGCATCGCGGAACACACCGCGCGGCACGTCCCCCGGCGCCCCCCGCCTCAGCGCACCAGCAGCTCCAGCAGACGCTCCGTCTCCGCCTCGGGATCGGCCGTCAGCCCCGTGTGCACAGGTCCGGGCTGTACGACGGTCGAACGCGGCGCGATCAGCCACCGGAAGCGCCGCCCGGGGTCGTCCCCGGCCGCCTGCCCCGCTCCCGTACCGCCGCCGCAGACGCTCTCGACGGCGCGCAAGGCCGCCCGTACGCCCGCCACGTCGGCATCCGGGTCGAGGGCCTTCAGCTTGGCCTCGTCCAGGTACGTCCTGGCCGCGACGTAGGACGCGGCCCGGCAGTAGACGAGCACTCCGGCGTTGAAGCACTCACCGCGCTCCATGCGCGGCACGACACGCAGCAGCGCGTATTCGTAGACGTCCCTCTTGCTCACTTGACGCCGTCCTTGTCGTTCGTGCTCTTCGCCCGGTCGGGCCGGGGGGTCAGCCGGTCGGCGAGCCAGCCCGGCGCCTGGGAGGGCCTGGTCCTGGCGGGCGCGTCGAAGACGATGCGCTCGTGGATGCTCGCGGCGCGCGCCAGCAGCGGCTCCGCGTAGGCCCGGCGCAGGGCGTCGGTGGTGTCGAAGCCGGGCTCCCCGGCCAGCCACTCGTCGGGTACGTCGGCGACCACCGCCGCCAGCAACTCCTCGGTGACCAGCGGGGCGAGGGTAGCGGCGGCCGACGCGATGTCCGGGGCGAAGGCCGCGAGGGCGTGGTCCGAGGCGTTGTACGGCTTGGCCGCGGAGGCCTGGGCGGTGGGCCAGTTGTGGTGCCAGATCATGGTGGCGCCGTGGTCGATGAGCCACAGGTCGCCGTGCCAGACGAGCAGGTTCGGGTTGCGCCAGGAACGGTCCACGTTGTTGATCAGCGCGTCGAACCAGACCACACGGCCGGCCTCCGCCGCGTCCACCTCGTACGCGAGCGGGTCGAAGCCAATCGACCCGGGCAGGTAGTCCATCCCGAGGTTCAGGCCGCCGCTCGCCTTGAGGAGGTCCTGCACCTCCTCGTCCGGTTCGGAGAGACCGATGACCGGATCGAGCTGGATGGTGACGAGTTCCGGGACGCGCAACCCCAGCCGGCGGGCCAGCTCCCCGCAGACGACCTCGGCGACCAGCGTCTTGCGCCCCTGCCCCGCGCCGGTGAACTTCATGACGTACGTACCGAGGTCGTCGGCCTCGACGATCCCGGGCAGCGATCCGCCTTCCCGCAAGGGGGTGACGTAGCGGGTCGCGTTGACTTCTGTGAGCATTTTCCCGGGCCGTCCGTCTCTTCAACCTTGCTGTCCACCAATGCCGGTTCGCCCCCGCGTCCGGCCTCCGATATGAAGTGAGCATAGTAACCGAGGGTGATCGCGGCGCGGATTTTCCCGCCGCCCTCGGGGGTCGGCCCCGTACGGGAACTCCGGTGCGCTCTCCCCCGCGCGGGGGACACCGCTCACCCGGCGAGGGGATCCGTACTCCAAGAGCCGCGACTTGACTGGCCCCATGAGAAGAACTCACCGCCTTCCCCTCCGCGAAGCCCTCGTCGTCCTCGCCCTGCTGGCCGTGCCGGCGATCGGCGGGCCGCTGCCGGGAACCATGGTCCCGGCAGCGGCGGCGACCTCCGAGCGGTCGCCCGACGGAGACGTCCGCGCCCGCGTCGAGGCCATTCCCGGCATGCGGGTGACAGCGGAGAAGCCCGCGGCGCCCGGCTACCGCTTCTTCGAGCTGGCCTATCGGCAGCCCGTGGACCACCGGCACCCCGCGAGCGGAACGTTCGAGCAGCGGCTGACGCTCCTGCACAGGTCCGCCCGGCAGCCCATGGTGCTGTACACCTCCGGTTACGACCTCGTCGCCAGCCCGGACTTCCGGTCCGAGCCCACCCAGCTCGTGGACGGCAACCAGATCGTCACCGAGCAGCGGTTCTTCGGCGCGTCCCGGCCGAGCCCGGTGGACTGGTCGAAGCTGGACATCTGGCAGGCGGCGAGCGACCACCACCGCCTGATCGAGGCGCTCAAGCCGCTCTACGGCGGTCCGTGGATCTCGACGGGGGTCAGCAAGGGCGGTATGGCCTCGGTCCACCACCGGCGCTTCTATCCCCACGATGTGAACGGTACGGTCGTCTACTCGGCGCCCAACAATGTGGACGACGGGGACGACAGCGCGTACGACACGTTCCTCGCGAGCGTGGGGACACCGGCCTGCCGCGCGACGCTGGAGGCCGTGCAGCGCGAGGCGCTCCTGCGGCGGGACGAGATGGTGACGCGGTACGAGGAGTGGGCGGCCGGCGAGGGGCGTACGTTCACGGTCGTCGGCGGCGCCGACCGGGCGTACGAACTCGCCGTGCTGCGCGCCGTACCGATGTACTGGCAGTACGGCGACCCGCTGTGCACCGACGTCCCGGACCCCACGGCCTCCACGGAGGAGCTCTACACCTGGCTGGACCGGACCTCCGGCCTCGCCAACTACACGGACTCGACGCTCACGCCCCTCACGCCGTACTTCTACCAACTGGGCACCCAGCTCGGCTATCCGCAGTACAGCACCGCGCATCTGACCGGCCTGCTCCGTCACCCCGGCATCCAGGAGGTACGGACGTACGTGTCGAGCGAGATACCCCTGCGCTTCCAGCCGCACGCGATGGCCGACATCGACCGTTGGGTGAGGAAGGCCGGGAGTCAACTCCTCTTCGTGTACGGCGAGAACGACGCCGCGACCGCCGAACGCTTCCGCCTCGGCCCCGGCAGCCGGGACGCGCGGATCCACATCGCGCCGGACACCAACCACCGGGCCCGCATCGCGTCCCTGGACGCGGAGGACGCGACCCACGCCACGGCGACGGTCCGGCGGTGGGCCGGGCAGTGACCGAACCCTGGCGCCGCGGACGGTGACCGGGGGCGTGCCGTGCTGGAGGCGCGGTTCCCTGTGCGCCACGGCAGCCGCCCGGCCACCCACAGGTTCCTCTGCCCCGGTTCACGGAGATGACGTTCCGCGGCCCGGTCTCTACCTCACTTCTCGACTCTTTTCCCATCCGGCTCTCACAACTGCGCCGGGACATGGAAATTCGGGTGGGGCCGGACTGAATGTCCGGCCCCACCCGAATGTGTTGGAAACTCTGTCTACCAGCGGTACCAACGTCCTCGCTTGCCGCCGGCGGCCCCGGGGCGGACGACGAAGCCGAGCAGCCACACCACCAGGACGATGATGGCGATCCACCACAGAATCTTGAGTGCGAAGCCCGCACCGAAAAGAATCAGGGCGAGCAGAAGAACGAGTAGCAGGGGAACCATAGTTATCAACCTCCAGAACAGCGTGTGCCCTGGAAGGTTCCGCTCACGCATATGATCTTATGTAATTCCTACAGCACGCTGAGTCACACCTGATTCAGGGCGTGGTTGCCTTCTTCTCCGCCACCAGTTCGCCGACCTTGTCGATGCGGTGTTCCGGGTTGTGCCTGTCGTCGCGCCAGAAGTTCCCGGCCGCGTTGTCCTCCGGTGTCGCGCACGTGGAGAGTGTGATCATCGCCTTGGTCGGCTGCTTGCCCGGTGAGCCGGGCACCGCCGCCCGCTGGTCCGCGAGTGAGCTCGCGGAGCGGAAGGAGGTGATCCGGGACTCCGTGATCCTGTACTCGTAGGTGATCCCCTCGGCTGTGACGAACACGCGGTCGCCGGTCTTGAGCGACGGCACCTCGCGCAGCGGGCCGCCCGCGGAGAGGCGGTGGCCCGTGACGAGGTAGTTGCCGACCTGACCGGGGCCGACGCCCCCGTCGGGGCCGTACGGACTGGCGGCTACGCCCCGGTCCTGTATCCGCGTGCCGGGCCAGTCGTCGGTCGTGCCCTTGTACGGGACCACCCGCAGCGCCTTGATGTCGATCGACGGGATCGTCAGCGTGGCGTTGACGATCCGCGTGGACGGAGTGGACGGCGTCGACGGAGTGGACGGAGTGGACGGCACGTGCGGCGACGGTTTCGCGGGCACCGCGTCGGGCGTCCCCGTCCCGGTCGCCGCCCCTGTTTCGGCTGTCCCCGTCGCGCCACTCGTCGGGCCCGTCACCGCCACCGCCACCGGAGGTCCCCCCGCCGGGGCACCCGCGGCGCTGCCCGCACCGCCCCCGCCGACGGCGGACGAGCCGCCGAGTACGGCGACCAGCGCGCAGGCCAGCGCGGGGACAACAGCTCGGGATCGGTACGTGGAGTACATGATCCTCCTGGTGGGATGCCGGCGAGAGCCGCGTATGTGCGTTTCATCAAATGTCCGACTCCGCCGCTGAGCCGTCAACCGGGGGCCCGCTGCGGACAGCGCGAGCACGTCCCACGAACGAGTAACTCCCCACGCGGCGCGGAACATCGCCGATCACCACGCCCTCACGGAGGATTCTCAGGAAAGTCGGGTACACAGAGGAATCCGAGGGCAACCACCGGACATTCCGGAAAGTTCACCCCACGCGTGAACACGGAGACGGGTTTGTCCGTACTTTCCGGTGATCGGCCGACGTACTGGCGGCCAGGAGAGAGGTACGCAGCATGACGGGAACGCAGGGCACCGCACGGATCGTGACACGCCGGACCATCGTCGCCGCGGCGGGCGCCGCGGGACTGAGCGCGGCACTCGTGGCGTGTGGGGACGACACGTCGGGGACCGCCGACCAGAAGCCCGGCGACGCCGGAGCGGGTGACACCGGAGCGGGCGACGTCCTCGCGAAGACCGCCGACATCCCCGAGGGCGGCGGAAAGATCTTCGACGGCCAGGGAGTGGTGGTCACCCAGCCCGAGGCCGGACAGTTCAAGGCCTTCTCGTCCAAGTGCACCCACCAGGGATGCGCCGTGACGACCGTGAAGGACGGCGTCATCAACTGCCCCTGCCACGGCAGCCAGTTCAGCGTCACGGACGGCAGCGTGAAGCAGGGACCCGCGACCCAGCCCCTGCCCGCCGCGTCGATCAAGGTCACCGGAGACTCGATCACCCTCGCGTGACGACGCACGCGCTGAAGACGCGCGTACGCATACGGCCCCCTCACCCCTCGACCGTCCGCGCAGCCGCCCCCAGCGCCTCCACCGCCGCCCTGATCGAGGGGCGGCGGCCCGCGTCCGTGCGCCAGACCGCGTGGATGTGCCGCCACATCTTCTGCCGTACGGGGACCACCGCCACGCCCCCGGGCACCGGCCCGCGCCCCAGCCGGGGTGCGACGCAGACGCCCAGACCCGCCGCGATCAGGGCGAGTTGGGTGTGGTGCTCCCCCGCGAGATGGCCGATCCGTGGCTCCATGCCCTTCGAGCGGAGCGTGAACATCAGCCATTCGTAACAGAATTCGCCCTCCGGCCAGGACACCCAGGAGTCGTCGGCGAACTCCTCAAGGTCCACCTCCGACCGGCCCGCGAGCCGGTGGTCGGCGGGCATCGCCACATCGGCGGCGTCGTCCAGGAGATGCGCGATGGCGAGACCGCCCGGCACGGGCAGCCGTTTGTTGCTCCAGTCCAGCACCACGGCGAGATCGAGATCACCCCTGAGGACTCCCCTGATACCGGCCTCCGGCTCCAGCTCCCGCGCCATCACACGCAGTTCCGGATGGGTGTCGCGCAGGGCGCGGATCGCGACGGGGAACAACCCGCGCGCCGCCGTCGGGAACGCCGAGATCCGCACGTCGCCCACCACCCGGCCCCGCTGCGCCTCGATGTCCGACTGCGCGACCTCGACCTGCGAGATGATCCGCGCGGCATGGTCGGCGAGCAGCCGGCCCGCGTCCGTGAGCCTGACCCCCCGCCCGTTCTTGGCCAGCAGCTGCTGGCCCACCTCGCGCTCCAGTTTGGCCAGCTGCTGGGAGACGGCGGAGGTGGTGACGTGCAGGCCCTCGGCGGCGCCGCTCACCGAGCCGTGCCGGGCCAGCGCGTCCAGGGTCCGCAGTCGCTCCAGATTCAACATGTAAGTGATGCTAAGATATCGGACGCACAAAATCTCGCTTGTCCTACGAGATGGTTCAGGTCATGGTGATGACCATGAGCACCGCCACCCCGCCTCGCCCCGGCCCCGCCCCCCTCCCGCACTCCCCCGCACCGGCCTCGGGGAGCGCCCCGGTCCGGCCCGGCGGATCCCCGGACACCCCGCGCGTGCGCCGCGTGATCGGCTGGCGCGTCCGGTTCGCGGCGCTCTCCCTCATCTGGGGCTTCAGCTTCCTGTTCATCAAGGTCGGCACCGGCAGCTTCGCGCCATTCCAAGTCACCTTCGGCCGCCTCCTGTTCGGTACGGCGGTCATCGCGATCGCCCTCGCGTGGAAGCGCGAGCGGCTGCCCCGGGGCCTGCGCACCTGGGGCCATCTCGCCGTCGCGGCCTTCCTCCTGAACGCGCTGCCGTTCTCGCTGTTCGCGTACTCCGAGCTGACGATCCCCTCGACGCTCGCGGGCATCTGCAACGCGACCTCGCCCCTGTGGGGCATGCTGCTGTCCTTCGTCGCCCTGTCCGAGGACCGCCCCACACGCCGCCGGGTGGCGGGCGTGGGCATCGGATTCCTCGGTGTGCTGACCGTCCTCGGCGCCTGGCAGGGCTTCTCCGGCCTCGACGTCACCGGTACGGCCATGGCCCTGCTGGCCTCGCTGAGCTACCCGGTCGGCTGGATCTACGTACGCCGCACCCTGGCCGGCGGCAGTCACTCGAATCTCTCGCTCACCGGAACGCAGTTGCTCCTCGCCACCGTGCAACTCGCCGTGGTGACACCCCTGTTCACCTCCATGCCGACCTCGTTCCCGCTGTGGCCGCTGCTGGCGGTGGTGGTGCTCGGGGCGCTGGGGACCGGCCTCGCGATCCTGCTCCAGTACGGAGTGGTCGACGAGGTCGGCCCGACGATCGGCGCGATGGTGACGTACTTCATCCCGGTCATCGCCACGGCCGCGGGTGTCACCCTCCTCGGCGAGCCGCTGAGCTGGAACACCCCCGTCGGCGCGGTGGTCATCCTGGCCGGCGCCGCCCTGACGCAGAGCAAGCCGTGGAAGTCCCGGAAGCGGGGCGGGAGCGGAGGCCGGACGGCCGAGGCGGACACGACAAGCCCGGCAACCGCACCACAGCCCGCAGCCGCACCCGCTCAGCCGTAACTGCGCGCGGGCGCCGGTCCCGCCGCCACGGCCAGCGCGTCCGCGAGCGACAGGAGGTCGCCGTCCGTGAGCCCCGACACCGTGACCCGTACCGCCGACAGCGAAGCCACCCGGAAGCGCGCGCCCGGCGCGACCGCCCACCCCGCGCGCAGCAGGCCCGTCACCGCACTCGTCTCGTCGGCGACCGGCACCCAGACGTTCATACCGCTGCGGCCGCGGGCCTCGACACCCCGTTCCGCCAGGGCCCGTACGAGCGCGTCGCGCCGTTCGCCGTACGCGCGCGACACCGCCGGGACGTCCACCGCGCCCGAGGTCCAGAGGTCCACGACGGCCCGCTGGAGGAGGCGGCTGACCCAGCCGGGGCCCAGCCGCTGACGGCCCGTCACCCGGTCGATCGTCATGGCGTCTCCGGTCAGGACCGCGAGACGCAGATCCGGCCCGTACGCCTTCGCGGTGGACCGCACCAGCGCCCAGCTGTCGGTGGCCCCGGCGAGCGGGTGCAGGGGCAGGTCCACGAAGTGGTGGCCGTGGTCGTCCTCGATCAGCAGCACCTCGGGGCGGGTGGCGAGCACCGCGCGCAACCGCGCCGCCCGGGCCGCGCTCACCGCCGCGCCCGTCGGATTCTGCGCGCGGTCGGTGACGACGACCGCGCGGACGCCGTCGCGCAGCGCCCGCTCCAGATCACCGGGCAGAGGTCCTTCGTCGTCCACCCCCACCGGCACGGGCCGCAACCCGAGCGCCGGCACGAGGTCCAGCAGACTCCCCCAGCCCGGGTCCTCGACGGCGACGGCGTCACCGGGCCGGAGGTGGGCGGCGAGCACCCGCTCGATCGCGTCGAGCGATCCGGAGGTGACGGCCACCGGCCCTTCGGGGACCCCGTCGGCGTCCAGTCCCGCGCGGGCGAGCCGCGCGAACTCCGCGTCGACGGACGCCTGTCCGTACATCCCGGGCCGCTCCGCGTTGTGCCGCGCGGCGGCGGCGAGGGCGTCGTGCAGCGGCGGCAGCAGGGCGGGATCGGGGTTGCCCGCCGACACGTCCCGTACGCCCGGGGGCGCCTCGACCCGGATCGACCCGCGCGCCGTGCTGGCCGGACGCGCCCGTACGCGGCTGCCCCTGCGGCCCGCCGTCTCGATCACCCCGCGCTCGCGCAGCGTGCGGTAGGCGGCGGCGACGGTGTTCGGATTGACGCCCAACTCCGTCGCCAACTCCCGCATGGGGGGCAGTAGTTGGCCCGGCACCAGCTCGCCCGAGCCGACCGCCCGCTCCACGCTCGCGGAGATGTCCGCCGCACGCCGACCCTGGATCCGATACTCTCCTAGCACAAAGATTACTATGTACTAGTGCAATGGAGGACGCAAATGCCGGAGAGCGCACCGGAAGCCGCATTGCGGGAGACCACCGCCGCCTACCGCCCCACCGAACGCACCGTCCCGACCCGCTCCCGCGAACGGGCCTCGTACGACCGTGAACTGGTCCACGCCATACTCGACGAGACGTACATCTGCCATCTCGGTTTTGTACGTGACGGCGCGCCCGTCGTCCTGCCGACGCTCTACGGCCGGGTGGACGAGCGGCTGTACGTCCACGGCTCGACCGGCTCGCGCCCGCTCCTGCTCGCGGGCGCCGCCGACCCCGGTCTCCCCGTGTGCCTGACGGTCACGCATGTCGACGGCCTGGTCCTGGCGCGCTCCGCCTTCCACCACTCGATCAACTACCGCTCCGTGTTGGTGCACGGCGTCGCCCGCCAGGTGACCGACCCCGAGGAGCGGCGCACGGCTCTCGACGCGATCGTCGACCATGTGGTGCCCGGCCGCGCCGCCGACTCGCGCCCCGCCAACGCCAGGGAACTGGCCGCGACCGCCGTGATCCGCCTCGACCTCGACGAGGTCTCCGCCAAGGTCCGTACGGGCGGCCCCAACGACGACGCCGAGGATCTGGCGCTCCCGTACTGGAGCGGGGTGGTCCCCGTCGTACGCGGTTACGGTCCTCCCGTACCGTCGGACGATCTCGACCCGGCCGTGGCCCTGCCCGGCTACCTCGCCGCCCACTGAGAGGGTGGGACAGACCTAGGCCGGGCGGTTCGTGTCCTCGAACACCTCGGCGCCCGCAGGCACCGGAGCTTCGCCCAGTGGCCCCGCGCCCACGCCGCTTGAGGGCGGCCGGGGCGTCGAGGACTGCGCGATGAAGGCGCCGGCCAGCACCACCGCGCCGCCGGCGATCTGCGGCGCGGAAAGGTGTTCCCGCAGCAGCACCCACGCGAGAACGGTCGCGATGACCGCCTCCAGGCACGCGACCACCCCCGCCACCTGCGGCGAGAGCTTCCGTACGGACACCACACCGGTCGTGTACGCGAGCACGGTCGCGATCACCACGATCCAGCCCAGCAGGAGCGCCGCGGACACCTCGGTGCCGCCCAGGTCCGCCGTACCGCCGAGCAGGGACCAGTCCATCTCCCACGGCCGGCCGACGGCGGTCAGCACCACGGTCCCGACCAGCAGTCCGTACGCGATCACCCCCAGCGGATCCGCCGTGTCCGCCGGGTCCTCCGTACCGCTCCCCCGGTCACCGCTCCCCTGGTCCGACAGGACGAAGTAGCCGACCTGGCAGCAGGCCGCGGCGAGCGCGAGCAGGATCCCCACCGGGTCGAAGCTCAGCCCGGCCCAGACCTCGACCACACAGGCCAGGCCGCCCACCGCGAGCACGACCCCGACGGCGGCGGCGCGGGTGACGGGCCGCCGCTGCACGAAGCGGACCCAGAGCAGGACGAGGGCGGGGGCGAGGTATTCGACGAGCAGCGCGACACCGACGGGGATACGGGAGAGCGCGGCGAAGTAGAACGCCTGGACGCCGGCCACGGCCAGCAGCCCGAATCCGGCGAGCAGCGCGGGCCTGCGGCGGACCAGGTCGCGGTGGCGCCAGGCCACCGGAAGCATGAGCAGGGCCGCGCCGGCGACCCGCAGCCAGACCACCTGGAGGGGGTCGAGCCCCGCTTCGATGAGCGGCTTGGCCGCGACACCGGAACCGCCGAACGCGAACGCCGACGCCAGGGCCAGGCCCAGTCCGACGCTCCTCCCCTGCCCCTGAGACGCGTGCATGGCGTCATCATGACAGGTCGCGTCAGGAGCTACACACCTGTTACACCTGTCGTGCGCGCGGGCCCGCTCCCAGCAACCGTCCCGACAACAACAGCACATCCACCCCGGCCCGTTCGAGCACCTCGACCGCCCTGCACGACCGGTCCGCGGCGAGCGCGGCGAGCAGGTCGAGCCCGGAGGCCCGTGGTTCGCCGCGCCGCGCGGCCCGCTCCAGCGCGTGGTTCATGGCGGCGACGGCGGGCGGGGACCAGCCGGTCACGGCGTCCTCCCGCAGGACCGGTACGGCGCCGGAGTCCTCGACCGTCCCCTGCCAGCGCAGCCCGTACCCGATGCTGCGCTGGACGAGATAGCCGAGCACACGCGCCATCCGGGGCCCGCCGTCGAAGGCGGACCGTACCCCGGGATCGGTCTCCAGCAGGGAGTGCAGGAGATGGGCGGTGTCGATCTGCGGGTCACCGTCGCGGTGGGCCCTTCTGCGCGCGCCCGAGACGACCGACGCCAGCTCCACGGTGAGCCGGGCGTCCAGGTCGACGCCCGCACGGGTCGGGTCGACGCCGGCACGGGTCGGGTCCACGCCCGCACGGGTCGGGTCGACGCCCGCACGGGTCGGTACGGGTTGTCGGGGCACTCGCGGGGTAGGGCTCGGCACCCTCTCACCTCATCAGCCGGCCCCCGGGGAAGGCATCCCCGGCGGGAGCCATCTCGGCGTCCCACGGAAGGTGGGCACCTTGGGCCGGTTCCTCATCCTTACGAATGAGATCGGACCCTTCTCACCCCGACGGGGCGCGCCGCCTTGCGTCCCTCCCGAGGACGCAACCGCGACGGCGGGCGCGGGCGTCCGACAGATACGAGAAGAGGAGGCGGATGTACTGGATGGTCGCCCTGCTCGCGATGGACGGACAGCAGTACGTCTACCGGGTCTACGCCCCGCCGGACGCGCTGCGCGGGGATGTGTTCTGGGCCGCGTTCCACTGCCACGACGAGGGTCCGCATCCGCGGGCCTCGGACGCGTTCGACTCCGCGGTGTTCTGGCGGCTGCGCGTGGCCGACCGTATCTGAGGGCGTCCGACCACGACATGGGACCGTACGCGACGAGGCCCCGCGGTCAGGACCACGGGGCCTCGTCTCCGTACAGCGGCTCTCCGTCAGTCCTCATCGGCGAGGATCAGGTAGAGCTTCTTGCGAGCTTCGTTGGTGACCGCGAGGGCCTTCTGCCGCTGCTCGGGCGTGCCGGTCTTCCAGACCTGCGCGAACGCCTCCATCAGCCCGAAGCCGGCCTGCCGGATCTCGTTGACCGTCTCCCAGTCGACCCCGCGCCCGGCCTCTTCCCACGGAGCGTCGGGGCCTGTCTCGGCCTCCGCCTGTCCGCTCTCCGTGAGTGTGAACAGCTTCTTGCCGCCCTCGCTCCGGCTGGTGATGTGCCCCTCGTCCTCCAGAAGCTGGAGCGTGGGATACACCGAGCCGGGGCTGGGCCGCCAGGCCCCGCCGCTGCGCTCGCCGATCTCCTGGATCATCTCGTAACCGTGCATGGGCCGGTCCTTCAGCAGCGCCAGGATCGAAGCGCGTACGTCACCACGCCGCGCCCTTCCCCGGCCGCCGCCGCCACCGCGCCCCCGGCCTCCGCCGAAGGGACCGCCCCCGAAGGGACCCCCGCCGAACGGCGGGCCGAAGGGTCCGAAGGCGGCGCGCCGCCCCTCGAAGCCTCCCCGGCCTCGTTCGCCGGGCCCGCAGTGACCGGATCCCGGTCCGTGCTCATGGCCGTGTTCATGTCCGTGTCCGTGTGCTTGTGAACGCATCTCTACGTTCCTCCTTCACCTATCGTTGATCTGTCGCGATACCCCAACGATATATCGGAAGCGTACGTTTGACAAACACCTTTTCCTTCCCTTCTCTCACCTGGTGCTTCGCCGATCGCCTACCGTCGGCACATGCGGATTCGAATCGTCGACGCCTTCACCGACCGCCCCTTCGCCGGCAACCCCGCCGGGGTCCTGCTCCTGGACGCGCCGGACTTCCCCGACGACGGATGGCTGCAACGGGTGGCGGCGGAGGTCAATCTGTCGGAGACAGCCTTCGCGCACCCCCTGCCGGCCGGCGGCGACGCCGGGTGGGCGCTGCGCTGGTTCACCCCGGTCACCGAGGTCGACCTGTGCGGTCACGCCACCCTGGCCACGGCTCATGTCCTGCACTCCACCGGCCGCGCGACGGGGCCCCTGCGCTTCGCCACGCGCTCGGGCGTCCTCGGCGCCACCGCGCACGAGGACGGCTCGCTGACGCTCGACTTCCCCACCTCGGCGCTGATCCCGGTGGAGGCCCCGGACGGCGTCGGCGCCGCGCTGGGAGCCGAGCCCCTGTCGGTGCACCGCACCTCGGAGCGGATCGGTGATCTGCTGGTGGAGCTGGCGGACGAGGAGACCGTACGCCGGCTCACCCCCGACCTCGGGCGGCTCGCCGCCCTCTCGCGGCGCGGCGTGGTGGTCACGGCCGCCGCGGCGGATCCGGCGGGCGGCTACGACTTCGTCTCGCGCGGCTTCTTCCCCGCCGTGGGGATCGACGAGGACCCGGTGACGGGCAGCGCGCACACCGCGCTCGCCCCGTTCTGGTCGGCGAGGCTGGGACGCGCCGAGCTGACCGGCCTCCAGGGCGGTGCCCGTACCGGAGTGGTCCGCACGTCCCTGCGCGGCGACCGTACGCTGCTCACCGGCCACGCGGTCACGGTCATCGACGGCGAGCTGCTCAGCGCGCCGTAGGGCAGAAAAACGGCAACTCTATGCCGTGGGCAGCCACCCCACCTTGCCCGCCAGCAGGGCGTATCCGACAAACGCCCCGATGTCGAGCAGCGAGTGGGCCACCACCAGCGGCCCGACCCTCCCCCAGCGCCGGTAGAGGAGGACGAACACCACGCCCATCACCATGTTGCCGAGGAAGCCGCCGATGCCCTGGTACAGGTGGTACGAGCCACGCAGCACCGAGCTCGCCACCAGCGCCGCCATCGGTGTCCATCCCAACTGCCCCAGCCGTCGCAGCAGATACCCGACGACGATGACCTCCTCCAGCACGGAGTTCTGCACCGCCGAGAGGATCAGCACCGGGAACTTCCACCACACGCCGGGCAGCGACTCCGGCACCACGGTCAGGTTGAAGCCCGACGCCTGGACCGCCAGGTAGAACGCGAGCCCCGCGCTGCCGATCCCCGCCGCCACGAGCGTGCCGCGCCCCAGGTCAGGGCCGGGCCGGGTGCGGTCGAAGCCGATGGCCCGCAGTCCGCTGTTCTCCCTGAGCAGGAAGTGCGCGACGAGGGCGACCGGCACCAGAGCCGTGGTGATGCCGAACAGCTGCCAGGCGAGATCGAGCCAAGGCCGCCCGGGGGCCGCCGACGAGTTGAGCTGGGCCGCCTGGTCCCTCAGGGCGCCGGGTTTTGTCACCGAACCAACAAAACTGATCAGCGCCGACACACCACTCGCACCCAGCGAGAGCGCCAGGACGAGCACCGTCTCGGACCGGAGGATCCGCCGGGGGGCATCCTCCTCGGGAAAGGAACCGGCCACCTGATCCACGTCCGCCCGCACACCTGCCTCCAGTTGAGTATTCCCGCCTCATGCCACTTGCCGTGCCGCTAGGGTCTCGAATGCAGGTACGAAGATCGCGCGCGACAGGCCGGGGGACGGTCGCCGTTCGGCGGCGAGGTACCCCCTCTTCTACACCCATCGAGCCGCGCCCTTCGCGCCCACCCCTGTTCACCCCTCACGAAGGAGGGCGCCACCGCCATGGGACGTCACAGCTTGCCCGACGAGAGAGCGGCGGGTCCGGCCAGGCCCCGCTCTCCGCGCCGTCGCAGCGTCGCGATCGCCACCGCCCTCGTCCTGACCGTGGCGGCGGGGGCCGCCGTCGCGGTGCAGAGCGGCGCGCTCTCCTTCGCCGAGGCCTGCGGGGGCGTTCCGGTACGGCTGCGGATGGTGGCCTCGCCCGACATCGCGCCCGCGCTGCGGGCCATCGCCGACCGCGCCCGCGCGGACAAGGTGACCTCCGACGGACAGTGTCTGGACATCCGGGTCGTCGCACGCGAGAACTACCGGGTCGCGAGCGCCCTCGCGCGCGGTTCCGAGACCCCGGACTTCGAGGTCTGGGTGCCCGACTCCGGCGTGTGGGTGGACCGCGCCGAGAGTGTCGGGGACGCCGCGTCGCTGACCCCGGCCGGCAATGTGGCCCTCTCCCCGGTCACGCTGGCCGCGGTGCCCACGGCCGCCGCGTCCCTCGGCTGGCCCAGGAAGACGTACACCTGGGCGGGACTGACCACGGCCGCGACCGAACAGGACCAGCGGCTCCTGGGGGCGGCCGACCCGGCGCGCAGCGCGACCGGCCTGCTGGCGCTCACCAGCATCGCCGGGTCGTCCCGCGACGCCGGCCCGGGCGGCGACACCAGGGCCGCCGCCACGGCGAAGCTCCTGTCGCAGCGCGTCTCCGACTCCGACATCCAGGTGCTCAGGACGCTGGCCGAGGACGACTCGGGCGCGGAGAAGGGCAACCCCCGGCGCAACGAGGCGGTCCTGCTCTCCGAACAGGCCGCGTTCGTCCACAACTCGGGGAGCAACGGCGCCGCGAATCTCCAGCTCTTCTATCCCACGGACGGCGCGCCCGCGCTCGACTACCCGTACAACCTGGTCGACGAGTCCGAGCTGACCACGGACGAGAGCCGTGCCGCCATGCGGTTCATGGCCCTGCTCACGGACGACGCGTCGTACCGCACGCTGGAGGACCACGGCTTCCGGGCGGGGGCGGCGGACACCCCGGTGAAGACCGCGCTGGTCCGTACGGCGGGCGGGCGCGCGCCCCAGCCGTACGACACGGACGACTCCAGGCCCCCGACGGCGGAGGAGGTCCAGCGGACGCTCGGCCTGTGGACCGTCACCGTGCAGAGCGCCCGGCTGACGACGGTCGTGGACGCGTCGGGCTCGATGGAGGCGCCGGTCCCCGGGCGCGGCGGCCAGAGCCGGATGGATGTCACCAAGGCGTCGCTGCTCCAGGCGCTGGCGCAGTTCACGCCCGAGGACGAGATCGGGCTGTGGAAGTTCGCGACCCGGCTGGACGGCGCCAAGGACTACCGCAAGGTGGAGGAGACGGCCCGGCTCGGGGACGCGGCCAAGGGCGGCGGTACGCACCGCGAGGAGCTGTCGGACGCCTTCTCGGCCCTCGAACCGGTCCCCGACGGCGACACCGGTCTGTACGACACGACGCTGGCGGCCTACAAAGAGGCCCAGGCCTCGTACGTGAAGGGCAAGTTCAACGCCGTCGTCCTGCTCACGGACGGGACCAACAAGGACGACCACAGCATTTCGCGTGCCGCGCTGATCAGCCGGTTGCGTGCGCTCACGGATCCCACCCGTCCCGTCCCGCTGATCGGTATCGCGGTCGGCCCCGACGCGGACCGGGCGGCGGTGCACCAGATAGCCAGGGCCACGGGCGGCGCGGGCTACGAGGTGAGCGATCCGGGCGACATCCAGGCGGTGATCCTCCAGGCGATCATGGCGGTCGGCGAGGAGGAGGAGCCGTAAGCCCGCCGCCGAGGCAGCGCCCACTCGTCCGCTCGCCCGCCCTCCGCGCCTCCGTCCTCCGAACCTCCGCCGGTCAGGCCGGGTCACCGGCCCCCGGCGCGGACAGCCCGGCCGGCCAGGTGTGCACCGGCTCGCCCCGGTGCATCAGTTCGCTGTAGCGCCGGGTGGTCGCGGCCAGCGCGGCCTCCCGCCCCAGCCCCTCCTCCCGTGCCCGGTGGTAGGTGTCCACCTGCCACGAGGCGCCGTTCACCCGCAGCTTGCACCGCTCCTCGATGACCCCGAGGTAGAAGTCACGGTCCGCCGGCTCGACCTGCCACGCGTCGAGACCGGCCGCCGCGAGCGGCAGCAGTTCGTCCCGTACGAGCTTCACGACCGGCACGGTGGTGATACCGGTCCCCCGGCCCGGCCGGGGCCACCGCAGCTCCGCGTCGATGCCGTGCCGGCACGCGGTCTCGAAGTTGGCGGCCGCCGTCTCGAACGGCAGCCGCTTCCACACCGGCCTCGTGTCGTCGGCGAGCGCGCGCACCAGCCCGTAGTAGAAGGCGGCGTTGGCGATCACATCGGTGACCGTCGGGCCCGCGGGCAGGACACGGTTCTCCACCCGCAGATGCGGCACGCCGTCCGCGACCTCGTACACCGGCCGGTTCCAGCGGTAGACCGTGCCGTTGTGCAGCGCCAGCTCCGACAGGCCGGGCA
The DNA here is from genome assembly GCF_035961655.1 of Streptomyces sp. NBC_01317. NCBI lineage: Bacteria > Bacillati > Actinomycetota > Actinomycetes > Kitasatosporales > Streptomycetaceae > Streptomyces > Streptomyces sp. NBC_01317. Next base: position 6,985,463 of record NZ_CP108393.1, on the reverse strand, counting down.
CTCCCCCGTCGTCCAGCGTCCGCAGTGGATCCTCGTCGTCACAGATCGGCAACAGGGGAGGGAAGTAACGCAAATTCTCCGCGAACAGGTCGTATGCCGAATCAATCCAACGCTCGCCGAACCACGTCCGCGGCCGCACCCCCTGCGCGGCGAGTTCGGGCGGCCTGACATCCGTCGCCTGGAGGAACAGCGGCGGCCTGGATTCCCGCCACAACTCCCGGCCGAATAGGAACGGGGCATTGGCACCCAGTGCCACTTGTACGGACGCGATGGCCTGCGCGGCGTTCCACACCCCCGCGAATCGCTCGGGTGTGACCTGGAGATGCAGCTGTACGGAGGTGCAGGCGGCCTCCGGGGTGATGGACGCGGACCGGCAGGTGAGACGCTCCACCCCCTCGATGTCCAGGGCGAAGTCCTCGCCCCTGGCCGCGACCATCTGGTCGTTGAGGAGCGTGTAGCGGCCGACGTCGGAGAGATTCGCGGAGACCGTGTCGTCCTGGGTGAGGGTCGGCAGAATACCGATCATCACAATGCCCGCGTCGACCTCGTCCGCTTTGCGGTGGGCATATCCGAGGCCGGCCCGCAGTTCTTCGGCCAACTGGTCGAGAACACGTCCCTCCAGCCGGTGGGGAGCTATATTCACTTCCAGGTTGAACATACCGAGTTCGGTCTGGAAATCACGACTCGCGATGCGTGCGAGCACCTCGCCATTCATCATCCGCGGCATCCCGTCGGACCCCGCGAGATTGAGCTCGATCTCCAGGCCCATCAGATTTTTGGGCCGGTCGAACCTCTTCTCCGCCAGGAGCCGCCCCAGTACCGCCAGGCACTGCTGCAACTTTCTGCGGTATTTCTGCCGATCGGACAGAGCGAACCCGTCCGCCTCGACCTTCTCCCCCATCGAAGCGTCCCTCCTGCAGTAGGCAGCCCCGGGCTCCGGCCGCTCGCGTCACGGTCGATAATGCCCAGACTCCGTGATCCGTAACGCCCCCTCACCCTCCGGGCAACGGGTAGAGTGGAGAGTGGAGGCATGCGGCACATTCCATTGGCATGAGTGGCGCTCGAGCTCAGCGAGATTGTCGACGGGACGTCATCTTCCCCGCGACCAGTTTCGGCCGTCCACAGGCAGCCAATACGCCCAGGCCAGCCACCCGCGTTCCGCGTTTATCCAAGAAAAAGCGGCCGGAAGACGGACCTGATAGTGCCTTGCCCGCAATATTCGCGACAGCTAGAAGAAACATGGTGTGAACACGTGTCGTATAACATCCGTGTACGAGGCAGAGAGGCGCCGCCCGGCTCACGGCCCCAGGCCACCCTCTGACCACGCACGCTGACACCGACGTCCGCACCCGCACGACCGACCTCACGCACCACCCTGTCTCCTGAGTGAGAGGCAACCCACCATGCCGCTGCATCTCCCCCCGGCCCCCGCACCCGCCCTTCGCAGCGTTCTCGCGGCACTCGGTTCCCCCACCGCCGTTCGCGAGGCCCGCACACCCGCTCTGCGGTCCGTCCAGGGACCGCTGAGCCCCGAGTTCCCCCTTCCGCTCCACGTGCTGGACCAGGTCGCTCCGAAAGGGCGTGCGGTACCCCCCGCGGGTCGCGCGCCCCGGACGAGACTGGTCGGCTGGCGCTTCCTGATCCGCAACGGCGACCGCGCCGTGGCCGCGGCCGACACCATGCTGACCGCCGACGGCTGGGCGTTCTCGCGCTTCTTCGAGGGCCCCTACCTCGCCTCCACGGAACGTGCGCTGCGGCAGGCCGAGACGCTGGGGACGGCGTACCAGCCCCGGCTGCTCTCGGTGCCCGAGCTCTACATGATCACGCTGTGGCTGCACAGCGACACGGAGGCGGACGGGTCCGAGGGTTCGCCCTTGCCCGCCGACATCCTGGTGCCGCTCGCGCCCGCCCCGCCCGGCATCGCCGCGCACCGTCCGCATCGCGTCGCCGAGTTGCTGCCCATGATCGGGCTGAGACTGTCCCCGGCGCCGCTGCTCCGTACCCCCGCCTGACCTGCGTACCGCTCCCATGAAGCCCCGCGATCCCGCCGGTCGCGGGGCTTCGTGCGTGCCGATCCCGGGATGCTCCCCCGCCGGTCAACGGCGTCCGGCCCCGAACCGGCCCGCCCGGCGGACAAGTTGAACCGAACCGTCCGGCCGGGTGACGCGTCCTTGGACAGAAGGAAGTGCTGCCGTGAAATACCTGCGGATTGCCGTCCGTGGGGCAACACTAGGACCGGACCAACAGATACGGGGGGGCGGCCATGACCACATCGAGCCGCAGGACACTCACCACGACGCAGCGAAAGAACCCAGCCATGTGCCAGCACCAGCCCGTGTGCCCGACCGCCGACTCCGCCGACCGGGACGCCGCCCGCCTGACGGCTCACCATCCGGAACAGGGCTGGAGCCTGCTGTGCAACGGCGTTCTGGTCTTCGAGGACACCGGCGAGCTGCTGCCCGACGGAAAGATCATCGCGCCGCACCGCCCGCGCGACGAGCAGGCGGTGACGGCGGCCTGAGCGGCCGCCGGGCAGCGGCGCGCCGGTACCGGCGGCGCAGCGCGCGCCGACAACGCCCGCTGCCGGTATGACTGGGGCCGGCCCGGAGACGTTCCTCCGCACCGGCCCCGACGCACACCCCGTCGTTCCCGTTCCCCGACGGTCGATCGCCCAGTCGGACGGTCAGTGGTCGTACGCGTCCAGCGGCGGGCAGGAGCAGACCAGGTTGCGGTCGCCGTACGCGTCGTCGATACGACGGACCGGCGGCCAGTACTTGTCCGCGGCCGAGACACCGGCCGGGAAGACCGCCTCGGCGCGGGTGTACGGGTGGTCCCACTCCCCGCCGAGCGCCGACGCCGTGTGCGGCGCGTTGCGCAGCGGGTTGTCGTCCGCGGGCCACTCGCCCGACGCGACCTTCTCGACCTCGGCGCGGATCGCGATCATCGCCTCGCAGAACCGGTCCAGTTCGCCCAGGTCCTCGCTCTCGGTCGGCTCGATCATCAGCGTGCCCGCCACGGGGAACGACATCGTCGGCGCGTGGAAGCCGTAGTCGATCAGCCGCTTGGCGATGTCACTGACGCTGACGCCCGTCGCCTTCGACAGCGGGCGCAGGTCCACGATGCACTCGTGGGCGACCAGGCCGTTCGGACCGGTGTAGAGCACCGGGTAGTGCGGCTCCAGGCGCTTGGCGATGTAGTTGGCCGCGAGCACCGCGACCTGCGTCGCGCGCTTGAGGCCCTCGCCGCCCATCAGCCGTACGTACGCCCAGGAGATCGGCAGTATGCCCGCCGAGCCCCAGGGGGCGGCGGAGATCGGGCCGACACCCGTCTCGGGCCCCGCGGCCGGCTGGAGGGGGTGGTTGGGCAGGTACGGGGCGAGGTGGGACCGTACGCCGACGGGACCGACCCCGGGACCGCCGCCGCCGTGCGGGATGCAGAACGTCTTGTGCAGGTTCAGGTGGGAGACGTCCGAGCCGAACTTGCCCGGCTTGGCCAGCCCCACCAGCGCGTTGAGGTTGGCGCCGTCGACGTAGACCTGGCCGCCCGCGTCGTGCACGGCGGCGCAGATGTCGCTGATGTGCTCCTCGAACACCCCGTGGGTGGACGGGTAGGTGACCATCAGGACGGCCAGCTCGGCGCCGTGCCGCTCGATCTTGGCGTGCAGGTCCTCGACGTCGACGTCACCGTCCTCGCGGGTCTTGACGACCACGACCTTCATCCCGGCCATGACCGCGCTCGCGGCGTTCGTGCCGTGCGCGGAGGACGGGATCAGGCAGACGGTGCGCCGCGTGTCGCCGTTGGCGCGGTGGTACGCCCGTACGGCGAGCAGCCCGGCCAGCTCGCCCTGGGAACCGGCGTTCGGCTGGAGGGACACCGCGTCGTACCCGGTGACCTCGGCGAGCCGCTCCTCCAGCTCCCTGATGAGCGTCAGGTAGCCCTCGGCCTGCTCGGCCGGGGCGAAGGGGTGCAGGGCCGCGAACTCCGGCCAGGTGACCGACTCCATCTCCGTGGTCGCGTTCAGCTTCATGGTGCAGGAGCCGAGCGGGATCATGCCGCGGTCCAGCGCGTAGTCACGGTCGGAGAGCTTGCGCAGGTAGCGCAGCATCGCCGTCTCGGAGCGGTGCTGGTGGAAGACGGGGTGGGTCAGGATGTCGTCGCTCCGCAGCAGCGTCGCGGGCAGCGCGTCCCCGGCGGCCGCGTCCAGCGCCTCGATGTCGGCGTCGACGCCGAACGCCGTCCACACGGCGGCCAGCTGGGCGCGCCCGGTGGTCTCGTCACAGGCGACGGAGACGTGGTCGGCGTCGGCCTGGTACAGGTTGACGCCGTGCTCACGGGCGGCGGCGGTGACCTCGGCGGCCCGGCCGGGGACCCGTACGGTCAGCGTGTCGAAGTACGCGCCGTGCACGACCTCCGCGCCGCCGGCCCGCAGCCCCTCGGCGAGCAGCGTCGCGTAGCGGTGGGTGCGCCGGGCGATGCCCCGCAGGCCGTCGGGGCCGTGGTAGACCGCGTACATGCCCGCCATCACGGCGAGCAGGACCTGCGCGGTGCAGATGTTGCTGGTGGCCTTCTCGCGGCGGATGTGCTGCTCGCGGGTCTGGAGGGCCAGCCGGTACGCCTTGTCGCCGTCGGCGTCTACGGACACCCCGACGAGCCGGCCCGGCAGGGTGCGCGCGAACGTGTCGCGTACGGCCATGAATCCGGCATGCGGTCCACCGAAGCCCATCGGGACGCCGAAGCGCTGGGTGGTGCCGACGGCGATGTCCGCGCCCAGCTCACCGGGCGAGGTGAGGAGCGTCAGCGCGAGCAGGTCGGCGGCGACGGTGACGAGGGCGCCCAGCTCGTGCGCCCGCTCGACGACCGGCCTGATGTCCCGTACGGCCCCGGAGGCGCCGGGGTACTGGAGCAGCACACCGAAGACACCGCGCTCGGCCACCTCGGCCGGGATGCCGTCGGTCAGGTCCGCGACGACGACCTCGACGCCGGCCGGTTCGGCGCGGGTCCTGATCACGGCGATCGTCTGGGGCAGGGTGTCGGCGTCGATCAGGAAGACACCGTCCTTGACCTTGCCGGCGCGCCGGGACAGCGCCATCGCCTCGGCGGCGGCCGTGCCCTCGTCCAGCAGGGAGGCACCGGAGGTGGGCAGCCCCGTCAGGTCGGCCACCATCGTCTGGAAGTTCAGGAGAGCTTCGAGCCGGCCCTGGGAGATCTCCGGCTGGTACGGCGTGTACGCGGTGTACCAGGCCGGGTTCTCCATGACGTTGCGCAGGATCACCGGCGGCGTGAACGTGCCGTAGTAGCCGAGGCCGATCATCGGGGCGAGGACCGTGTTGCGGTCGGCGAGGGCGCGCAGCTCCGCCAGCACCTCGGCCTCGGTACGGGCCCCGGGGAGCCCCAGCGCCTCCGCGCTCTTGATCACGTCGGGCACCGCGGCGGCGGTCAGCTCGTCCAGCGAGCCGTAGCCGACCTGCGCGAGCATCTTCGCCTGGGCCGCCACGTCGGGCCCGATATGGCGCTGCTCGAAGGGGACGCCACGCTCCAGCTGGGAGAGCGGAATGCGGTGGTCGGTCATGTGGGAGGCCTCCTGGTCGTCACGACCTGCGAGGGGCACCAAGGCGCGGGTGCCCGGACGGCCTCCCCCTCTGTCATCTGACCTGAGAGCTTCACCGGGCGCCAGGAGGCCGCCCGGCTTTCACCGTCGGTGAGGGCGGACGCCGTGGGCGCCTGCCCTGCTTTCCAGAGTGACCTCGTCCGTGCGGTACGGGGGCCTGAGAGATTCCGGGGAGGATTTGCTCCTTCGGCGCCTCCGGCGATCTCACCGGAGGACTCTCCCGCACAGGGTCAGCAGCCGTGTGCCAGCCTACCAGCGAGGTCCCGCGCAGGGCTTTTCGAGTGGCCGACAGACCGGATCTGCACTTTTCTTATGAGTGGAGCGACGGGTCTTCCCCGCTTGTGCGACCAGTTGGAGGGACCGTGGAGAACGACATCGATCCGCGCAGCCTGATCGGCCGCAAGGCGTTCGACCGCGACGGCCACAAGATCGGCACGGTGGACGAGGTGTATCTGGACGACGCCACGGGGGTGCCCGAGTGGGCGGCCGTCCGCACCGGGATCTTCAGCCGTGACGCGTTTGTCCCCCTCGCGCCCAGCACGCTGGAGGAGGAGACGCTCCGGATCCCCTTCGAGCGCTCGCTCATCAAGGACGCGCCCGACTTCGGTGTCGGCAGGCACCTCTCACCCGAACAGGAACTCCAGCTCTACCGCCACTACGGCCTCGCCCTGCCGGAACCGGGCCCGCCCGAGCGCCCCGCCTCGCTGTCCGACCGGGACGCCGAGCGTGACTTCGGACGGGTCGCCGGCCAGGACGACTGATCCCGTTCCGGCGGCCCCGGCCCGTCCCCGGCGGGCTCCGGCCCCCGCCGGGTCGCCTCCGCCCCGTCCTGGGCCGGTCCTCCGGTCAGGGGCAGCGGGTCCGACAGCTCCAGCTCTGGATCGTCCACCCAGAAGGTCCGCACCCGCCCCGGCGCGGACCACGGCTCCTCGAACCGTACGGTGACCCGGCGCAGCCCGCTGCCCTGCACCCAGCCCGCGCCGAACACGGCGTGGTGCACGTCGTGCCCGGCGGGAAAGCGCCGCTCCGCGGGCAGGTCCGCTGTCTCCGACGCCTCCTGAGCGGCCGGTACGCCCCCGGTGGGCGCCGCGTGCCCCTCCGCCGCCCCGAGTGCCCGGGAAGGGCCGGCCCGCTCCTCCCCGGCCTTCTCAGGGCCTTTCTCGGAGCCCTCCTCGGGCGCCACCGGGGGTACTGCGACCTGGGCCGCCGCCTCCACCGCCCGGTCCGCCGCCAACCGGTCCGCGGCCGCCTGCGCGAACAGGTCCTCCTGCGTGTAGTCCGCGAGTCCGCTGACCCCCACCCCCAGCAGCCGTACCCCGCCCGTGGTGTCCACCGACTCCAGCAGCCGCCCCGCCGCCTCCCGCACCACACCCGGGTCGTCCGTCGGCCCGCGCAGCGTCTCCGAGCGGGTCAGCGTGGAGAAGTCGTAGCGCCGGACCTTGAGCACGACCGTCCGCCCCGAGTGCCCGGCCGCCCGCAGCCGCTGGACACACCGGTCCGCCAGCCGGTCCACCTCCGACCGCACCCGCACCCGGTCGTGCAGATCGACGTCGAAGGTGTCCTCCACGGAGACGGACTTGGTCTCCCGCTCGGCCACCACGGGCCGGTCGTCGTGGCCGCCCGCCATCCGGAACAGCGACGCCCCGTGCGACTTCCCCAGCAGCCGTACGAGCTCGTCCTCGCCGGCCTCCGCCAGATCGGCCACGGTGGTCATCCCGGCCCGCCGCAGGTGCTCCCCCGTCGCGGGACCGACCCCGGGCAGGGTCCGTACGGTCATCGGCCCCAGGAGCGCGCGCTCGGTCCCCGGCTCGACGATGACGAGGCCGTCCGGCTTGGCCTGCTCGGAGGCGATCTTCGCCAGCATCTTGGACCCCGCGAGCCCCACCGACCCGGTGAGCCCCGTGGTCGCGCGGATGTCCCGGCGCAGCCGCTCCCCGGCGGCCCGCGCGGAGGCCGTGTCGTGGGCCGAGCCGCCCGCCTCCAGGTCCACGAACGCCTCGTCCAGGCTCAGGGGTTCCACCAGCGGCGACAGCCGGCCCAGCAGCTCCATCACCTGCTCGCTGATCGCCCGGTAGACGGTGAAGCGCGGGACGAGGTACGCGGCGTTCGGCGCGAGCCGTCTGGCCTGCGCCATCGGCATCGCCGAGTGCACCCCGTACCGCCGCGCCTCGTAGGAGGCCGTGGAGACCACCCCACGCGGTCCGAGGCCGCCGACCACCACGGGCTTTCCGCGCAGACTCGGCTTCGCCGCCTGCTCGGCGGCGGCGAAGAAGGCATCCATGTCCAGATGCAGGACGGTCGGGGCGGCTCTCACACCCCCGATGCTCCCTCACACCACTGACAATCGGCCGGTACGGCGTGAGGACGGGCCCGGCCCGGCGTGTACGGAGCTCGCGCGGCTCAGACCGCGCGGTCCCTGCGCCGCCTGGCCAGTTCGTCGGCGGGGTTGTTCCCCACCAGCGTCTCGCCCGTGTCGATCCGCTCCCCGTGCAGCTGGGACAGGGCGGCCTCGACGTCCCGCCACACCACCCCGACCGCGATCCCGAAGATCCCCTGACCGCCCTGGAGCAGCGTGACGACCTCGTCCGGCGACGAGCACTCGTAGACCGTCGCCCCGTCGCTCATCAGCGTCATCCGCTCAAGATCCTGGACGCCCCGGGTCCGCAGGTGCCGCACGGCCGCCCTGATGTTCTGGAGAGCGACCCCGGTGTCCAGGAACCGCTTCACGATCTTGAGGACGACCACGTCACGGAAGCTGTAGAGCCGCTGCGCCCCGGAGCCGTACGCCGCGCGCACGCTGGGCTCCACGAGCCCCGTACGCGCCCAGTAGTCCAACTGGCGGTACGTGATCCCCGCCGCGGCACACGCGGTCGGTCCTCGGTACCCGACCGTCTCGGTACCGGGGTCGGCCGCCTCGCTCCGCAGCGGGAACGCCCCGCCCACCGCCGTACCGTCGCCGCTGCTTCTCACGCCGACCTCCGTCCTTGACCTGCCCTCAACGACGGTAGGGAGTCACCCGGGGTGCGTCAACGATCGCCGCACTCGCCACGCCGAGTGATAATCACCTTGAGAGTGGTTTCGCGTGTCCCGGTCCCGGGAAAGGCTGACCGGATGTGCTGCCGGTGCTGTCCGGAGGCGGGTCCGCCTCCGGCCGATCAGGCACTCACCGGCAGGCACTCACCGACCACTCACTGGCTGTTGGTCCCGAAGTCCTCGGGAGAGATCTGGTCGAGGAACTCGCGGAACTTCTCCACCTCGTCCTCCTGCTCGTCCGGGATGGCGATCCCCGCGTCGTCCAGGACGCCGTCACTGCCGTAGATCGGCGTGCCGGTGCGCAGCGCGAGCGCTATGGCGTCGGACGGCCTGGCGCTCACCTCGACCCCGCTGGCGAAGACCAGCTCCGCGTAGAAGACACCTTCCCTGAGATCCGTGATGCGGACCTCGGTCAGTTCCTGGCCCACGGCCTCAAGGACATCCTTGAAAAGGTCATGGGTCAGCGGCCTGGCAGGCGTCATGCCCTGCTGGGCGAAGGCGATGGCGGTGGCCTCCCCCGGCCCGATCCAGATGGGAAGGTACCGATCGCCTCCCACTTCACGCAGGAGCACGATCGGTTGGTTGGAGGGCATTTCCACCCGGACACCCACAACGTCGAGCTCGTTCACACAGCAACCCTAGGACGCGAGCGACCGGTTTGGGTAGTCGGACTCCCCCATGATCAGTACGGATGTGCTCCGAGAGCCGTCCGGAACAGTGCCGCGTGCAGCTTCACCGAGAGGGTCGCCAGCTCCCTCGTGGTGGCCTCCGCATGGGCTCTGGTCTGCGGGTTACGGTGCCGGCGCAGCGGTGCGACGACCTGCTCGACCATCCCCGCCTCGCGCTGGGCCGCCGCTCTCATGATCCGCAGATGACGTGGTTCCAGGCCGAATCTTCCGAGATCCGCGACCAGTTTCGCCACGGTCACGGACTCGGCGTCGTACCCGCCGTCCGGCATCGGAGTGATGAGGCCGTACGACTCCCACTCGTCCAGCGCGCTCGCGTCGGCCCCGGAGGCGGCCAGCAGCTCCTCACGCCCGATCCTGGCGGCGGTCCGCGGCGCGGGCCCGGTGTCCGCCCCGGCCCGCCGCTGGCGCTGCTGGGACGGCAGGGGGACGCGCTCGCCCCGGCCGAGGGCGTCGAGATGCTCCCGGATGGCTTTCAGCGGGAGGTAGTGGTCCCGCTGCATCCGCAGCACCTGGGTCAGCCGCTCCACGTCCTGGGGCCCGAACTTCCGGTACCCCGACGAGGTGCGCCGCGGCTCGACCAGGCCCTCCGCCTCCAGGAAACGGATCTTGGACATGGTGACCTCGGGGAACTCGACCCGCAGCCGGCCGAGCACCGCACCGATGCTCAGCAGAGTGTCGCCCGAGGGGGCGGTGCCGTGACCGGCACCGCCCGTGGGTGTTCGCAGCATGGACCTTTCCTGAAAGTCACACGCCCCGCTGGCTCGCGTAGAAGACCAGCCGGTACTTGCCGATCTGAACCTCGTCGCCGTTCGACAGCAGGACCGAGTCGATCCGCTCACGATTGACGTACGTGCCGTTCAGGCTGCCCACGTCCGAGACGGTGAAGCGGCCGTCGGCACCCCTGCGGAAGTCCACATGGCGGCGGGAGACGGTCACGTCGTCGAGGAAGATGTCGCTCTGCGGGTGGCGGCCGGCCGTCGTCAGCTCGCTGTCCAGGAGGAAGCGGCTGCCCGAGTTGGGCCCCCTGCGCACCACGAGGAGCGCCGAACCCAGCGGGAGGGCGTCCACGGCGGCCTGGGCCTCCGGGGAGAGGGACGGCACGGCCGTCTGGCCCGTGACCTCCGACTCGTACGCCTCAAGGCCGGAGATGGAGATGGTGGAGGTCGTCTCCGAAGCACGCTCGGCGGGCGCCCCGGCCCGCAGCGGCGCTCCGCAGTTGGAGCAGAACCGACTGGCCTCCGCGTTGCGGTGGCCACACCTCGTACAGACCGGCAAGGCAGACCCTCCACCCGTACTTGAGGTTGATGGTTCACCGAAACCTATGCGGCCCTGACCGGCGGGGTCAACAGACGACGCGCCACCTGCGGCACCGTCACCCACCTGGTCACGGAAGAGCGGGCGGTCGCCGCTCGGCTCCTCGCTCCCGCCGTGCCGCGCCGCACGGTGACGGGAACCCCCGCCGTCCTCGCGTGCGCTCTTGCCGAACAACTTCCCAAACAACTTCACGGGCGATTCCCCTTGACCGATACAGACCCGCCCGTGGGGCAGGACGAACCCTGAATGAACACACCTGCCGACCCGGACATCTTGACAACGTCCGTATCCACCGGACAGTTTCCACCACTCACCACACTGTTCGTGCGCCGACCCCCCGCAACCTCATGCCCGCGGCCGGTGGCCGCCATGCGCCCCCGCCTCACTGCGCCGACGACTGAGCGTAGTCAGGGCGCCGCGCCGGTCGCAAGGCATTGACAATGATCTTCTCAGCCCGGGCCACCGTGGCCGTGGCCTGCTCCTTCTCCAGTGTCTGCACCACCCCGCCCGGGATGTTGAGGGCGGGCTCCAGGTCCTGGGGCTTGCCGATGACCTTGAAACGGTACGGCGCGGTGACCCGCTTCCCGTCCACCTGGATGTCACCTCCCGTACCCGAGAAGTAGGTGTTCGCAACCACCCGGACGTCATTGATCTGGATCGCCTCCGCGCCCGCGGCCCGCAGCTCCTGGATCGTGTCGAGCAGCATGTCGGGTTCGACGGTGTCGCTGCCGTCGGCGACGGTCAGCGTGATCCCGGGCCCCTCGGCGGCGACGGTGCCGGCCAGGATGCCGAGCTGCTGTTCCTTCTCCCGCGTCTGCTTGCGGGCCTCCTCGGCCTGGTCCGAGCTGGTCTCCAGCTCGGTGCGCTGGTCGTCGAGGCTCTGCTTCTCGTCCTCCAGCCGCTGGGTACGGTCGTCCAGTTCGTCGAGGATCCGCACCAGGTCCTCCTGCCGGGCCCCGCGCAGCGCGCTGTCGTCGTTGTTCGACCGCACCTGGATGGCGAGCCCCAGACCGAGCCCGAACAGCAGCACGGCCACGATGAGTTGGGCGCGGGTCACCCGGGGCGGCCATAGCCCCGCCGCGAGCCGCTGACGGCCGGTGAGCCGCCGGGGCTCCCTGTCTGTCCCTCCCTGGTCGCTCATCGGCGTCACGCCCGGAAGACGTGCCGGCGGATCGCGGCGGCGTTGGAGAAGATCCGGATGCCGAAGACCACGACCACACCGGTCGACAACTGGGCGCCCACACCGAGCTTGTCGCCGAGGAACACGATCAGCGCGGCCACCACGACGTTCGAGAGGAAGGAGACGACGAAGACCTTGTCCACGAAGATCCCGTCGAGCATGGCCCGCAGGCCGCCGAAGACCGCGTCCAGGGCCGCCACCACGGCGATCGGCAGATAGGGCTCGACCACCGCCGGCACTTCGGGCCGGACCAACAGTCCGACCACGACTCCCACGACGAGGCCCAGTACGGCGATCACGATGTGCCCTTCCCTGTGTCGGCCGCGTCCTGCCCGTTGCCCTTCCCGGGGGCGGCGGCCTTCGGCTTTGCTGTACGTACGATCAGGCTCGGCGCGGCGGGGAGACGCACCTCGCCCCGGACCGAGATGCTCGTCCTGATGTCGAAGTTCTCCTGGAGCGCGTGCAGATACTGCCCGTCGGCGCTGTCCTGGAACGCGGTGCTCAACTTCTTCCCGTCGCCCACGGCGAGCACGGTGTACGGGGGCACCAGCGGCCTGTTGTCGACCAGTATGGCGTCACCCGCGGCCCTGATCGCCGAAAGGGATGTCAGGCGCTGGTCGTTGATGGCGATGGCCTCCGCGCCGGACTCCCAGAGGCCGTTGACGACCCGCTGCATGTCCCGGTCCCGTACCCGCCCCGTGTCGGCGAAACTGGCGCTCTCCCGGGGCCCGCCGCCACCCCCCTGCTCGCTGTCCTTCGCGTCGTCCACGACCAGCCTCAGGCCCTGTCCTTGGACGGCGGTCGCGCCGGACAGCAGATCGACCAGCTCGGCATGGGCACCGCTCGGCCGGCGCAGCGCGGCCCGCTGCCGCTCGCCGACCTCGTCACGGAGCTTCTCGACGTCACGCTCCAGCGCGTCCGCCGCCGAAGTCTCGTCGTGGATACGGTCGATGAGCTCTTCGCGCTCCTTGGCCACCACGGGGGCGGAGATCCGCGCCTGGGCCGCGCCCACGGTGACCACCAGCGCGGCCAGCACCAGGCCCGCCGCGAGCCACAGTCTGGCCTTGAGGGTACGGGGCAGTTCACCGCCCTCGGCGTCCCTGCGGGCCGCCGCTTCCGCGTACCCCTCGTCGAGGCCGTGGTCCATCACGTTGTTCAGCAGCGACATGGACGCATCGGGACGCGCGCGTGGCGTGCCGGTGCTCCGAATGGGGGACTGCTGCGACATGCCGCACATCGTCGCACGTCGTAGGTACTGCCGAAGAACCGGCCGGGCGGACCGTGAACGGCCCGCCCGGCGGTAACGCTGATCAGTGCTGTTGCCCGGTGCTGTTGACGGGTGCTAGTGACCCGCGCCGTCCACCACCGACGACCACTCGTCGAGCAGGGCCTGGGCCGACGCGTCGTCGGGTCCCTCCGCCCACAGATGGGTCACGGCCTCGGACGGGTCGGGCAGGACCATCACCCAGCGCCCGTCGGTCTCCACGACCCGGACCCCGTCCGTCGTGTCCACCTGCCGGTCTCCGGCCGCCTCCACGACGCTGCGCATCACGAGTCCCTTGACGGCCCAGGGGGTCGCCAGATCGCGGCGCAGCACATGGGCTCGCGGTATGCGGGCGTCGATCTGGCTCAGGGTCAGCTGCGTACGCGCCACCAGACCGATGAGGCGCACGAACGCCGCCGTACCGTCCAGGACACTGCTGAACTCCGGCACGATGAAGGCACCACGCCCGTCACCGCCGAAGATCGTGGTCTCCTCCCGGCCGACCCGGGTCAGGTCGTCCGGCGAGGTGGTCGTCCACTCCACCTGCGTGCCGTGGTACGCCGCGACCTGCTCGGCGATCCTGGTGGTCGTCACCGGCAGCGCCACCCGGCCGCTGCGGCGCTCCGCGGCGACCAGGTCGAGCAGCACCAGCAGGGCCCGGTCGTCCTCGATGATCCGGCCCCGCTCGTCGACCAGCGACAGCCGCTCGCCGACCGGGTCGAACCGCACACCGAACGCGGCACGCGCGGACGCCACGATCTCGCCGAGCCTGACCAGCCCGGAACGGCGGGATTCGGCCGTCTCCGTCGGCCGCGACTCGTCGAGCCCCGGGTTGATGGTCAGCGCGTCGACACCGAGCCGTCCGAGCAGGCTGGGCAGGACAAGGCCGGCGCTTCCGTTGGACGCGTCGACCACGACCTTGAGCCCGGCCTCCGCGATGCCCGTCGTGTCGACGTTGCGGAGCAGGGAGCCCGTGTACGAGTCGAAGACACTGGCAGGGAAGTGCAGGTCCCCGATCTCTCCCGGGAACGCGCGGCGGTACTCCTGCCGGGCGTAGATGCGGTCCAGCTTGCGCTGGCCGGCCTGGGAGAGGTCGGCGCCCCGCTCGTCGAAGAACATGATGTCCACGGAGTCGGGGACCCCCGGGGACGTACGGATCATGATGCCGCCGGCGCTGCCCCTGGCGGTCTGCTGCCGGGCGACGGGCAGCGGTACGTTCTCCAGGTCGCGTACGTCGATGGCGCTGGACTGGAGCGACGAGATCACGGCCCGCTTCAGCGCGCGCGCACCACGCGAGTGGTCACGGGCCGTGGTGACGGTGGACCCCTTCTTCAGGGTCGTCGCGTACGCCCCCGCCAGCCGTACGGCCAGCTCCGGCGTGATCTCGACGTTCAGGATCCCGGAGACACCGCGGGCGCCGAAGAGATTCGCCTGTCCTCGGGACTCCCAGATCACCGACGTGTTGACAAACGCGCCGGCCTCGATGGTCTTGAACGGGTAGACCCGTACGTTGCCCTGGATGATCGATTCTTCGCCGACGAGGCATTCGTCGCCGATGACCGCGCCGTCCTCGATCCGCGCGGCCCGCATGATGTCGGTGTTCTTGCCGACCACACAGCCGCGGAGATTGCTGTGCTGGCCGATGTAGACGTTGTCGTGGACGACGGCTCTGTGGAGGAACGCGCCGGTCTTCACGACCACGTTGGACCCGAGGACGGTGTGCTCGCGCAACTCCACGTCGGCTTCGACCTTGGCGTAGTCACCGATGTACAGCGGCCCGCGCAGCACCGCGTCGGGGTGCACCTCGGCGCCCTCGGCCACCCATACGCCGGGAGAGATCTCGAAACCGTCGATGTCGACGTCGACCTTGCCTTCGAGGACGTCGGCCTGGGCCTTCACATAGCTTTCGTGCGTGCCGACGTCTTCCCAGTAGCCCTCGGCGATATAGCCGTAGATGGGCTTGCCTTCCTTCATGAGCTGAGGGAAGACGTCCCCGGACCAGTCGACCGAGACATCGGCCTCGACGTAGTTGAAGACCTCGGGCTCCATCACATAGATGCCCGTGTTCACGGTGTCGGAGAAGACCTGTCCCCAGGTGGGCTTCTCCAGGAACCGCTCGACCTTTCCTTCCTCGTCCACGATCGTGATACCGAATTCCAGAGGATTCGGCACACGGGTCAGGCACACCGTCACCAGTGCGCCCTTTTCCTTGTGGAAAGCGATGAGGTCGGTCAGGTCGAAGTCGGTGAGGGCGTCACCGGAAATGACAAGGAAGGCGTCGTCCTTGAGTGCCTCTTCGGCATTCTTGACGCTTCCCGCCGTTCCCAGTGGCTTCTCCTCGTTGGCGTAGGTGAGTTCCATGCCGAGCTCTTCGCCGTCGCCGAAATAGTTCTTGACGAGAGAGGCGAGAAACTGCACGGTCACGACGGTCTCGCTGAGCCCATGGCGCTTGAGCAGGCGAAGCACGTGCTCCATGATCGGCCGGTTCACCACCGGCAGGAGCGGCTTGGGCATGCTTGAGGTCATGGGGCGAAGTCGAGTTCCTTCGCCACCGGCCATCACGACGGCCTTCATGTCGGAAGCGTCCTCCTTGAAGAGACGATCTCGCCGACCGAACCCGTCCGGACAGGCCTCTAGGCGTGTGAGCCGCAGGCCGGGCGACTCTGCGCGGCACGGCGTCGACGAGCTCAATCGGCCACTGTGTCCGCCCGGACGAGCCGGCGGACCTGGACCACATACAGGATCCCTGCCCACCAATACAGAGTTGTACCCCATCCGGCGAACGCCCATCCGAAAACTTCGGCGAGCGAGGCAAGCCAACCGCTCCGGTCGCTCAGCAACAGGAGCGGGAAGGCGTACATCAAGTTGAAGGTAGCCGCCTTCCCGAGAAAGTTCACCTGGGGAGGCGGATAGCCGTGCCTCCTGAGGATTCCCACCATCACCAGAAGCATCAGCTCACGGGCCAAAAGCGCCGCTGTCAGCCAGAGCGGCAGGATCTCGCGCCAGGTGAGGCCAACCAGGGTGGAAAGGATGTAGAGCCGGTCCGCGGCGGGGTCCAGGAGCCGTCCCAGGCTGCTGATCTGGTTCCACCGGCGGGCCAGCTTGCCGTCGAGATAGTCGCTGACGCCGCTGAGGGCCAGCACCAGCAGGGCCCAGCCGTCGCTGTTCGGTCCGCCGAACTCGGGGCGGAGAATCAGCCACAGGAAGACCGGCACACCGACGAGGCGGGCCATGCTGAGGACGTTGGGGATGGTGAGCACCCGGTCGGTCTGAACGCGGGTCTCCTGGACCTCCACCCGGGGGCCTCCTGTGTGGAATGTGCCAATGATGCCTCCTGGACCCTACCCTCAGCCCGGGCCGGCGGACGCCAGGGGGTCCCGCGCATTGATCCTGAACGCAAGAATGCCCTGTACCAGAAGGTACAGGGCATTCCCACGATCAAAGATTGTTCGGCGGCGTCCTACTCTCCCACAGGGTCCCCCCTGCAGTACCATCGGCGCTACGAGGCTTAGCTTCCGGGTTCGGAATGTAACCGGGCGTTTCCCTCACGCAATGACCACCGAAACACTATGAAGACAACAGAAAAGCTGGATGACAACACGGCTCTTCGTTACTTCAGAACTAACACAGTGGACGCGAGCAACTGAGGACAAGCCCTCGGCCTATTAGTACCAGTCAGCTTCGACCGTTACCGGTCTTCCACATCTGGCCTATCAACCCAGTCGTCTACTGGGAGCCTTAACCCCTCGAAGGGGGTGGGAGTTCTCATCTCGAAGCAGGCTTCCCGCTTAGATGCTTTCAGCGGTTATCCCTCCCGAACGTAGCCAACCAGCCATGCCCTTGGCAGAACAACTGGCACACCAGAGGTTCGTCCGTCCCGGTCCTCTCGTACTAGGGACAGCCCTTCTCAAAACTCCTACGCGCACAGCGGATAGGGACCGAACTGTCTCACGACGTTCTAAACCCAGCTCGCGTACCGCTTTAATGGGCGAACAGCCCAACCCTTGGGACCGACTCCAGCCCCAGGATGCGACGAGCCGACATCGAGGTGCCAAACCATCCCGTCGATATGGACTCTTGGGGAAGATCAGCCTGTTATCCCCGGGGTACCTTTTATCCGTTGAGCGACGGCGCTTCCACAAGCCACCGCCGGATCACTAGTCCCGACTTTCGTCCCTGCTCGACCCGTCGGTCTCACAGTCAAGCTCCCTTGTGCACTTACACTCAACACCTGATTACCAACCAGGCTGAGGGAACCTTTGGGCGCCTCCGTTACTCTTTAGGAGGCAACCGCCCCAGTTAAACTACCCATCAGACACTGTCCCTGATCCGGATCACGGACCCAGGTTAGACATCCAGCACGACCAGAGTGGTATTTCAACGACGACTCCACCTGAACTGGCGTCCAAGCTTCACAGTCTCCCACCTATCCTACACAAGCCGAACCGAACACCAATATCAAACTATAGTAAAGGTCCCGGGGTCTTTCCGTCCTGCTGCGCGAAACGAGCATCTTTACTCGTAGTGCAATTTCACCGGGCCTATGGTTGAGACAGTCGAGAAGTCGTTACGCCATTCGTGCAGGTCGGAACTTACCCGACAAGGAATTTCGCTACCTTAGGATGGTTATAGTTACCACCGCCGTTTACTGGCGCTTAAGTTCTCAGCCTCGCCACACCGAAATGTGACTAACCGGTCCCCTTAACGTTCCAGCACCGGGCAGGCGTCAGTCCGTATACATCGCCTTACGGCTTCGCACGGACCTGTGTTTTTAGTAAACAGTCGCTTCTCGCTGGTCTCTGCGGCCACCCCAAGCTCAGGAAGAAAATTCCGTCACCCAAGATGGCCCCCCTTCTCCCGAAGTTACGGGGGCAT